>JBBIOD010000048.1:0-13909 GCA_037443545.1 Ignavibacteriales bacterium | reverse complement strand
ACTTCCAGCTTGGGAATAACCAATACTAACAAGCTGCTCAATCCATTCTTCAAGTGAGTAATAGTGTTCCTCCGAAACTACATCTCCATTACGCCATAAAACTTTTTTAAATTTTTGAGTATCTGCCATTCTAAAACCTATATATTAATAGTTCTTTAAGTTAGTGATACTTTTGAAAAATTTACTTATAATAAACTTAAAAGTCAAATAACTTTAGTGGGGGCATCACGGAATTAAAGGATGAATGTTTGGCTGATTTTACTTCATTTTTTTGGATAATTTACAACTCATCTTTGATTTTCCAGTTTTTTTTCTTTTCAGATTCTATTGCTTCTTCCGAGGATCACCTTCATATTTAAATACTACTCCCTGTAAAAGGTAGCCGGCGGTGGATCCTTTACCCGTATGTTATGAAGTTCTAATCTTTGTTCGGTTTGCCTGATTCGCGAATATAATATTTATCGTCTCTCTCAGTATGCAATATATACACCCAGAGTTCGATAAAATAAAAAACCTCAAGTGAATTTTGCTTGAGGTTTTATTTGGCTCCGCGAGTAGGGCTCGAACCTACAACCCTGCGGTTAACAGCCGCATGCTCTACCATTGAGCTATCGCGGAATTTTTTGCGAGGTAAATATATTGAATTTTTAGAACATAGTCAATTTTTTTTGATTTTACAATGAAAAAACAATATATTTTAATACAAGTTAATACAATATCAATATAAAAAGGAATTAGAATGAAATTTCCAGGCGGCGGAATGCCTAATATGCAAGGAATGTTAAAGCAAGTTCAAAAGATGCAGGAAAAAATGGCTCTGGTGCAAGCCGAGCTCGAAAATAAAATTATCACCGCTGAATCGGGCGGGGGTATGGTTAAAGTAACTGCCAACGGCAAACTACAGATCGTAAAAATCCAGATAGAAAAAGAAGTAATCAATCCGGATGATGCCGAGATGCTTGAAGATTTAATTATTGCAGCAGTTAATAAAGCTATTGAGGATGCTCAAAAAATGGCCCAAGAAGAGATGAACAATGCAACATCGGGCATGATGCCAAACATTCCAGGCTTGAACATTCCCGGTTTATAAAAAATTTTTGTATGTTGTATACATCAGAATCACTTGAGGTTTTAGTTGAAGAATTAGCACAGCTTCCGGGTATCGGGCGAAAAACCGCACAACGACTCGCAATGTATATTATGAAACTTCCACGCGAAGAAGTTGTAAACATTGCAAAGGCAATGGTGGGCGTAAAGGACAAAGTAAAAAACTGTTCTATTTGCTCAAACTTTACAGAAGACGATCCGTGCCTGATTTGCTCGAGTCCAAAAAGAGATGGAAGCACGATCTGTGTAGTCGAAGATCCAAACGATGTTATTGCGATTGAAAAAACCAATGAGTTTATTGGTTTATATCATGTGCTCGGCGGATCGCTTTCGCCACTCGACGGGATCGGTCCCGAAGATATTAAGGTAAAGGAACTTCTGCGCCGTATCAATGAAAAGACTGGCGAAATAATTTTAGCTTTAAATCCTAATGTTGAGGGCGAAGCAACAACGCTTTATCTTTCGCGATTATTAAAACCTCTCGATCTAAAAGTAACCCGTATCGCACGCGGTATCCCTGTCGGTGGCGATTTGGAATTTACCGACGAGGCAACTCTCTCGCGAGCAATAGAAGGACGTGTACTAATTTGAATTTATTTGCACAAATATTTTTTTTATTTTCATTTATTCTGTTTTCAGGATGCGATATATTCTCTACCCGCATTCCCGAAAAGCCATCGCAAACAATTTCATCTTTCATACAACCTACTACTGCCGAAATTGTTCTTGTAAATTTTAAAAATGCAATCGAAGAATATAACGTGGATAATTATATAAAATGTTTTGTCGATCCTAATTTTTCAGAACAGAAATTCAAATTCGTTGCATCCGCAGAAGCCGGAATAGACAGAGCAATATTTGAGGATTGGAGCTTGGAGTCGGAACGGCAGTATATTACAAATTTAGGAAAGCCCCCCTTCGCGAGTGTTAAACTTATTTTAACGCCAAAAGGCGAACCGGTTGTAGCTACCGATTCAGTTATTTATAATTTCGACTATTCGCTCGTTTATCCGCATAGTAATCAAAATTATCATGTTATCGGTAATTTACGCTTTTACCTTGGCGCCGATCGAAACCGGAATTGGAGTGTTTACAAGTGGGAAGATTATAAAACCACTTCTTCAATGACTTGGAGTTATCTGAAAGCAGTTTTTAGTACCGGGTTGTAATAATGTTATCGATGATGAATTTTTTACTGATTTTACTCGCCTTCACATCGATAACCTGTTTAAATCCTTTTGCCCCGCAGTGGGACGAAGAAACAGATAAATCAATTTGTCCCAATTTAACCGAAATTGAGGGAATATTGTGTAATTTCAGAAATGCATATTTATTTAAGGATACTACTACTTATGGAAATTTAATCAGCCCGAAATTCAATTTTATTTACCGCGACTATGATCGCGGCGTCGATGTTTTGTGGGGCAGAGACGACGAGATGCGAACGACATACGGACTTTTTCAGAGTGCTGCCGCACTCTCGTTGATCTGGAACAACGAGGTTTCGTCAAGCGGCGATTCGGTGCGTCAAACCATCGTCCGCAGTTTTAATCTCACAATAACTTTTAATCCCGGCGACATTGTACGTATCGACGGGTACGCTAATTTAACATTTGAACGTGAATCTTTTCTATCGCCCTGGAAAATAGTAAGATGGCGCGACGAATCGAATTTTTAATAACTAACTATAATTAAATTATGAATCTTATCTACATACTTAAGGAAGGTTACTCCGGTTTTAAACGGGCAAAGTTAGCTACCGCAGCTTCAGTAATTACTATTTCTATCTCTTTGCTTTTAGTTGGGCTTTTTTTAATTGTTTCGCTCAATACTTCGCGTATCATCTCTTTGATAGAGAATAAAGTTGAGATCGAAGCTTTCCTGCAGGAACCGATTACAAAAAACCAAATTAACGATGTACAAAAATCAATTCTCTTCACCCCGGGGGTCGATAGTGTCCAGTTCATATCTAAGGAAGAAGCTGCTCTAATTTTTAAGCAAGATTTCGGTGAAGATATTTATTCGGTTCTCGACTTTAATCCACTCCCTCCTTCTTTTAAAATTTTTCTAAAAGATCATTACAAAAAAACTGAACATGCAAGTCGGGTTGTTGAATCAATCAGGTCTATTAAAGGGGTAGACGAAGTTGCCTATAGAAAAGAGCTCATTGATTTCTTAGAAAAACGCACCCTATTATTAAACATCATTGGATTGGTGGTCGGAATTATTTTCGGCGTCTCAGCTATTTTTCTAGTGGCAAATACTATACGCCTTGCTATTTACTCGAAACGGAAAATTATTCAAACAATGAAATTGGTCGGCGCCACAAAATGGTTTATCCGTACGCCTTTCTTGCTCGAAGGAATTCTACAAGGTATTCTGGGAGGCATATTTTCCGCTATTATGCTCTGGGTGGTAATATTTTTTACATCTCAATGGCTGACCGCTGAGCTGTCAGAATTTCTAAAAATCGACTTTTCTCTTTATCTTACATTAGCTCTGATGGGAGGGGTACTCGGCTTTATAGGCAGCATAATTTCTGTCCGCAGGTTTATCAGTCAATCTGTTGTTAAATAAATTTTTTTTTAGAAATTTTTTTAGTTTTTGCTTGCTTTCGTAAGAGTTTCTATTTATACTTATACAAGTATTTATCAATATTTGAAGCTGTTGATAAATTGTTGATAACTTTTAAAGTAGAAAAATCCTCACATTTTGTATCAATTTGATTTGATTTTATAGGTGTTTGATAAAATGTGGATAACTTTTTATTAACGATGCTTTGTGCTTTATTTTAAAGAAGTTACAACTTCAACTTAATGTGGATAATATAGTTATAATTGTTAACTTCTTAATTTTAGTAAACTCGAAAATGTTAACAACTTTGTTAATAACCTGTAAATAAGTGTTGATAATTATTAATTTAGGTTTAATATGATTACATTTTTAGATACCAAAAACTCTGAAAATTCAGATGTTTTAAAAGAAAATTTAAACGGGCAATCCTCCGACGTATGGACTCAGTGCCTCTCTATCATCGGTGAAAGGGTAAACCCCCAAAGCTTTAACACTTGGTTCGAGCCTATCAAGCCATTGAGTGTTGATGGTAAAATTTTGACGCTTCAGGTTCCAAGTAATTTTTTTCACGAATGGATAGAGGATAGATATTCCGACCTTCTGAGTGAAGTGATTAGAAATGTTTTAGGCAATTCAGGGAAAATAAATTTTTTAGTTAACTCCGAAATGTCCGACAACGAACCCAGCAACAAAGTGTTGGACTATCAAGATAAATCTTTATCAAACAATTTTACCGATATTAAGAAGGATACTCAATACCCGGCATACCACACATCAAAAGAGAAAACTTACGACAAGCCAGTCAACTCTGCTTTAAACCCGAAAAACATTTTCGATAACTACATCAAAGGCGAAAGTAACCAGCTCGCGCGAGCGGCAGCTTATGCGGTTGCAAACAATCCGGGTGGTACTCAGTTTAACCCCCTCGTTATTTATGGCGATGTTGGTTTAGGGAAAACCCACTTAATTCAGTCGATAGGCAATCATGCCCTTCAAAACGGCAAAGCCAAGAGGGTTATGTATGTAACGAGCGAAGTATTTACATTAGAATTTGTAGATTCAATCCAAACCGATAAAGTAAATAACTTCTCGAACTTTTACAGAAGTATGGATATCTTGATCGTTGACGATATCCAATTTTTCGAGGGAAAAGATAAAACTCAGGACCACTTTTTCCATACATTTAACACACTCTATCAATTAGGAAAACAAATTGTACTCTCAAGCGATAGACCTCCAAAAGAGTTAAAAGGACTTAACGACAGATTGATATCGCGTTTTCAATCAGGATTAACAGCCGATATACAATCGCCCGACCTTGAGATGCGAACCGCGATACTTCGAAAAAAAAGTGAAGATAACGGTATCGAGTTGAGACAAGATGTTATCGAATTCATCGCAACTAATGTTACTTCTAACATCCGGGAACTTGAAGGCTGTTTAATAAGTCTGTTAGCTCACTCTTCAATAAAAAACAAAGAAATTGATCTCGACCTTGCAAAAGATGTTGTCCGTTCTATTATCGGCGAAATTAAATCGCATATTACTATCGAAGATATTCAGCGTATTGTTTGCGATTACTTTAATATTCCAGAAAATTTTATCCGTGCTAAAAATCGAAAACAAGAAATCGTTTTAGCCCGACAATTAGCTATGTATCTTTCAAAAGAAATTACAAATTCGTCTTTAAAAACTATCGGTTTGCATTTTGGAGGAAGAGACCACAGCACTGTGATACACGCTATCCAGACTATCGAAGACCTTACTAAATCGGAAAAAAAATATAATGATATGTTGCAGCAATTGAGGTCAAAAATTAAGATTGGTTCACGTGTATAACTTGTTGATTGATGTGGATTCAATGTGTATAAACTCAACTTTTTTTCTGTCGCTTCTGTGTATTTAAAAAATTGTTAGTATTTTTCAACTTATCAACATTGATTCAACGGGCATTTTTAAGTTTTTTTTATCAATACGCTTTTTAATAATCATTTTTTTCAACTTATCAACATATCCACAGTTCTTATTATTATACCTCTTTTTATTTATTATTTAATAATAATACAGAAGCAGAATATGTGGGGATAACTCTTGTATATCACACTAAAAAATCGTAACTTTACACATAAAAAATATATTATTAACAATACCTCAAACATTAAGGAGGATTAAATGAAATTTTCCGTTTTAAGCGGTGAACTGCAAAAAATTTTAATTAAAACAGGTAGTGTAATTCCATCAAAATCTGCATTGCCAATTTTAGAAAATTATCTGTTTAGTCTGAAAAAGAATAACCTGACTGTAACGGCGACAGATATGGATATTTCCATTTCATCGTCGTTAACAACGAAAGGTGAAAAGGACGGAAGTATAATTATTCCGGCTAAAAGATTAATGGATACAATCAGGGCTCTCCCGCTAAATGTTGAAATTGAAATTTCTGCCGATATTGAATCTTGTAAAATTTTAATGAAAACTGACAAAGGCGAATACCGGCTAACAGGACAAACTTCAGATGAGTATCCACAGATTCCTGATTTAAAAGATGAAAGCAAAATATATATTGAAACTGAACTTCTAAAAAAATTAATAACTAAAGCTATGTTTGCGGCAAGCAGCGACGAGCTACGTCCGGCTATGACGGGAGTTTTGTTCCAGATAATGAAAAACGAAATCCGCTCAGTTGCCACCGATGGACACAGGCTTGTTAAATTTATACATTCAGATTTTGAATCTCCAAATTTAGAAAAAGAAATAATTTTACCGACTAAAACTTTGAACGTTATTTCAAGATATTTAGATGAAAAACTAAATTCAATTTCAGTCAATGATTCTCACATTACTTTCCATTTCGAGAACACGATACTTAATTCAAAAATAATAGATGTGAAATACCCGAACTACGAAAGCGTAATACCTACCGACAATAATTTATTATTGACCGTAAATAAAAACGAACTCATCTCCTCTGTTCGCCGAGCTTCGTTCTATGCAAGCAGCACAACTCATCAAGTACGATTTTTTGCTGAAAAGAATTTACTGACGATATCTGCTGAAGATATCGACTTCGGCAGCGAAGCAAAAGAAACGATACCTTGCGAGTTTTTGGATAACACATTAGAAATCGGGTTTAATGCAGTTTACATTATCGACATTTTAACACACATCGAAAGCGAAGAAGTTGTCTTCAAACTTTCCAGCCCAAACAAAGCGGCTATCGTGATACCCAAACCAAAACATGAAAAAGAAGAGTTGTTGATGTTGGTAATGCCTGTAAGGCTGAATACTTAGTTGTAAATGTTTATTGAAAATATTAGGTTAAAAAATTTTCGTAATCACGCCGATTCATATTTAGAATGTGGCGATAAAGCAAACATCATTTTAGGCGATAACGGCGAAGGCAAAACAAATTTACTTGAAGCCGTCTCGTATATCTCATTAACAAAAAGTTTTTATGCAAGCAACGACTCGGTGATTGTTAAAATCGGCGAAACCATCTTTCAGATTGAAGCAAACATGGTTTCCGATAATGGCATTAAAACAAAAATTCACATCGGCTACGATTTAACGACGGGCGAAAAAGTTTATTCGATTAACAATCGAAGGACAGAAAAATTTTCATCGGTTATTGGTAAATTTCCTATTGTTTTTTTATCTCCCGAAAATTCAAATATAACTCTCGGCGGTCCGGCCGAAAGGCGGAAATTTTTGGACCTGGTTTTATCGCAATCGAATCAAACATATTTCGAGGAACTTTCGGAATACCGGAAAGTAGTCCGCCACAGAAATAAAATTCTGAACGATGCAAAATTTCTTAAAAACGACCCAACCGCTTTGTTAGAACCGTGGAACGAACAATTAATCAGGTTCGGTACGCGCATCGTGGTCAGGCGACGCAACTTTATTAACGAATTTCAGGAGTACATTTTTTCCGCCTACAAAAAGTTAGTCGACTTGCGCGAAGTTCCTTCTATCGTGTACGAACCATCCTTCGAAATTGGAAATTCGGAAAAAGACGAGACGGTGTTCGAAAATTTTAAAACCGAGATTGACCGAAAATATAAAGATGAATTACGCTTAGGTTCAACTCTGGTAGGTCCGCACCGCGATGAAATTAGTTTCAAGATTAACCGACTCGAACTGCGTAAGTTTGCTTCGCAAGGTCAGCATAAAACTTTCTTTGTGGCTTTAAAAATAGGTGAGTTTTTTTATCTCAAGGAGAGATGCCGTGAAAATCCGATTATTTTGTTGGACGATGTTTTCAGCGAATTAGACGACAACCGAGCCCAACAGATGCTGCTGTTAATAGAAAATTTGAATCAAACTTTTATTACTTCAACTAACTTCGATATTTTCGATAAGGTGCTCAATTTTGGAGAGAAGAACAAGAAAGTTATCGTTCGCAAAGGCGAAATCGCGATCAGCTAAAATTAAAACGCTCGACAGTGTAATCGGGTCGGTACTAAAACATTACAAACTCGACGCTCGATTAAAACAGGTGGTAGCTTTGGACCTTTGGAACGAGGTTGTTGGCGAACAAATTGCAAAAGTTGCAAAAGCCAGTAGAATAGAACACGGAAACATGATCGTCCATGTCGAAAAATCGGTGTGGCGTAACGAACTGCAGTTTTTGAAAAAAGAAATTATTAAAAAATTAAACGATAAACTAAATGAAGAAATTGTGAAAGATATAGTTTTCAGGTAAATAAATTATGGCAAAAGAAAAAACTAAAATTAGTAAAAACGCCGAATACGGCGCCGAAGATATTACAGTCCTAAAAGGCTTAGAAGCTGTCCGCCGCCGACCGGCTATGTACATCGGCGATGTGAGTGTTCGCGGACTCCATCACCTCGTCTACGAGGTTGTAGATAACTCGATCGACGAAGCCCTGGCGGGGTATTGCAAAAATATAACAGTAACTATCAACAAAAACGGTTCGGTTACTGTTGAAGACGACGGACGCGGAATTCCAACCGATATCCATCCCGAAGAAAAAAAATCGGCATTAGAAGTTGTAATGACTGTTCTGCACGCCGGCGGCAAGTTCGATAAAAATTCTTACAAAGTTTCAGGCGGTTTGCACGGCGTCGGTGTCTCGGTGGTCAATGCCCTCAGCGAATCTTTGGAGGTCGAAGTTAAACGCGAAGGTAAATTATTCTATCAAAAATATAAACGCGGCGAGCCCGAGACACCGGTTAAAGTTATCGGTAAATCGGAAAAAAATAAAACCGGAACCAAGGTTACTTTTTATCCGGATGGTCAGATTTTTAAAAACCGAGTTTTCAAATACGAAACTATTGCCGAACGTTTGCGCGAACTTGCTTTCCTTAATTCTGAAGTTATCGTGCGCATAGTAGATCTACGCCAAGGTGAAGAACAGGAAGATACTTTCCACTTTAAAGGGGGCTTGGTTGAATTTGTAAAATATATCGACACGACACGGCAAGCGGTTATCAAAAAAGTATTTTATGCCCACGGAGTGGCAAAAGATGAGAATGATAGAAATGTTGATGTCGAAGTTGCTTTCCAATACAACGACAACTACACAGAAAACGTTTACACTTACGTAAACGATATCAACACACACGAAGGCGGAACGCATTTGGTCGGTTTCAGGTCAGCTCTTACACGAACTCTAAACAGTTTTGCATCTAAAAACAATCTCGTAAAAGAAAACAGCGTAAACCTTACCGGCGACGACTTCCGCGAAGGATTGACTGCGATAGTCAGCGTCAAAGTCCCTGAGCCGCAGTTCGAAGGACAGACCAAAACCAAACTTGGGAACAGCGAAATTAAAAGCATAGTCGAGTCTCTTGTTGGCGAGCATTTATCCAATTGGTTAGAGCAAAACACCCCCGACGGCAAACGGATAATCGAGAAATGCTTGCTTGCCGCCGAAGCTCGCGAAGCAGCCCGTAAAGCACGCGATTTAACAAGGCGAAAAAGCGCTCTCGGTTCTACAAGTTTGCCAGGTAAGTTAGCCGACTGCTCGATTAACGACCCCGACCATTGTGAACTTTACCTCGTTGAAGGCGACTCGGCGGGCGGAAGCGCCAAGCAAGGACGCGACAGACGTTTTCAAGCCGTACTTCCGATGAAGGGGAAAATTCTAAACGTCGAGAAAGCACGACTTCACAAAATTTTGGAGAACGATGAAATACGCGCAATCTTTACGGTTATCGGAACAGGTGTCGGCGAAGATTTCGACGCCGCTAAAATACGTTACGGTAAAATTATTGTTATGTGCGACGCCGACGTCGATGGTTCGCATATCAGAACTCTCCTGCTCACTCTCTTCTTCAGATATATGAGAGAAATTGTTGAACTCGGACACGTTTATATCGCACAACCACCCCTCTACAAAATTAAAAAAGGAAAACAGGAATTTTATGCTTACGACGATGAAGAAAGAAACGAGATTCTTAAACGAATGAAAAGCGAAAAGTCGAAAAAAACGGAGATAGAAACACCAGCCGAAATTTCCGAAGGCGTTTCTGTAAGTTCCGAAGGTTTTGTAATTTCACGATTCAAAGGTTTAGGTGAAATGAATCCGGAACAGTTATGGTCAACTACTATGAATCCCGAATCGCGAACTATACTTCAAGTTACAATTGAAAACGCAGCCGATGCCGACAGAACTTTCTCGATACTAATGGGCGACGACGTAGAACCGCGTAGAGCATTCATTGAAAAAAATGCAAAGTATGTTAGAAACCTTGATGTGTAAGAAAATACGAAATTAAAAAAAACTCAAATACTTATACTCGATAAAGACGAACACAAAAAAGGAACTTGAATTCGAAATAAAATTTCAACTCAAATTGACTGAATCTGAAAGATACGAAGCGATGTATCGTCTTTGTAAAGATGGGTTAAAAACTTATGGATATTCAAAAAACTCCTAAAATCGTTATTAGACCATAAAGTAAAATTTCTAGTAATCGAAGCGTGGGGTTATTGAAAAGCCTCCTGAATAAAGGGCTTTAACCCAATTAATAAATAAAGTTTTAAACGATAAAAAAATTAAAAGGATAGATTTGTAAATGGCAAATGAAAAAGTAGTCCCCGTAGATATTGAAGACGAAATGAAGGGCAGCTACATCGATTATGCGATGAGTGTAATTGTTTCGCGTGCATTGCCCGATGTGCGCGACGGATTAAAGCCAGTGCATCGCCGTGTGCTTTACGGTATGCAGGATTTAGGTTTAGCCGCAGGTAAACCGTACAAAAAAAGCGCCCGTATCGTTGGCGAAGTTTTGGGGAAATACCACCCGCACGGCGATTCGGCTGTTTACGATACTATGGTTCGTATGGCTCAGGATTTTTCGATGCGGTATATGTTAGTAGATGGGCAAGGTAACTTCGGGTCGGTAGATGGCGATTCACCGGCGGCTATGCGTTACACCGAAGCGCGCCTTACACGTTACGCCGAAGAGATGCTCAGGGATTTAGAAAAAAATACTGTTAATTTCGCCCCCAACTTCGACGATACACTCCAAGAGCCAACCGTGCTGCCGGCAATGGCACCCAACCTTTTAATGAACGGGACTTCGGGCATCGCCGTAGGTATGGCTACAAACATACCCCCTCACAATCTTAACGATGTCGTTGACGCTTGTTTGGCATATATCGAAAATTCAGAAATTACAGACGATAAACTTATCAAAATAATTAAGGCGCCCGATTTTCCGACCGGTGGAATTATCTACGGTTACGAAGGCGTCCGCAATGCTTATAAAACAGGACGGGGTAAAATTATTATCCGCGCTAAAGCAAACATCGAAACCGGAAAAAATGAACGCCAATCTATCGTCGTTACCGAAATTCCTTTTCAGGTTAATAAATCGTCGCTTATCGAAAAAATTGCCGAACTCGTTTCCGACAAAAAAATTGAAGACATTTCTGACGTTCGCGACGAATCCGATAGAGACGGTTTGCGGATAGTAATCGAACTGAAACGCGACGCTAATGCCGAAGTAGTTCTCAATAATCTCTTCAAATTCACCCAGATGCAAACTACATTCGGCGTAATTATGCTTGCCCTTGTGGACGGCAGACCCAAAGTATTAACGCTCAAACAAATTTTAGAAGAGTTCGTTAAACACAGAAACGATGTCGTTGTCCGCCGATCCAAATTCGAGCTCGACGAAGCTGAACGCCGAGCTCATATACTCGAAGGTTACATAATAGCGCTCGATAATATCGATGAAGTAATTAAACTCATCAAAAAATCGAAGGATACCGAAACTGCAAAAGTAGGTTTGATGAAACGTTTCAAACTTTCCGAAATTCAGGCAAAAGCTATTCTCGATATGCGTTTGCAACGGCTTACGGGGCTTGAACGAAAAAAGATTGAAGAAGAATACCGCGATTTAATTAAGCTCATCGAAAAATTAAAATCAATTCTTGCAAATAAAAAACTTCAACTTCAAATTATAAAAGAGGAACTCCGCGAGCTAAAAGATAAATATGGCGACGAACGGCGGACAGAAATTATTTACGACTTCGAGGAGTTTAAAATCGAGGATATGATTGCCGAAGAAGATGTTGTAATTACAATAAGCCACAACGGTTTTATAAAACGCTTCCCGGTTTCGGGTTATCGAAGGCAATCGCGCGGAGGCAAAGGCGTTTCGGGTGCGGCAACCCGCGAGGACGATTTCCTCGAACACATGTTCATCGCATCTACTCATAATTATATTTTATTCTTTACCGATAAGGGGCGTTGCTACTGGCTCAAAGTTTTTGAAATTCCTGAGGCAAGCCGATTAGCACGCGGGAAATCGATTACAAATCTTATTCAAAAACAGTCGGACGAAAACGTTGCTGCTTTCCTGAATGTCGAAAATTTTGATGAAAAATTATTCGCCGTAATGGTAACCGAAAGAGGACAGATTAAAAAAACTTCGCTTGTCGAGTTCAGCAACCCGCGTAAGAACGGAATCGCCGCTATCACACTTAAAAAAGGGGACGTCGTTACCGATGTTAAACTTACAAACGGCTCTCAAGATATTTTAATCGGGACGCACAACGGTTTAGCTATCCGCTTTATTGAAAAGGAAGCGCGGCAAATGGGACGCACTGCGGCTGGCGTGCGGGCTGTTCGGCTTGGCAAGGGCGATAAAGTAATTGGCGCCGTTGCCGTTAAGCGAACCAAAACTACAATTTTAGTCGCAACCCAAAATGGTTACGGCAAACGGAGCGACCTCGACGAATACCGCATCAGTCATCGTGGCGGCAAAGGGGTTATTACTGTGCGAGTTACCGAGAAGACAGGAAAGTTGGTTGCTATCAGAGAAGTGAACGACAGCGACGATATTGTTGTAGTAACAACACAAGGAATGATTATTCGTCAGCCGGCAACTACGATTCGCGTTATCGGCAGGAATGCACAGGGCGTCCGTTTGATTCGTTTAGACGAAAAAGATTCGATTGCGGCTATTGCGGCAGTTCCTTCCGAGGAAAGCGAAGAGAACAATTTGAAAGAAACAGAAACCAGAATTGTTTCAGAGACGGCAGAAAAGAAACAACAACCTTCGTTATTCGATAAGCCGAAAGAAACCAAGCCCGAAAAGAACAAGTCGAAAAAGAAAAAATAATACGGATTATTGCATGTAATATTCGATGGGCTTATATCAAAACAAATACAGAATTGAATCAGCGCGTTTAAAAGAATGGGAATATACAAACGCAGCTTGGTATTACATTACTGTTAACACAAAAAAGCACATATCGTTTTTTGGTAAAATTATATATGGCGAGATGGTATTAAATGAAATTGGAAAAATAATCAAGGATGAATGGTTAAACACAGAAAAAATTAGGAAGCATGTCGAGTTAGATTGCTACCAAATAATGCCAAACCATTTACACGGCATAATTATATTAAATGATCATGTAGAGACGACCCGGCGGGTCGTCGTAAACCCAGATGAGACGAAGCAACGCATAGTCTCTACAACGCTAAAACCAAATTCAATAAGCTCGATAATCGGACAATTCAAATCTGTTTGTACTAAAAGAATTCATGAGTCAGGTTATGATAAGTTTGCCTGGCAGCCAAGGTTTTACGACCACATCATTCGTAACGAAAAAGAATTGTATCACATTAGAAAATACATTTGTGAAAATCCGGAACGTTGGGAAATCGCAAAAGACAATTCTGAAAACATTGGAATATTTTAAACAACCACACATGCAATTAAATATTCGTAGAGACGACCCGTT
>JBBIOD010000047.1:0-14669 GCA_037443545.1 Ignavibacteriales bacterium | reverse complement strand
TCAGCTTGCCTTTTGTTGTATCAAATGATTATTCCTAATGACAAATCCGGGTTTATTTTATTTTTGCAATTAGTTTTTCGAAGTCGCCCAAACGCTTTTTATTGAAACGTATTTTGATTGATACTTTTTTATTACCAAACTTCTTTTCTAATATTTCACCGATATCGTGAAGTTTAGAAATTACTTTATAATTTAAATGATCGGTTTCAACAACCCTTTCAATAAATTCTTCCGATACATAACTAAACAATTTCTCTTTCAGCGCCGGGATATTTATTCCTCTTAAAGCTGATACAGCGATTGACCCGACGAACTTCTTGGTCAACTCATTCAAAATTGTTCGATCGGAAAGTGCATCAATTTTATTAAAAACCATTATTGTTATTTTTGATTCCGCTCCTAATTCTTCGATCGTAGATATTACAGTTTGTATCTGCTCTTCAAAAAGGGGGTGGCTCACATCCACAACGTGCAATAGAATATCGGCTTCAACGACTTCCGCAAGAGTACTTTTAAACGAAGAAATCAGGTTCGGGGGAAGCTTTCGTATAAAACCTACGGTGTCGGAGAGCAAAACTTGTTGAGAATGAGGAAGCTGCATTAGGCGAACAGTAGTATCGAGTGTCGCAAACAACCGGTCTTCAACAAACACATCTGCATCGGCAAGTGCATTCATTAAAGTCGATTTTCCTGCATTCGTGTAGCCGACGAGTGCGATACGTGTAAAATCTTTCCTGCCTTTACGTTGTACTTCGCGTTCTTTGTCAATTTGAGTAAGTTTTTCTTTTAATAATTGTAACCTCTTACGTATTGCACGACGGTCGGTTTCAATCTGGGTTTCACCGGGACCTTTAGTGCCAATGCCTCCGTATTGTTTCGAGAGGTGAGTCCACATACGTGTTAACCGTGTGAGTGTGTACTGCAACTGGGCTAATTCAACCTGTGTCATGGCTTCTTTCGACTTCGCCCTCGCCGCAAAAATATCAAGTATCAAACCGCTTCTATCTACAATTTTGCAGTTAATAATTTTTTCAAGATTTCGAACTTGCGTGCGTGAGAGGTCGTCGTCGAAAATCACTAAATCGATATTTTCTTCTTTAACTAATTCTGCAATCTCTTCTGCCTTTCCAGCACCGATAAAAGTGGATGCTTCAATGCTAACCCGCTCCTGCACTATACGGTGCACAACCTGGCTGCCGGCTGTATCAGCGAGCAGAACAAGCTCGTCCAAGTAATCATTAACATGCTGACGCGTCAAGGTGGGAAGTTTAATACCTACAACTATCGATTTTTCTTTTTCGCTGGTAAAATTTATGTCCATCATTATTTTTCTTTTCTACGATCGTAAGCAATCAACATTTCGAGAAGTGCGAGGAATAACACGAGGATAACAGCATACTTCCAAAGCTCAACGCCAAAACGGGATGCCATAACTGTCTCTTGAATTCTTTCATTTTTAGTTATAGAAACAATATTTGATTCCTGAATATTGTACCGTTGAAAATATTCCGACATCTCATCTTTGAGAATCTTCCTCAAATCCGATTCAGCATTATCGACATTCACAGCAAGCAAAGCTTCGGTGCTGGCACCGGATGTTAACTCGTATATACCCGATTTTGTAAGTTTGCCTAATTGTAAAATATCGGCGCCACCACTTGTTTTTTGTAATGTGTTGATAATTTCTTCGCCCCCATCCGGAGTTATTAATTTCCATTTAACGGAAGCAGTTCTAGGACCACCTAATTTTATACTGATTTCCTTTCCGACGATTACGGATTCACTAAGCTTTTCATTGGCAGCAGTATAATGCACAGAACGATAAATGATCGGGGCAAAAATTCCTTTAAGTGGAAAATTCGACCAGGAGAGTTTTGGAGAAATTGAGTATAACATTACCGTTCCGTTACCGATCTTGTGTTCCGTGAGAAAAGGATTTCCATTACTCATCGAGATAATCGAATGCCCCCGCCTGCCTGTTTGACGCTCAGCAAATGTATAAATTTCGGGTGAATCGATTCGTTGTTCTTTATCTTTTTTATTTTTCATAAACATTCCTTCGAAAACAGGGTGATCGAAATCTAATTCCTTGAACGTAAAATTAGCAGTTCTAATACTTTCGACGAATGGAATACTCAAGAGGGTTAAAAGTCCGTTATAATTCTGTATTTGTTCATTTTCAGGTGCAAATAAAATTAACCCACCCCCCCGCTCAACGAATAATTTGATACGTTGAAAATCAGTTTGTGAAAGATTTGTGAAATTCGACACAATTAAAACATCCGTTTTTGTCATATCTGCTACCTGAAAGCGTGATGGTAGAAATTCGTTAATCTCGAAGAGTAAATTAGAATTTTCGGCGGCAGTTGCTGTTAGAGCTAACTTCACAAATCGTGACTCGTCGGGATTCGAGATAAATGTTACACCGATTTTCTCAGGAACATTGATTGTAAAAAATCTTCTGTTATCAAATTCAACAGCATCGGTTTCAAGTTCAACATACCCCTTTAAAAAACCTGTTCGTTTTGGAATTGCGGAAAAATTCGCCGATGCCCTCCCCATTGCATTGAGGTCGAGACTGCTTTGTGCAACTCTCACTCCGTCGAGATACAAACTTGCAACAACATTTTTTAATTCGATGCTGCCGTAATTTTTAATAATAGCTGTAAGATTAACCGGTTTATTTTTTTCATATATTTTAGTTTGCACAATTACCGAATCGATTCCAACATTATAAATTTCTTTCTGCCCAACTTCGATTAAAAAGAATTTCGTATATTTACCGAATAGCGAAGGGGTTTGATCGAATGGTTTTTGTCGATGTTCAAAAAGTGTTTTCTGAAAATCGCTGATGATATAAATTTCTTTGTTTGCATTTTTCGATTCATTCAAAATTTTTGACGAAAGGCGGAGAGCCGGTTCAATAGGATTTCGAATTTGTGAAATTTGGCTCTCTTGAATCGCCGTTTTTACTAAAGCAATATCGCTCGAAGGGACTAACTCACCCGATTCAGGATTTGATAGTTTAATAATATAAGCTTCATCCCCTTCTTTCATCAAATCCAAAATTTTTAAAGCTGACTCCTTCGACTGTTTGAAGAGTTCCCCCTCATCATCTTGCGGCGTCATGCTGAACGAGTCGTCTAAAATTATCAGCACGGTGGATAACGAATGTGCGCCGATACCTCCTAAGACCGTATCTCGCAGAGCCGGACGCGAAAAAGCTAAGACGATTAAAATTACCATCAGAGTACGAATAATTAAAAGTAAAATTTGCTTTAGCTTAAGCCGGCGGATTTTGGTTTGCTGAAGTTCTTTTAAGAAAGTCAGCGTGCTGAATTGAATCGTTTGAAGTTTTCGTAAATTTAATAAATGAATGATGAGAGGAATTGCCGCCCCGATTAGACCGAACAAAACTAATGGATTTAAAAATGTCATATTATAAATCAAAACCTATAGAAAAGTAACCGAGCCAAGGTCCTTTGGCAAACGGAGCTTTAATTTTTTGGGGGATATAAAAACTTCTCCCAATTGCGGCTGATACGGGACCGATAGGTGAATCGAAGCCCAATTGAAAACCGGTTGCGTGCCGCATGTTGACAAGCTTAATTTCTTGTGGTAAACTTGATATCATTCCCATATCATACCTGAATGAAAAGAATGTATCGTAAATAAATTTAAATGGAAAACGGAGACGATACTCGCCGCTAAATAGCAAAATTTGTCTGCCTCGACTGTCGTACTCCCTCAAACCAAAAAATGAATTCATTCCTCCCAACGAATACTGTTCGGCAAGCGGAAGAGTTGCATCGGCTACTCCAAAAAATAATTTTGGCCGAATTGTGTGATTCGAAAAAAGAGTGTAGTAATTTTCAAACGACAATGTTAACTTCGTAAATGAGAATTTGCTCCCGATTCCTTTGATTGCCGACTCATAAGCGATTGAGAGGAACATTCCTTCTGTTGGAAATGGCATCCGGTTTTTTGAATCTATGGTAGTTGCAACTTTGAATATGGCGATGGGATATTTTTCGGGAAAAACACCGCTAGTTTTGATTTCCGTTATTTCGTGTTCCTCTCGCCTATACTCCAGCATCATATTTCCGAGCCGTTCGAGTTGAGTTCCGAAGCTTAGCGAACCTCCGTATTTAATAAACCGATATTCACCAAAATTCACACGCTTCCAATCTGTTGAAGCAGGAATTGGTTCATCCTGATATGTAAAAATATTTTGTAAGTTATGATAAATTTTAAAATTAAAAGTCAGATAACTGTGGAAAATTCTCCTTACTTTATAATCGAATTCGGCAACCCTGTTCCGATTACTTACTAAAAAATTGATTCCAAGTTCTTCGCCGTGCCCTCGAAAGTTAGCATCCCATAAATCGATGTTAAAAATTAACCATCGTTCATCGTTCGCATTCACACCTAACTTTATTATATCGGTGGCTCTCTCTTTCACTTTTATAACGATGATTGGATTTAGTTTATCATCGTTTTGAATTTCCAGCAAAACATACTCGAACAAACCAAGACTGCTTAAATTAGAAATTCCCTTTTCTGCTGCAGAAATCTGGAAAACATCTCCGTTTTTGAGAGGGAATTCCCTCCTTAAAACATATTCTGCGATATGAGTGTTACCTATAAAATGAATTTGGTTAACAACCCCTTCATTAATTATGAATGATAATAATTCATTTTTACTATCTACTTCCATCGACTCAATTCGGGCGAGACTAAACCCTTTTGATCGATATTTATGGAGTAGTTGATCACGGGCTAAATTATATTGTCCTGTATTAAAACGCTTGCCCAATAGTCCGGAAAATGTTAAATCAATTTCCGTGTTTTCAAAATTTACATTACCTGAATATATTATATTTTTAACCAACGGATAATATTTGGTTTTGTAAGTAATACGGTGAAACATAGAATCATCAACGATTTCGACATGAACGTCTTGAAATATTTTTAACGAAGTGAGAATGTCAATATCTTCAAGTAAATCTTTTTGCGTAACTCTCTCGTGGTTTTTACTGGCTATGATTTTGTTTTTAATTTCTACCGGTATGGAATCGCCCGAAAATTGAAATAAAACGTTAGTGAATATCAAGCCTTCGTCACGAGTATTGGTTGTAGATTTTTTTTCGATTAAAGATAGAATCGATTGGATATTTTTTTCAGCAATTTCCTCTCCTGCTTTTATCAGAAATTTTACGTCGCTAAAATCGGATGATAATTGATTGCCGATTTCCGGTTTGAGCACCAAATCAGCCAGCGCCATTTGTTCCTGATTAGAGTTTTGCATCATAATCGTAATTATTTGGTCGGCTACTTCCCAGGGTGCGGCGTGTTTCTCTAAATTTATCAATTCGCTGGTTGAATTTACCACGAGAACAACGTTGCATTTTTCATCTTTTGCAACATCGACTGGGATATTAGTAACAACACCTCCGTCTATCAACGCTAAAGAATCTTTTTCCAGCGGATAAAACATTAGCGGGACACCCACACTTGCGCGCATCGCTTCGGAGAGTGATCCTTTGTTAAAGATGAATCGCTCACCCGACATTATATCGGCGGCAACTGCTCGAAACGGAATTTTTAAATCATCAAAACTTGGTTGCGGATGGTAAAGTGCTTGGAGAGCAAGTTTGTTCAAAAAATTTGTAACCCTTTGACCACCAGAAACCGCTGATGGAATAATAGGTTCGAGTCCGTCGAACCGGATAATCAAGAAGCCCCTGTCCTTTGACTGCTTTTGATCGATAAAAAGTTCAGTCCTTTTGGTTTCATCGGTAAGCGAAAGGATTTCTGACCAATTGGTAGAGAGGACTATATTTTCCAAATCATCAGCAGAATAGCCGGCAGAGTATAACCCGCCAACGATCGCTCCCATACTGTTGCCAACAATCAGGTTGATAGGAATATTGTACTTTTCAAAAACTTTGAGAACTCCGATTTGCGCCAAACTTCGTGCCCCGCCGCCGCTCAATACGAGCCCGACTTTCAATTTACCATTGTTTTGCAGATCGGTTTCACGATATTCAGAAAGTAAAATATGTTTTTGTTGTGGAAAAATTGTTTGACAGAGAAAGCAATATCCAAAAAAGAAAACCAGCATGTTTACATTTTTGAAAAATGAGAACAATTTACTTTTCCGTCTTTGACGAATTCGGGTTTGATTCTTCAAGTAATTTTTGAGTTTCGTAGAGTTGAATATCGCGGATAGTATTATGAATTCTTTGCATCGAAGAATCGATTCGATCGAGCCAGCGGATTATTTCTGTATCCGTTTCGAACTTCCTTCGAATTTCTTTTGTGGTAATCGAAATAACGGCAAGCGGATTATTCACATTGTCCTGCAACAGTGCCGAAATTTCGTTCACTACTTTTGTATGGATTTGTTGAAATTCCAACTGCTTCTCCAACTGAAAGTTTCGCAAAGTGTGGCTATGTTTGTCTGTGCGTAGTTTTTGAATTTGCACATACGCCGCTGTGGCTAACCACATAAAAAACAATGAATCGAACTGTAAAACATAATCAAGGAACCCTCTTTTTGTATTATGGTTCTCAAAAAAATTTACAGAAGTTAGTAGATAATAGGCATAAATTATGACTGCTGCGCCAATTAACGGGTACTTATTTACAAAAGTTTTTAGCTTCACAAACAATTTATTTTTGAAAATTTGCATTTCATTCTCTCTCAATTTCTATCTTCAAATTTTTAATTTTGCACGGACTACTAAGTCCAACTCATCAAGGTCAATCGGTTTAATCAAATACGAGTCAACTCCTAAATCATGACTGTATTTTTCTGCAAGCGGGTCGCTAATCGCTGTCAGGAAGAAGCAAGGAATATCTTGAAATTTTTTTTTGTTTTTCACCGATTGGTAAAAATCGAAACCGTTCATTGGTTCCATTCTCAAATCGGTGATAATTAAATTTGGCATGATAGTTTCAAGTAAATTCAGAGCTTTTAAACCGCCATCGGCAGTAATAACTTTGTAACCTTTTTCGGTCAAACCATCCGATACAGCCCGACAAACATCCGGGTCGTCATCAACAAAAAGTATTGTAGTATGTTTCATATCATATAATTATGTGGAAAATATTTCTACTAAAATTAATTGTATTTTCGGCAAATTGCAAGTTAATAGATACTTTCGTATATTCTTATCGTAAAAAAAATTAATTAATTATCGGGGTGTGGCTTAGCCCGGTTAGAGCGCTTGGTTTGGGACCAAGAAGTCGGAGGTTCGAATCCTCTCACCCCGACAATAATTAGGTCGAAATTTTTTTTCGACCTTTTTTATTTAATCCATTAACAATATTAAATTTTTCGATGACTGATAATAAAATAATTTTTTCGATGATTGGTGTTGGTAAAGTTCACAAACCCAACAAGCAGGTTTTAAAAGATATATATCTATCTTTCTTTTATGGTGCGAAGATCGGTGTGCTAGGTTTGAACGGTTCAGGGAAAAGTACGCTTCTTCGAATCATCGCCGGTGTCGATAAAGATTATGTCGGAGTGATTACCTCTCAAAAAGGAATTACATTCGGGTATCTTTCACAGGAACCAGAGTTGGACCCGAATAAAACTGTGAAAGAAATTGTTGAAGAAGGGGCACAGGACTCAGTCAATTTATTGAAGGAATTCGAAGCTGTCAATGCAAAGTTTTCAGAACCGGATGTTGATTTCGATGCATTACTCGAAAAACAAGCGATGCTTCAGGAAAAAATTGATCATATCGGCGCTTGGGACATCGACAGCAAACTTGAGCAAGCAATGGATGCACTGCGATGCCCGCCGGGTGAAACTTTAGTTTCTGTTATATCGGGGGGCGAGAGGCGACGTGTTGCATTATGCCGGCTCCTGCTTCAAGAACCTGATGTTTTGTTGCTTGACGAACCGACAAATCACCTTGACGCAGAATCGGTTGGATGGCTTGAGCAGCATCTCTCGCAGTATAAAGGAACTGTTATAGCCGTTACTCACGATCGATATTTTCTCGATAATGTTGCCGGTTGGATTCTTGAACTTGACCGCGGCGAGGGGATTCCCTTCCAAGGAAATTACACATCGTGGCTTGAACAAAAAAAAGCACGGTTATCTGTTGAAGAAAAACAAGAATCAAAAAGACAAAAAGTATTGCAACGTGAATTGGATTGGATAAGGCTAAATCCCAAGGGCCGACACGCAAAAAGCAAAGCCAGGATTGCAGCTTACGAAAAAATGCTTACCGAAGAGAACGACAAGCGTAATGAAGATATCGAAATTTACATTCCGCCGGGACCACGATTGGGCGACATCGTCATTCGTGCTGAAAATGTGGTAAAAGCGTTTGGTGATGTTATTCTTTACGACGACCTGAATTTCAGTTTACCGGCGGGGGGCATTATTGGAATTATTGGTCCGAATGGTGCAGGTAAAACCACACTATTTCGCCTGATTACCGGAGCAGAAAAACCCGATACCGGCACTATTATACTCGGTGATACAGTTAAACTTGCGTATGTCGATCAAAATCGTCCACTCGATCCTCAAAAAACAATTTGGCAGGAAATTTCCGGCGGTGAAGATTTGATAATGTTAGGGAACCGCGAGGTGAACTCGCGCGCGTATGTTGCACGATTCAATTTCAGTGGAACAGATCAGCAAAAACCTACAGGCGCACTTTCAGGCGGCGAGCGAAACCGTGTGCATCTTGCAAAAGTTTTAAGAGCAGGTGCAAACGTGTTATTACTCGACGAACCAACGAACGACCTAGATGTTAACACACTTCGGGCGCTTGAAGAAGCATTAATAAACTTCGCAGGTTGTGCTGTGATTATATCTCACGACCGTTGGTTCCTCGACCGAGTAGCAACCCACATACTCGCCTTCGAGGGGGATAGCAAAGCTATTTGGTTTGATGGGAATTACACTGAGTATGAAGAACATAGAAAGAAAATTTTAGGGATTGAAACTGACCGACCTCATCGGATTAAGTATAAAAAAATGTTTCGAGGTTGACTCTTTTCAATCTCACAATTTCACAAACTCAATCAATCCGCGTTTGTCCAACCGAATTTCAACTGTATCGCCGGCAACAACTTCGTTGGATAAGATTTTTTCTGAAAGATGATTGACGATATATTTCTGTATTGTTCGTTTTAATGGTCGCGCACCATAACTTGGTTCATAACCCAGCTTTGCGAGCCAATCTTTTGCTTCATCTGCGGTACTCAGTTTAATTCCATTTTTTTGCATCATCGTTTCGATTCGCTTTAGTTGTATATCGACAATACTCCGGATGTCTTCGATAGAAAGTGGTTTAAAGAGTATAATATCATCAATACGGTTAATAAATTCAGGTCGTATTGTTTGCCGCAGCAAATCGAACAACCGGACTTTCAACTCACTGAATATCTCGTCACGCTTTTCGCTGTTTAATAAGTACATATTATCCTGAATCAACGGCGTTCCGATATTTGAAGTCATAATTATTATCGTATTCTTAAAATTAACAGTCTTCCCTTTGCTGTCAGTAAGCCGTCCGTCGTCGAGCAGTTGCAGCAAGACATCAAAGACTTCGGGATGAGCTTTTTCAATTTCATCGAGTAGAACAACCGAGTATGGATTGCGACGAACTGCCTCAGTGAGCTGACCACCTTCCTCGTAACCAACATATCCCGGTGGTGCCCCGATTAAACGGGATACGGAAAATTTCTCCATATATTCACTCATATCGATACGGATAAGTGCATTCTCGTCGTTGAATAATACTTCTGCCAATGTTCGTGCAAGTTCAGTTTTTCCAACACCCGTTGTTCCTAAAAAAATAAACGAACCGATTGGCTTCTTCTCATCCTGCAAACCTGTCCTAGACCTACGGATTGCTTCACTCACTGCCTGCACCGCTTCATCCTGTCCGACAACTCTTTTGTGCAAACGATTTTCTAGATGCAACAACTTTTGCCTCTCGCCTTCAACCAGGCGAGTAATCGGAATTCCTGTCCACTTCGCAACCACATGTGCAATATCTTCCGAATCAACTTCCTCACGAAGCATTTTTCTTCCTTTTTGAATTTCCTGAAATTTTCCTGTAGTTGTTTTCAAATCTTTTTCAATCGAGTTTATCACACCATATTTTAACTCAGCAACTCGTGCCAAATCGCCATCGCGTTCGCGTATCTCGATTTCCTGCTTGGCATTTTTAATATCTTCCTTCATCTTTCGAATCGAATGAATCAGGTTTTTCTCATTCTGCCAATGGGCTTTTAATTCTAAACTCTTTACGTTAATTTCAGCAATTTCTTTTTCTATTTGATTGAGTCGTTCTTCGATGTTTTCTTTTTTCGATTCGTTTGAATAATCAATCAACTCCCGTTTAATAGCTTCGTGTTCGATTTCTAAATGTTTGATTTTACGTTCAACTTCATCGAGTTCTTCGGGTAACGAATCTATTTCGATACGAAGTTTGGATGCCGCTTCGTCAATCAGATCGATGGCTTTGTCTGGTAAAAAACGGTCGCTGATATACCGGTGGCTCAACTCAGCAGCACTTATCAAGGCACCGTCAGTAATCCGGACGCCGTGATGAACTTCGTACCGCTCTTTAAGTCCGCGCAAAATCGTAATTGTTTCTTCGATGCTTGGTTCGTTAATCAGCACAGGCAGGAAGCGCCGTTCAAGAGCCGCATCTTTTTCGATATGCTTGCGGTATTCATCAATAGTTGTGGCGCCGATTGCGTGTAAATCGCCTTTTGCTAATGCCGGCTTCAACATATTAGCCGCATCGACAGCGCCTTGCGCCGCACCCGCACCTACGAGCGTGTGAAGTTCATCAATAAATAAAATAATTTCGCCGTCCGAATCGGTTACTTCTTTTAAAACCGCTTTCAGGCGTTCTTCAAACTGTCCACGAAAACTTGTTCCCGCTACAAGCGCCCCTAAGTCCAACGCCACAATTCTTTTCGACTTTAAACTTTCAGGAACATCGCCTTGCACAATGCGTGTCGCAATGCCTTCAGCGATCGCAGTTTTTCCTACACCGGGTTCACCAATTAACACAGGATTATTTTTAGTTCGCCTCGATAGCACTTGAAGCACACGTCGGATTTCTTCGTCCCTTCCAATTACAGGATCGAGTTTTCCTTTTTGTGCAAGTTCGTTCAAATCGCGACCAAAGCGTTGTAGTGCCCTGTATTTTTCTTCAGGAGTTTGGTCGGTTACGCGCTGTGTCCCGCGGATATTTTTTAGCGCTTTGTAAATTTCTTCTTTTGTAACACCTTGACTTTGTAAAATTTTGGCTGCGGTTGATTGCTTCGATTCCAAAATTCCTAAAAGTAAATGCTCCGTACTTACATAGTCGTCTTTTAATTGTTGAGCTTCTTTTAAACCAAAATCAAAAAGTTGTGTAAGAGTGGAACTTATAAATTGGTTGCCGGCTACCGCTCCTGTAATTCTAGGAAGTTTTTCAATCGCTTCATTAATTTTTATTTTGATGTAGTTTAAGTTAGTACCAATTTTATGAAGAATGGAAACAACAACGCCCTCCGAATCTTGGACAAGTGCCGCTAATAAATGTTCGGGCTCGATCGATTGATTGCCGTAACTCGCAGCAATCTCCCCTGCTGATTGAACAGCTTCCTGCGATTTTATTGTAAATTTTTGAAATTGCATATACCCAGTTAACCTCTGATGGCTTCATATTTCGGATTTCAGATTATGGAATTAGCATTTGTTTAGTTATTAGAAATTCGAGTTTCGGAAATATTTACATTTCCGTTTTCTTGTTTTTCCATTTTCTTTCCGACTTTTATTGGACCACGGATCCGTTTGTTTCCTGCATATCATTCGGCTGGAAAACGTGGAAGGCAGAAATTGGAGCAATCGAACTTCTGCCTTTCCAACGAATCCTACTACTTACAGTTTACTTGTCTTTATCCTCAACTACTTCGAAGTCGGCATCTTCAACTGCCCGCCCGCCAGTGTCGTTCGGGCTAGCTTTTCCTTTTTCTTTTTTCTCTCCGGCTTCGGGTTGAGTTTGTTGTTGATCGCCGTGGAAGCCTTCGGCACCCGGCTGCGATTTTACGTTTTCATACATCTTCGAAGAGGCATCGTTCCAAACATTATTCAAAGTTTCCATTTTTGATTTGATATCGGCATGAACGCCGGTTTTGACTGCTGCATCGAGTGCATCGGTAGCCGATTCTAATTTGGATTTAACATCAGCCGGAATTTTATCACCCAAATCTGTAATCTGCTTTCGTGTTTGGAACACAAGATTGTCGGCTTGGTTCTTCGTTTCGATTTCTTCTTTGCGTTTTTTATCTTCAGCAGCGTGCGACTGGGCATCGGTTTTCATTTTCTCGATTTCTTCTTTTGTCAATCCGCTCGAAGAAGTAATTCTAATACTTTGCTCTTTACTCGTTGCTTTATCCTTTGCGGCAACGTGTAACATTCCGCTAGCATCTATATCAAATATAACTTCTATCTGTGGAACGCCGCGTGGCGCCGGTGGAATACCATCGAGATGGAAGCGTCCTAATGTTCTATTGTCGATTGCCATCGGTCGTTCACCTTGTAAAATATGAATTTCTACAGACGTTTGACTGTCGGCTGCAGTCGAAAATATTTCGCTTCGCTTTGTCGGAATTGTTGTGTTCGACGGAATTAAAACAGTCATCACATTTCCGAGTGTCTCAATTCCCAAAGATAGCGGCGTAACATCAAGCAGAAGCACGTCAGTAACATCGCCGCTTAAAACTCCGCCTTGGATAGCCGCTCCTACAGCAACTACCTCATCAGGGTTAACTCCTTTGTGTCCTTCCTTACCGAAAATATCTTTTACAAGTTGTTGAATACGCGGCATACGGGTCATACCGCCAACCAAAATAATCTCGTCGATTTGATTTGGCAATAATCCGGAATCTTTTAACGCCTTTTCTACTGGATGAAAACATCTATCAACGAGGTCGGAAACAAGTGTTTCGAATTTAGCTCGCGTGATATTGATATTTAAGTGTTTTGGACCATCGGCAGTTGCAGTGATGAAGGGCAGGTTTACGTCGGTTTGCATCAGTTGTGATAATTCGATTTTTGCTTTTTCGGCTGCTTCGCGTAACCGTTGCAAAGCCATCGGGTCTTTGCGTAAATCGACACTTTCGTTTTTCTTGAATTCGTCAGCGAGATAATCGACGATGCGCTGATCAAAGTTATCGCCACCGAGGTGAGTATCGCCGTTTGTTGATTTAACTTCGAACACGCCATCGCCGAGTTCAAGTATCGAAATATCGAAAGTTCCGCCGCCCAAATCGAAGACTGCAACTTTCATATCCTTCGTCTTTTTATCAAGCCCATAAGCCAAAGCAGCAGCCGTTGGCTCGTTGATAATACGCCTGACGTTTAGGCCGGCAATTTCCCCCGCTTCTTTTGTTGCCTGACGTTGAGCATCATTGAAGTAAGCAGGAACAGTAATAACTGCTTCTGTAATTTTTTGTCCTAAATAATCTTCGGCAGTCTGTTTCATTTTTTGCAGAACCATAGCGCTGATTTCCGGCGGCGAATACACACGATCGTCTATCTGGACGCGCGCGGTATTGTTATCTCCTTGTATTACTTTATATGGAACGAGTTTCATTTCTTCATTTACCTCGTTATGGAACCGTCCCATAAATCGTTTGATAGAAAACACTGTGTTTTGCGAGTTTGTTACTGCTTGCCGTTTTGCAGCCTGTCCAACGAGTCGTTCACCCGATTTTGTAAATGCCACAACCGACGGAGTCGTGCGCGAACCTTCCGGATTTGCGATTACAACCGGGTCGTTACCTTCCATTACGGCAACAACTGAGTTAGTAGTTCCTAAATCGATTCCAATTATTTTGCCAGCCATTTTGTTTCTCCTTTTCCGCCTCTGGCGGATTTATTTTTTTAAAAAATTAAGAAAAGAGTAGAGAGACGTAAAGATACGCCGCCCTACTCAGTTCATATTATAATTTGCAAACGTTACTTAATCTCAATCGTCT
The DNA here is from genome assembly GCA_037443545.1 of Ignavibacteriales bacterium. GTDB lineage: Bacteria > Bacteroidota > Ignavibacteria > UBA10030 > BY39 > JASEGV01. Next base: position 653 of record JBBIOD010000047.1, on the reverse strand, counting down.
TCGAAATATCTTTCGGATTTATTTTAGTCATTTGAATTCTCAAGATACCGTTTTTGAAATTAGCTTCAATTTTGTCGTTATCCACTTCGACAGGAAGAGTTACTGAACGGTTGAAGGTGCCGTAGCACATTTCGAGATGGTAGTAATTTTCCTTTTCTTTCCTCTCTTCGCGTTTCCGCTCGCCGCTTATTGTAAGCAAATCATTATGCAAAGAAATTTTAATTTCTTCTTTTTCGATGCCAGGCAATTCGACAGTAAGATACAGATTCTTTTCGTCTTCGCGTAAGTCGATAGAGGGAACGAAGGACCCACTCATTTTGCGTGTGAGTGGAAGGTCGTTAAATATTTTTTGAATTTGATTTTCGAGAGTTTCAATTTCTCGGAAGGGTGAAAATTTTATAAGTGTCATTTTTATATTCCTTTTTTATTTTGTGATTGATAATTTATATTTCTGCCATTATTATTCTCAACCATCGTGCCAACATTCAGTAAATTTTGATAAATTGTCTTAACTTATTATTTTAAAATATGTTATAGGATGGCGCGTTCTTCTTCTCTTTTAAACGTCGATTGAATCGAACTGACATACTGTCATACGTAGTGCCGTAATATGAATACCGAAACAAAAAATGGCAGATGTGTATGAAATATTT
>JBBIOD010000046.1:0-14930 GCA_037443545.1 Ignavibacteriales bacterium | reverse complement strand
TTCTTAAATATGCTCTATTTATCCGTACATAAGATAATCATATTTAGTCATAAAAACAAAGAAGCAAAAATTTGACTTTTACTGTAAACTGTTGTATTTTTTTTTGCGTATTAATTGCTAAATAAATGCTTTGTTTCGAGGAGATGTATTCAATGAAAATAAAAATATTACTTTTTAACTCTTTTTTAGTTGTTTTATTCGCTCTGACTCTCTTTGCCGGTAATACGGGTAAATTTTCCGGTAGAATATATGACTCCAAATCGAACGAACCTCTTATCGGTGTTAATATAATTATCGAGGGGACAACGTACGGTGCGGTATCCGATTTTGATGGCAATTACACCATTCTGAATATTCCCCCCGGCACTTATGCTTTAAAAGCATCGCTATTAGGTTATAATCCTGTAACTGTTAAAAACCTTGTAGTTCAGATAGATTTAACAACCAAACAAGATTTTACATTGAGCGAAACTGTAGTCGAAATTCAAGAAGTTGTTATTACTGCCGATCGCCCGATGGTTCAGAAGGATTTAACTGCATCAACTTCTATTGTGAACGCCGAAGCCATTCGGGCATTACCGATTCGTGAATTCACTCAACTTGTTAACTTACAAGCCGGCGTTATGGCTGGACACATTCGTGGCGGACGCAGCGGTGAAACTGCTTACTGGGTCGACGGCGTTCCGGTAACCGACGTGTACGACGGCGGGGTAGTAATTGAAGTTGGTAAAGATGCAATTCAGGAACTGCAACTGATAAGTGGCGCTTTTAATGCTGAATACGGTCAGGCAATGTCGGGTATCGTGAATATCAGTACGAAAGATGGAGGAAATAAATTCGGCGGCTCGTTCACAACTTATATCGGCGACAATTTAAGTTCGCACAAAGATATATTTTTTGGAATAGATAAAATTAATCCTTACTCGATTCGAAATTTTGAAGGAAGTTTTAGCGGTCCCGTTTTTAGAGATAAAATTTTTTTCTACACAATTGCAAGATATTATTATAACGACGGTTGGTTGTCGGGGGTCCGAAAATACAATCCATTCGACATTACAAAAAATTCCGACCCCGATATCACAAAATGGATAATTAATAAATCGGGTGACGGAAAAATAATTCCGATGAACTGGAACGAAAAAAAATATTTCCAATTCAAAACTTCGGTGAATATTCTTCCAACACTCAAATTTACTCACAGTTATTTTTTAGATAAAGTGAAGTATCAAGACTTTGATTTTTCCTTAAAATACAATCCCGATGGTAACTTAAAGCGATTCCGCAACGGGTATTCGAACATATCAACAATTACACATTCGTTATCAAGTTCAACTTTTTATACTGTCGGCTTTTCTAATTTTTTCAAAACCTATCAACATTATCAATATGAAAACATACACGACCCGCGTTACATTCATCCAAACCTGAACGGCCAACAGCCACCCTATAGTTTTAGAACCGGTGGCGGTAACTTGCAGCATTTTCGCCGCTTCACTGAAACTTGGACGGGAAAGGTCGATCTCACTTCTCAAGTTACACATACTCATCTAATTAAATTCGGTGCAGAATACAGGCGGCATCAAATTAGCTACGAGGATATCAACTTAATTCCGTCGGAAGGCGATTTGAGCCGAAGCCCAAACACCGATAAAGACGATAATAATCCGTTCATTCAAACGAGAATAGGGGATATTTCGGGAAATTCATACAATTATTATAAACGAAACCCAATCGAATTTTCTGCTTACATTCAGGATAAAATGGAATTCCAGGATATAATTGTGAATGTGGGTATCAGGGCCGATTATTTCAAATCGGATGGCTGGATACTGACTGACGAAACCGACCCGAATGTTTTTGACCCTCTAAAACCGTCGAACCGCTTTCACGATTACAATGGCGATGGGATTAAGCAGGAAGATGAGCCGGCCAAAACTTTGGCCGACCGAATGGCTTATTGGTACAAACGTCCATCGGCTAAATTCCAATACAGTCCGAGAATCGGAGTCGCTTTCCCGATTACCGATAGAGGTAATATCCACTTTTCGTACGGGTATTTTTTCCAATTACCGGCTTTCGATTTACTGTATCAGAATCCTTACTTCAAATTAGGAACCGGAACGGGAAACATCGGAGTCGTTGGGAACGCCGACTTGAACCCGCAACAAACTGTGAGTTACGAAATAGGAGTTCAACAACAGTTGACAGATAATTTGAGTTTATTTTTGACTGGTTACGTTCGTGATATACGGAATTTAGCGGGCACACGCGCCGAAGAAATTTTTATTTTCGGCGGTTCGGCAAAATACAGTAAGTATGTGAACAGCGATTTCGGTTTTGTGAGAGGAATTATCGTTTCTCTCAATCAACGATTCACGCAAGGATTTTCGGCGACACTCGATTACACCTATCAGATCGCTAAAGGAAACTCGAGCGACCCATCGTCCACACGAAATGCGATTGCGGGGGGCAGGCTTCCGGAAACTCAATTAGTCGCTTTAGATTGGGATCAACGCCACACTATGAATACGACGGTGAACTATAACGTTCCGAACAATTGGGGTGTTAGTTTCATTGTCCAATTAGGAAGTGGCACACCATATACTCCGCCGCAATCAGCCGACATTGGAGTGCTGCTGGTCAACAGCGAAATAAAACCATATTTTATAAATGTAGATTTTCGCGGTTTCAAAGATTTTGCAATTGATGCTTTACGATTCAACCTCTTTACACGAATAACTAATCTGTTCGATATTAAGAATCAAATAAATGTTTATACCGATACAGGGAAAGCCGACTTCACAATTTATGAGCAACAAGCGCGGCTTAATCAACAACCCGAGTTAGTAAATAGCTTGGGCGAGTATTTTCGAAACCCTACTTTCTATTCGCAACCCCGAACAGTTGAATTAGGTATATCAATTTATTTCTAATGAACATAAAAAAATGAATATGAAAAAAATTATACTTTTAACTTTTCTATTGTTTCTGATAAGCGAATCCGTGTCGTTGGCACAAGGGGGTGGCGACAGGACATTTCGAAAATCAGGTACGCTTAACGGCAACCGTGTAAAAACTGTTTTTGGAAATTACGGCGTGATTGCCCAACCAACGGGTATTGGTCCTCGAGGTGCATGGAAATACGACGACAACGGATACGTCGGAGATGTATCGCCACTCGTAGCTGTTGAAGTCCCAGTTAAGAAAAAGAGGAGAGACGGAACGATTATAGATACCACTTTTACATCTGTTATTATATGTCCAGTTGAACGACCGGGTGGAGGCGATGGACCTCCTGCTGGAGGTGCTTTTTGGGGATTCGAGCCATTACCCGGTTACGCTAATCCAACCCGGAATGTTCCCGGGGCGAGTGTCGCTGTAAATAACATTCGCGATACTTGGCCCCCTTATTGGCCAGACCAACCGACCTGGATTGATGCACAAGGTAATGCACAATGGAACGGCTATTTCGGTCGTGGTATTATAAACGCCGATCAGGAAACATATTTTAAAATGGATGATAATGCAGATGAAGAATTTTACGCTACCGACTGGAAAGTATTCAGCGCTGATTCCTCCGCATTTATTTTTATTCCCGACTCAACCAACCCCACACGCAAAGGGCTCGGTCTAGAAGTCAAAGTCCGTGCTATGCAATGGAATAATTTTCTTGCACAGGACGGTATTTTCTGGCTTTATGAAATTACAAATAAAAGCAAGGTCGATTATCCAAAAGTTGCTTTCGGTATGATCGTCGGTACTTATGTCGGTATAGGCGGCACCGAATGGAACGACGATGTAAGCTTCTTCGATGTTAAAGAAGATTTGACTTACAGTTGGGATTATAATTTTTCAATCGACCCGTCGGCAAACCCCAAGTGGCAACCTACCCCGAATGATGTCGGTTTTGTAGGTTATGCATTTTTAGAAAGTCCAAGTAATTCTTACGACGGTATCGACAACGACGGCGACGGAAGAGGTGGTGTCGGTAATTTTTTCGTAGAGATGGATTTTCTCCCTCGGGTTGTTTCCCTCTCTCCCGGTAATATTCCAAATTTTCCCGCTAACAAATTAGTGTTGATCGATAAAAAAACATTTGCTCGGACAATTGTGGATGTACCGATCTCCAGAACAGATTTTGTATCGCAGGGAAAATCTTATTCAATTGCCCCCAACGATACGTTAAAGGAAATCATCAACAACGGTTTCGACGATGACCTCGATGGTCTGATTGATGAAAACATCGAAGTCCACTACAAACAAATTCGCCGAAAAGCCGACGGAACAATTCTTTTCGAAAAATTAAATCCGTTAAAATACAAAAACTATTTTACAGGACTCGGGCTTTCAAATATTCTAATTGATGAAGCTCGCGATGACGGTATCGATAACGACAGCGACTGGGATAATACAACCGACGATGTAGGCGCTGATGGAGTTGCCGGAACCGGCGACGCAGGCGAAGGCAACGGCCGACCCGATGCTGGCGAACCCCGTTTCGATGCAACTGATATTGACGAGTCGGATATGATTGGCTTAACGAGTTTCGAATATTTTGTTCCTGCTGGCAACATCTCGATGGCAAACGATGCTAACCTCTGGCAAAGAATGGCTCCTGGATTCTTTGAAGTCCCAACAAACTTTGTGAATAATATGGCGATTAGGGGTGAAGATGGCGACTTTATATACGGGTCAGGATATTTCCCATTACCTGCCGGAAAAACTGAACGCTTCTCGTTAGCTCTTTTCTTCGGCGAGGCCTCTGCCCGGCATCAATTGGATACTGCATCGCTATATTCTAATTTGCGAACGATGAAGCAAATCTATTCCAACAACTATAATTTTGCTAAGCCGCCTGAAAAACCCAAACTCACAGTCGTTGCGGGCGACGGAAAGGCTACGCTTTATTGGGATCGAACTGCAGAAGAAAAAACTTTTGATTCCGATTTAAAGGTAAATGATTTCGAAGGATATAAAATTTACCGTTCGACAGAACCTAACTTCAACGATATTCGTGTAATTTCGGACGGACAGGGTAATCCGTTATTCGATCGTCCGCTGGCGCAATTCGATTTGAAGAACGGAATATCGGGTTTCTTCCCGAACGATTTTGGCAAAGGTGTAAAATATTTTTTAGGCAGCGATGCAGGTATTCAACACTCCTTTGTAGATAGTACAGTGCAGAACGGAAAAGTTTACTACTACGCTGTCGTGGCTTATGATAGAGGCGATGTAGAGAAAAATTTACCACCTTCTGAAAACACAAAATTCATTGCCCGCGATGCTACGGGAAAAATTACAACCGATATCAATACGGCTTGGGTAGTTCCGCAAAAGCCATCGGTAGGATTTGTTCAGCCTCCTTCGGGTGTTCAACTTACAAAAATAAAAGGGCAATCGGAGGGAAAGGTTTATTATAACGTTATAGATGCAACCCAAATAAAAGATGGAAATAAATACGCTCTTAAGTTTTTTGATTCATCGATGGACAGTATTGACAATAACAACAATTGGCGAAATCACATAAAGAATACTGCCGGAAATATAATTGCGTGGAGAGACGATGTCGGTGCTGATGGCGATTCGACACAAATTGATATCGATGGAACGCAGGGCAACGGGAAACCGGATGTGGGTGAACCGAATATAGACCATCGTGATAACGAAGAAATGATTCCTATTACTTCTTTTTATAAAGTAGTGAATAACACAAATCCCTCAGCACCAATATCTGTAATTAATAAAAGTCCGTACATACATAACACTCCCTATTTATTCGAAGTAAAGGACAGCGATATATTTGATGGAATTACGCTTGTATTCGCAAATCAATGGAATCGAATTATTAACGTCTCCGCATCTGGGTGGAGCGACACGTCAAAGAAAAATCTATTAACTTTCAGACCGCGAATCGAATATAGGCAAGTAGGTAATATTATCTATCCCGATAGTGGAAAACGCCCTCCGTTCGATTATGAAATTCGATTCTTTAATTCATTCGATCAGATGTCTTCCCCCGTTGTTCTATGGGAAGGCACCCCCGCACAACTTACTGCCCCGGCGCGCAGAACAAATTTTAAAGTTTACAATATAACAGATAGAAGTAATCCAAAAGAGATAAAATACGGATTCTACGAAAGGGCAAACCCAAACGTTGTACGGGATACACTTTCGAACAATGATGTTGTGTGTTTCATCGATTCATTAGCTACGAACGTAGTTTCGTGGCTAATCGAATTCAGAGGAGTTGATTCAATTTCCTACAGACCATTAGAAGGGGATAGACTTCAAATAATAACAACAAAATCGCTTGGCAGGAATGATGAATTTGAGTTTAGTGTTATTGGCGCAAAGATAGATGTTCAAAAAGCAAAATCTGAAATTAAAAAAGTTAAGGTCGTTCCCAATCCTTATGTATCGGCAACAACACAGGAGCAACCTTTACCCACAGGCGTTACGGGCAGGGGCGAACGTAAAATTACATTCACCAACGTTCCGGTAAATTCTAAAATCGACATTTATACAGCTCGCGGCGAACAGATCCGCACACTATACCAAAGTGGAAATATGTTCGAGGGGGAAGTAACGTGGGACTTGCGGACAAAAGAGAATTTAGATGTTGCTTTCGGTGTTTACTTTTATGTAGTCGATGCGCCCGAAGTTGGTGTTCAATACGGTAAGATAGCTGTAATAAAATAGGTGGAAATATGAAAAAAATATATACATTACTGATTTTACTCTTAGCTACGTCGGGTTTGTTGCTTGCTCAATCGAAAGTCGGTACTACAGCAGCTCCCTTTTTAGGAATCGGTGTTTCACCACGCTCGTCTTCACTTGGTGGTACTTTTGTTGGATTGGCAAACGATGCGTCCGCACTTTACTGGAATCCAAGCGGAATATCGAGATTGAACCGCACCGAACTTATTGTTGCACATACTCCGTGGTTAGTTGATACCGATTTAAACTGGGTCGGTTTGGTTGTGGCTATAGACGAGGAAAATGCATTAGGTTTGAATATTACTAATCTCGATTACGGCGATGAAGAAATTACAACTATTGAAAATCCAGAAGGTATTCAGCAGTTTTGGGATGCTTCCGATTTGGCTTTGGGTTTAACGTATGCGAGAAATCTAACTGACAGGTTTTCAATTGGTGGAACAATTAAGTATATTCAACAGCGAATATGGCACACTTCGGCAAGTGCTTTTGCGCTCGATGTTGGTATTTTATTCAGGACTTATTTCAACGATATGAAAATAGGAATGAGCATAACTAACTTTGGTTCCGAAATGCAGATGAGCGGTAAAGATTTATATCGCAAAATCGATTTAGCTCCCGGCGACGGCGGTAATAACCCTGCGGTTACAGCGGTATTAAAAACAGACTCGTGGACACTACCTTTGCTTTTCCGTGTAGGTGTTTGTATGGATGTTCTAAAATTTTCCAAATCAACTTTTACAACTGTTGTGGATGCCTTATATCCTAACGACAATTCCCAATCGGTAAACTTAGGTATTGAGTATAATTGGAATAACATTGTTTTTCTAAGAACAGGTTATAAATCGTTATTCCGCGACGATGCCAATCAAGGTTTCTCGTTTGGCATAGGTGTGAAATATTATTTGTACGGCAATTCAGATTTATTTGTTGACTTTAGCTCTGAGCAATTCGGTGTGTTTAAGGATGTTCAGCGTTTTTCTTTAGGTGTTACTTTTTAACTAAAAAATCACTAATAACAAAACATGGAGGTTTCAAATGAACAAGTTTTTAAAAATATTTTGGATTTTCATCTTGATTATACCCGGGTTACTATTTTCTCAGGTCGTTCCCGGCGATGTAATCATAAATGAATTTTCTGTTAATTCATCCGGTAAAGAATTTGTCGAGCTTTTAGTTGTCAAGCCGGGCGGAGTTGATATGCGTGGCTTGCGTCTTTCGGATGTAGGAACAAAAGCCGGCGCAGGAGGAGCGACCGAAGGACATCTCGATTTCCCAAATGTTACTTATTTACAAAATGTTCCCCAAGGAACTCGGATTGTTTGTGTATTGTTAACTCCCGCCGACAGCACAAATGCTTATACTCAAGATTTAGACCCCGCTGATAAAAAATTAGTACTTTTCACAAAAGCACTGCCGGATGGCGTATTGGATACTGTGCGAGTGTTAGATTTATCAACAAACGAAAATATTGTACTATTAGATGGACCACTCTCGACATCTGCAACAATTGATTATGTAGCAATCGGCACGAATACTTCTTTGGGAGCTTTCCCCGATGCAGTATGGCCCGCAAATCTCCGCACATCAACAAGTAACGCTGTGAATTATTTTACAAATAGTACAAGTGGCGGATTTGACAACAACGATACTACCAAATGGGTACAGAACGCTCCTTTAGCTAATGCTACTCCCGGGGCTATTAATTTAGGACAAATTGCACCAACTCCACCTACTTACAACGTAACCTTCAAACTCAACACATCAACCCGGAATGATACAATTGTAGCAACTTCTATGGTTCAAATTAGAGGCAATACTGCGCCATTAACTTGGGGCGAAGATTCTCCGAAGATGACACACATCGGCGGTGATTATTGGGAAGTTACTCATGCTTTTCCCGAGGGAACAAACTTAGAAGTACAGTACTATGCTACTGATTGGGAAGGTGTGGGAAACACTGCTCTCACCGTGACAAAAGATACTGTCCTCCCGCTTAGGTATTACAAAAGAGGGTTTAATAATCCACCTTACACACCATCAGATAGTGTTGATGTTTGGTTTAGAGTTAACGTTGCCGGAGTAATCGGCTTCGACCCCGCCACTCATTCAGTCGGAATTCGTGGAAGTTTTGCACCACTCGACTGGGGCGCAACATATCAGTTAGCTCGAGAAGGAACGAGTATGTTTTTTTCGGGAGTTGCAAAATTCGATCCCGACAGTGCTCGAAACGTTTACTATAAATTTTATATCGACGGACCCGGGGGGGCTGGTTGGGAACCAGGAAGCGACAACATATTCCCGATGAAGAATGATACTACACTTGTATGGAAATGGTACGGCGGCTTACGACCAACCGACAAGCCAATTACTGAAAAGCAAATTACTTTCCAAGCCGATATTGCAGCACTTATAAACAGCGGCGGTTTTAATACTCAAACCGATTCTTTAAAAATTCTAATTTTTGCTGGGGGTGCTATTACTGGCGGTAACCAAAAAATGGTTGAAGATCCTTTCACCGCTGGTCTTTACACTGCAACCCTTACAATTAAAACTGCTCTTGATTCAGAAATTAAATACAAATTCAAAGCATATCCCGATGAGAGATTCGAAAACGGCGGCGGATATGAAACTGGTGCCGACAGAATTTATGTTTGGGCGGGTGTTGATTCAATTCTACCAATCGCCTTTCCGACTATTATTCCTAAAGCAACCGGATTGCCGCATGATGTAATGATCAAGTTCGTGATAGATATGCGAAACCCGGTTGATTTTAGAACGAGTCAGCCAATTTCAAATCTGAGCAGTGTATGGATAAAAGGGGGCGCTGCGCCACTCGGAGCCTGGGGCGGTAACTGGACATACGATGATACTACTAGCGGAACATTAGTTAAATTGTTTGACGATGGAACGAATGGCGACGAAATCGCCGGCGATAATTTTTACTCACGCGATATCCTCTGGCAGGCTGGAACTCCAGGCGGAACCTTCGAATTTAAATTCGCAGCCGGTTACCCAGGCGTCGAACTTGGCGGCTCCTATTATTTAGATAACGAAGCAGCTATGTTTGCTAACCACTCGTGGTCTTTCCCAGTCCCTCCACCAACTTCAGCTCGTTTACGAATGGTGTTTGGAGTGATGGGAACCGTTTCAGTTCGAGATATCAACGGAGTAATTCCGGATCATTATACATTATCGCAAAACTATCCCAACCCATTCAACCCGACGACTAAAATTGATTTCAGTATTCCTGTTTCAGGTTTAGTTACTTTGAAAGTTTACAACATTTTGGGTCAGGAAGTTGCAACGCTGATGAACGGCGAAATGAAAGCGGGTAACTACCGTGTCGATTTTAACACCGACAATCTTTCAAGCGGAACATATTTTTACAAACTAACTGCAGGTTCGTTTACATCAGTTAAGAAAATGTTGCTGATGCGATAATGTTACACTCCTGATTTTTGATCAAGCTTCTGTTAAGCAAAAATCGGAAGTTTTACTGAGCCATATCGAGCCGATTCAGTCCGTTATCCGTCAGCCGACGGATTAGCTAACGGACGAGTCGGCTCTTTTTTTTTCGCAATGTAGGTCGTATGCAAACAAAATCGAACTAACTACTCTATAACAAGTTTGAGCTAACTCTCATTTTTATTATATTGTTTCCAATAATAATAAGGAAACAATATTTATGAAATGCGCACCTATCCAAAAAGTAAGTATCCACTTATTTGCCGCTATTGTTTTTATAACTCATTTTTCTTCCGCACAACAACTTGATATCCCCGACTGGACAGCAGATGCGATTTATTATCAAATCTTTCCAGAACGTTTTTATAACGCCGACACCACTAACGATCCCCCGAACACTGAAGTCTGGGGGGCAAATCCAAAATATTACAATTATTTCGGAGGCGACTTAAAAGGGGTTATTGAGAAACTCGATTACATACAGGACTTGGGAGTTAATGCAATTTATTTCAACCCTGTTTTCGAATCAAACTCGAATCATAAATATCATACAACCGATTATTTTAAGATTGATGATAATTTTGGAGACGATAAAATTTTCAAACAACTTTTGGATGAATGTCATAAAAGGGGAATCCGTGTTGTAATTGATGGCGTCTTCAACCATACCGGTATCGAATTTTTTGCGTTCAAAGATATTGTTGAGAAAGAAAAAAACTCGAAGTATTTGCATTGGTACAAAGTCCACAGTTTCCCTGTGCAGCTTCCGCCAGAAAAACCTAATTATGAAGCATGGTGGGGAATTGGCGACTTGCCAAAGTTAATGGCTGAAGAACCCGATGTGAAGAAATATCTTTTCGAGGCAACGCGCAAGTGGACTGAAATGGGAATAGACGGCTGGCGGCTCGACGTGCCTAATGAAATGTCGCACGAATTCTGGATTGAATGGCGCAATCTCGTTAAGTCGATTAACCCCGATTGTTACATAGTCGGTGAAATCTGGGAAGATGCAACACCTTGGCTCAGGGGCGACCAGTTCGATGCTGTTATGAATTACCTGTTCCGCGATGCAGTAAATTTATATCTCGTTTTTAACAAATTGAATGTAGAACAATTCGATTCATTACTCGCAATTCCACGAAAATATCCAACCAAAATTCAATATGCGCTACAAAATTTAGTGGGCAGCCACGACACAGAACGGTTCCTTACTCTAACAAAAGGAAATTTTGATAAAGCGAAATTGGCTGCCCTTTTTCAAATGACTTACATCGGCGCTCCAATGGTTTACTACGGTGATGAAATCGGGATGATGGGCGGCAAAGACCCCGATTGCCGACGCACGATGGTTTGGGATTCGTTACATTGGAATACTGACCTCCGGAATTTTTATAAAAAACTTATTGACATACGAAAGCAAAGCAAAATTTTCAGCAGAGGAAGTTATAAAACTATCCTAACTGATAATTCCAAAAACCTATTTGGCTTTTTGCGTGAATACGAAAAGGAGAAAGCAATCGTTATTTTAAACAATTCCAACAAATGCCAATCTGTAACGTTACAGTCGCCCGATAAAAAAGTAAAAAAATGGGTTGACCTGATAAGCGATACTACAGTTTCCCAAAACGACAAATCAAAAATAACAATCCACAACATTCCACCGATGAGCGGTGCAATTATTATTTCAATAAATTAAAAATGGCAAGGTTTTGTAACTCCTATGCCGCAAAAATAAATCTGTGGCAAAATATTTTATACGTAGTGGTGAATAGTTACAGATTTTTTGTAAAACATCATTACAAATTTGGTGATCTACGAGACTCTACGAGTCTTCGGCTCTTTGCACTTAAAACTGGAATTCAGCATGATGAATAGCATAAGGGATTATTATTATTTAAATATCACAAGGAAAAAATATGAAAAAGTATAGTTTACTAATCACACTATTATTGTTCGTCAACACGATAATTCTTTCACAATCATCCGATAGCGTTACATTAACTTTTCGAACTTACCAACCGACGTCACCGGCTTTAAATCTTCCGGCTGAATTTAACGGTTGGGTAAACAACGCTCCCATTTCGTTGATGAGTTATGACAATACATTATCGAGTTGGACAAAAACGTATACATTCAAAATAAAGGACCCGTTAGATACGCGGAGACGATTGGGAGATTCAGTATGGCAGTATAAATTTTACAGCACAACAACAGGCTGGTACAGCGACCCTCTGAATCCGGAAACAAACCCTGCCGACCATAATAATTCAGTTCTCCGGCTTACAAAATTTTTTTGGTTTCAATTTTATACTTTCGAAGTGTCGCAGCAAATTACACGAATTACAAATTCACTCGTGCACGCAAACAGCGACTCTATCACATCCATCTACCTCGCTACTGCACAAACCGAATCATCGCCACGAACGATTACCGATGTTACTCAATATTTCAACCGATCGACACGTATTGTGGATTACACGCTTCCTACACCAATCCCAAAATCTTACTTTGTTCGCTTAGTTGGCTACAACGATAAAGGCGACTCGGTGGTGTATAAACGAGGCGGTTATGTAATAGCCACTATTCCGATGCCGGCTTATGTGAAGCACGGTGTAACTTTGCCAAGCACCACATCTAACGACTCAACTTCTTTTAGAATTCGCGTACCGGGAAAAGATTATGTTCTCCTGCGCATCGCACCACTCGGACAAAATCCTGTTACAGCATCTCCTATAGTAATGCGTCGGGCAACTATTAACCACGAATGGTGGGTGAACGTAAAACTTGCAAAGGGGACTTACGAATATCTTTATGAAATCGAAAATAACAAAATGATTTACGACCCGTGGGGAAGATGGAACGGAACAAACGGTAGCCGATTTGCGACCGACTCGACGGGTTTAACAGCCGACGATTATGTATGGCAAAATACTAATTTTCAACGCCCGCCGATGGAAAAATTATTTATCTACGAACTCAATGTTTCCGAATTTGCAGGCGGTAATTTAGGGCTACCTGCAGGTGAAGCCACATTCAGACACTTCATCGAAACAATTCCGTATCTCGATTCACTCGGTGTGAATGCTATTGAATTAATGCCCATAAACGATTATGGAATGATTGGAAAATCGGGGTTCTCGTGGGGCTACGACCTCAATTCTTATTTGGCTTTAGAACCCGGCTATGGAACTCCTGCCGATTTTAAAGCTCTCGTCGATTCAGCACACGGAAGGGGAATCGCGGTTATCGTCGATGTCGTTTTCAATCATCTCAACGAAACGAGCGCCCTCTGGCAGATGGCGCAGAACGAAGACATCAATCCTTATTTTAAAAGATGCAGCGACCTACGATATAACGAAGACCAACTTTGCTTCTTTAAAGATATCGACCACTGGACGAACGAAACACAAGAGTTAATTTATAGCGCATTAAAAATGTGGATAGATGTTTACAAAGTAGATGGTTTCAGATATGACTTAACTCAAGGTATCGGTTGGAGAGTAACTGAGCCGACGAAAGGAATTTTAGGATGGGCAAATAGAATTCATACTGAATACGGCGGAACAATTTATCAAATTGCAGAACACTTGCCCGAAAGTCCTGCACTGATTTTCACCAGCGGAATTACAAGTGGCTGGCACGACAGTTTTAGAGACGAAGTTTTTAAATGTTTAATACCGTCGCAACATCCATCATTAGCCACAATTGAAGATAAGGTGCTTGATTTAGGCGCATATCCCAGTGGCGATACACCTTCAACTCCCGACCGCTACGCAAACCGAAAGGAACCTGTTAATGCTACAGTTAATCACGATGAGCTATCATTAATTTATGAGATGATTACTTGGCAAGGCGTACCTTTGGAACAAGCGATTCAAAGAGACAAACTTTACGCAACATTTATGTTTACTTCGCTCGGAATCCCGATGTTGTGGCAGGGGATGGAGTTTGCTGAACCGCGCGGCTTTCAGAATGATGGTGAAAAACTTTCGTACCGCCCTGTACAGTTTAACCGTCTTTCAACAGCCACAGGTCAATCGCACTATCATTACTACAGGAAATTAATTTTCCAACGGCTCAACAATCCGGCCCTTTATGACGGAACACTGCGTAAACTATTCAAGTACAATACTGAACGTGTGTTAGTTTGGGGATTTGAAGCCACTAACACAGATGCGAAGATAATGTGCGTCGCAAATTTGAGCAGCTCACAGCAGACGGTATCGAATGTTCCTTGGCTTGCTTCGGGTATGTGGTACGATGTGTTTGACCAAAGCGAGTTTTTTGCATCGGGAACGATGCTAAGCAGCTTCACAATTCCAGCTTTCACTGCAAAAGTATATTCAAACAAACCGGACAGTGTTTTACTTTCTGTCGAGAATCAGGTAACAGACGTTCCGACCGAGTTTCGGTTAGAGCAAAACTATCCAAACCCGTTCAATCCGTCAACAGTTTTCAGTTGGCAGTTGCCAGTTAGCAGTTATGTAATACTTAAAGTCTTTGATGTTCTCGGACGGGATGTAGCAACGTTGGTGAATGAATTTAAGGAAGCGGGAAGTTATCAAGCCGTGTGGAATGCGAGTGGCTTGCCGAGCGGTGTTTACTTTTACCGTATGCAAGCTCACCCACTAAATAACGGGCAAGCGGGAAAATATACAGAAACTAAAAAACTTTTATTACTCAAATAATTTATGCTTAATATTGCAATCGAAGCCGCAAAAGAAGCGGGCAAGTTTTTAAAACAC
>JBBIOD010000045.1:0-14949 GCA_037443545.1 Ignavibacteriales bacterium | reverse complement strand
GCAAATTAGCGGCGGAGTATTTATCTAAATATTTTAATGTTGCTGCATACGATATTAGAAAAGTTGCATTTCCTAAAAATGTAATTCGTGTTAGTTTAAAGGAGGCCGCCTCTTATTCTGTAGTTATATTAGCAGTCCCGATTCGCAAAATGGAATCAACTCTGAAACGAATCGCTCCTTACATCAACGATCGTGCATTGGTTTGCGATGTATGTTCAGTAAAGGAAAAACCTGTTGAATGGATGAAAGAGCATCTGCCCAAAAATACGATGATATTGGGTACGCATCCGATGTTCGGTCCGGAGACTGTATTAGATGGACTGAAAGGAAACAGTATAGTTTTATCCCCTGTTCGTATCCAGACGAAAATTCTTGGGGATATTAAAAGAGAATTAAAAAAAGTAGGTCTCATAATATATGAGATATCGCCGACACAGCATGATAGACTAATGGCAGAGACTCAAGCTCTAATTCATTTTATTTCAAGGTGTTACAGGTGGAGTGAAACTCAAAGCCCGGCAACAAGAAGCTACAATCAGCTTTCGGAAATTTTCTGCTATTTACTACACGATTCGAAAGAATTATTTGAGGATATAAATAGATATAACAGGTTTGCCCGTCAAGTGAGGCAAAAATTTATTAACAGTTTTTCACAGCTTGATAGAAAAATTTGATCTTTTGGGAGGGTAAAATTTTCGGATATTTTACCGATTTTACTTATATTTAATCAGTTTTAACACAATGTCGTAAATTTGTATCCAAAATCTATAAATAAAAGTCTTGAAACATTATCAAGGACTGACCTGAAGCGAAAGTATTCAGAGTTGAAATCAAAAATTCAACAGCGATTGGGTGATTTCCTCAGAATAAAACAGTCGGAATACTTTTACGAGCTGGTTTATTGTTTGCTCACACCACAATCGAGTGCCCGAAATGCTGCAAAAGTTGTAAAACTTTTACAATTAAATAAATTTCATAAGCAAGAAATCAATCCGCAGCCAATTTTATCTCACAAAGAATCTTACATCCGCTTTCATAATAATAAATCGAACTATCTGCTTGAGTTTAAAAAACAATATCCATTAATTAAGCTTCAATTACGGAATGGATATTCATCCATCGATCTTCGTGAATGGCTTGTAACTAATGTGAAAGGACTTGGTTACAAGGAGTCATCTCACTTTTTACGGAACATCGGGCATCGTAATCTTGCAATACTCGACCGTCATATTTTAAAAAATCTGGTAAGGGTTGGTGTCCTTAGTGAATTACCAAAATCATTATCGAAAAATAATTATTTAGAAATAGAAAAAAAATTTAAAAAGTTTTCGAAGGATATTAATATACCTATGGATGAATTAGATTTACTTTTCTGGAGTATGGAAACAGGAGAAATACTAAAATGAAAGCTGTTGTAATCGGTGCTGGAATGATGGGAAGCGCCTTGGCTTACGACCTTGCCCAGGCGAGTGACATCGAAGTTGTGATGTTGGCAGATATAAATTTTGAACGTGCGTCGAATGCCGCTAAAAATATTAATAGCAAAGTTAAGCCGGTAAAAATTGATGCAAATACTTATGAAGATATTGTTGAATTGATGACCGGTACTGATGCAGTAATCAGTGCGGCGTCGTACTCGCTGAATTATATTTTGACAACTGCCGCAATCGAAGCGGGAGTTCACTTCCTTGATCTCGGCGGTAATAACGATGTGGTAAAAAAACAGCTTTTACTTAACAGGCGGGCACGCGAGGCTCAGATTTGCGTTCTGCCGAATTGCGGCTTGGCTCCCGGACTCGTAAATATTTTGGCGATTGAGGGGGCGAAGAAGTTCGATGCCGTTGACGAAATCAAACTGCGTGTTGGCGGTTTACCTCAGCATCCGCAGCCGCCTTTGAATTATCAGCTTGTTTTTTCTGCCGAAGGTCTGTTAAATGAATACACCGAACCGGCTGAAGTTATAAGAAATGGCAACACGATTTCTGTAAATTCATTGGACGATGTAGAGGAAATAATTTTTCCGCAACCTTTTGGCGTACTGGAAGCTTTTAATACTTCGGGCGGAATATCAACTCTGTGCGATTACTTTCGTGGAAAAGTCCGTGAACTCGATTATAAAACAATCCGCTATAAAGGACATTGCAGTAAGTTTAAGTTATTAATCGATTTAGGATTTGCCGGCTCCGAAGCGTTGATTTTCGGAAATACAGTTAAAACAGTCCGCGAATTTTTCATCGAATTGCTTACTAAAAAATTGGATTACAAAGATGAAGATTGTATCTTGTTGCGTGCATGTATTAAAGGGCATATTAATGGGGAAAAAAAATCGCTCGTATATGAGATGATAGATTACTTCGATAAGCCGACCGGTATCTCGGCAATGATGCGCACGACTTCGTTCCCGACTTCAATCATCGCACTGATGCTGATGCGTGGCGAAATAAATGCTCGGGGTGTGATGCCCCCGGAAGAATGTGTCCCTGCTGATAGACTTTTAGAAGAATTAAAAATGCGAAACATTAATATAACTCAATCGTTTGTTGAAGGTGAATTATGAAAAAACCTTTATCTGTAATTATTATAACAAAAGAGACGAAATCGGAAAAAGAAATCCAACACCGTTACGATTCTGTAACATCTTTTCCGCGGCTTGAAATTATGAAGATATTGTTCAAATCGTTATTTACTATTGGCACAAAAGAAAAGTAACTTTCCTAATGTCGAATAAAAATATAATATATCTTTTTACTATACTTATTTTTCTGAGCCTGAAAGCATCCGGACAGTACTCGACTCGGATAGAATTTTCTCAATCGCCATCCTCGAATACGGTTGTCGGAAGTTTTGTACGAAATGATCTCCTCTACGTGTCGTTAAACGATTTGGCTTATGTCTTAAATTTGAAAACATACGTAAACAACGAAGCAAAAAAGATCGAAGTCAAAACCAAATCGTATAAAATAATATTGAGTGCCGAAAATTCTTATGTCGTAATAACCGATACGAACGAGAAAGTGAGCGTTCTTCAACTCCAACAAAAAATCTATTTTGCAGCCAATTCTTTTTTTATTCCTATTAAAAGTTTCTTCCAAATTTTCAATAAGTTTTTGGACGAGGAGATTACATATGATCTGAAGCGAAAAACGATTGTAGTCGGGAAACCAATTGTGGTGCCGAAACATGATATCTTCGATATATCGTACGAACCCAAAGCTAACGGAACCTTGATCCGTTTACATTCGAGGAAAAATTTGACTGATTACGATAGCTGGATAAGGTACGAACAAAACGATACCGAAAAAAATCGTGGCTGGTTATACATTACTGTCGCAAATGCCAAAGCAAACCTTGATGCTCTAACAAAAGTTAAACCTTCTGGCATTATTAAAGAACTGCTGATGTTCCCTTCGCCGACCTCCGTTCAATTTACATTTAAGTTAAACGGAGCGGTATCGAATACAGAAATTATTAAAGCCCACGACAACAACGATTTATTGATTACAATCTATACACCTACCGAACAACAGTTAGCCGAAAAAAAAGAAAAGCATTACGAAAAAAATTTACAGCAACAGCGCGACCGTTGGAAGTTAGATGTTGTCGTAATTGATCCGGGGCACGGAGGTAAAGACCCGGGCGCAATCGGCGTTACCGGAACAAAAGAAAAAGATGTTACACTGGCTGTTGCTTTAAAATTAGGTAAGCTTTTAGAAAAAAATATGCCCGATGTAAAAGTAATTTATACCAGAAAATCGGATAAGTTCGTAGAGCTTTATAAGCGCGGACAAATTGCAAATCAGGCTAACGGAAAGCTTTTTATTAGTTTGCATTGTAACGCGGCGGCGCGCAAGCAGCATACTGTAAAAGGTTTTGAAGTATATCTACTCCGCCGAGGAAAAACAGAGCACGCACTTCGAATTGCTGAACGAGAAAATTCAGTTATCCAATATGAAGAAGGATACGAAAACCGATATCAGGAACTAACAGAAGAAAACTTTATTCTTTTGGCGATGGCACAAAGCGCCTACCTAAAATACAGCGAACGATTTGCCGAAATTTCTACGCAGCAAGTAGCGCAATTTACTGATTTAGAAATACAGGGTGTGAAGCAGGCAGGTTTTTTTGTCCTCGTTGGGGCATCTATGCCGAATGTACTCGTCGAAATGGGTTATCTTTCAAATCGGAGCGATGAAAAATTATTGAAGTCTTCTGTTGGTCAGAACAAAATTGCACTAGCTCTTTTTAATGCAATTCAGATTTACAAGAACGAATACGAACAATCGTTGGATGAAGGTAAAACTATGGGGGCGAAGGAGTGAGAGTGGGTATTTCCTTCTTCTTACTTTTGTTCACACTATGCGGTTGCAGTTCAGACCGATCAGAGTATGGTGAACAGTTTCTAAAAGTTAATGACGATTTGGGACGCGAGGTAGTTATTAAAGAAAAGCCAAACCGAATTATTTCGATGGCACCTAACATAACAGAAATTCTGTGCGCACTCGATAACGGCAAAACTTTATCGGCTGTAACCGATTATTGCGATTACCCCTTGGTAGCGAGTTCGAAACCGAGCATCGGCGGAATGATCGCTCCGAATTTTGAAAAAATCTCGGAGATAAAACCCGACTTGATTTTAATGACAGTCGAGGGAAATAACCAAACTGATTTTAACAAACTTTTAAGTTTGGGATATAATGTTTATGTCTTAAAACCGAAAAATGTAGAAGGAATTTTTAAATCGATTTTAGATTTAGGTAGAATTATTTCTGCTGAAGGTTCTGCAAATCGTTTGATTATTGAGATGAGAAAAAAGCAGAGCTTACTTCTAAGCGAATTGAAAGTAAAAATAAAGCCAAAAGTGTTTATCGTAATTTCGCTCCAGCCATTGATAAGTGCTGGTAAAGAAACATTCATAGATGAACTTGTAACTTCGGCGGGTGGAATTAACATTGCTGCCGAATCGTTGCTTCAGTATCCGATAATCAACAGGGAGGAAGTTCTGATACAAAATCCCGATGTAATCATCGTGATGAGCGATGTTGTAAAAAGTATAGAAGATGTATTAACTCGTTTCCCTGAATGGAAGAAAACCGAGGCATTTAAGAAACACAAGATAAAAATAGTAGATGCAGATATACTTTCCCGACCCGGGCCAAGAATTATAGATGGGTTAGAAATTATTGCATCAGTAATTTTTTAAAAGTATATTACCAAAAAATAAAAACAATAAAGGAGAAAACTATGTTAAGTAAAACTTTACAAAACACGTTAAACAATCAAATTCAAGCCGAAATGTACTCGTCCTATCTTTACTTGTCGATGTCGGCATATTGTGAAATGAACAACTATTTAGGCGCCGCAAAATGGTTTAAAATGCAGTCCGAGGAAGAGTGGGCACACGCTATGAAGTTTTATGGCTTTCTTATGGAACGGGGTGGCAAAGTGATACTAAAAGCCATTGATGAACCGCAGCACGATTTTAAATCGCTATTAGGCGCTTTCGAAGAAACGTTGACACACGAGAAGAAAGTTACTGCCCTGATTAATAAACTTTACGAACAAGCCCTTAAAGAAAACGATTATCCGGCTCAAATCTTTTTACATTGGTTCATAACCGAGCAAGTTGAAGAAGAAGCAAATGCAATCGCAATTATTGAGAGAATCAAAATGGTGGGCGAAAAGGCAAGTTCGATTCTTTGGGTTGATAAAGAGCTTGGCAAACGCGCAAAAGAATAAATTATTGCAAACTTAAATCACTCAGCCACCTGAGGTAAGTGGGTTTGAGTGGCTTCTGTTTCGGTAGTGGTTGTCCAAAATGTTCAACGTCGTGCTGAATTTATTTCAACGTCTAAGCATAGCAAGTCGTTTTGCAATATTCAGATTCTGAAACAAGTTCGGAATGACTCCTTTTATTACTTTTTGGTCAACCACTTAATACCGCAAGGAAAATCTTTTTAACTATTTCAATCGCACTTAACTCGTTTCAACAGAAAATCTACACTGCGCTGTTTTCCTTTGATGGTTCCGTCTATACGGGCAACGAGTATGCTGTCATTTTCTAAACGATAAATAATCCGTTTGGGAAAATCGTGCTCGGGATTCTCAAACACTGCTTCCTTCCCGTCGAACTTCGTGAGTTCGAAAGATGTTTCTTTCTGTCCCGACGGAATTGCGACGTAGAAGATAGCGCCGACTTCCTGCTGACGAATCTGCAAGTACTCGTATTCACGAGTCGTGTCAGCAACGCTTGTATGACTCATCCCAAGCATCACTCTTCCCGCCGGCTTCATCCATTGTTCGCGATATATATTTGTTGTGTCTGTACCTTGCCAGCATCCAGCCAACCACGCCAAGTCTTTAATTGTGGGTTGCGATTGTTGAACTGTAATTGTGTTTTGAAAAAAAAGAAAGATTAACAAAAAGTTAAAGAGTAGCGTGAACAAAGTAGAGTCCTTATTTTATGTGAAACAAGTTGGCGAATACTTTCAGTAATACCATCTCGATGTTTTATGAAAACTCTTAAATTATTTCGACGCCTGCCTTAATCAAAGTACAATTCTCAGGCACATTGAACGTTATCACCTTGTTTCCTTTCTTAAGGCACTTCATAACAAGACGCTCGACGATGCCACCCGGTTGTGCATACGCTACAAAAATTTCATCTGCAAGCTGTGCCATCAATTCATTTCGCTTGTCAGCGGTCTCTTGAGTAACAATTGAAGCTGGAACTTTCCGACTACAAAGGAATGCGGTTTTTTCATATTTCAATAAATCACGATTGCCAATTGATTCTTTAACTATCATCGATTATACATTGCTATTAATTTATTCTAAGCATTCTAAAAACCGTTAAAACGGTTGCCATAGAAGTTTTGATTTATAATGAGCACCACGTTTAATTGTAGCACCAGAATTTATCCCGAAAATTGCAATAGGAAATAGAATCTTGAACTAAATTATTGCTTTCAAACAGATTATGGTATCAGGCTTCTTCACCTTTTCTAATGCAATGCAATTAGAAAATCTGTACTTAAATTGTTGTAGGATAATGAGTTACAGTAAATTTTTCTCTAAATAATTTTTCAAATGCAATTTTCGGGTTTATTCTGGTGTAAAATATAAAAACCAAAATTGTTAAAGGGGTGGGTCAATTTTCAGCGGGAAAAGTGGGTCAGTTTTCAGCGGGAATTTTCACCGCGAAACAAAAAACCCCGATGTTTTTAAAACGAATCGGGGTTTTGGGAGATATATTTTATGAAAGTTACTTTTTCTTCATACTTCTTCTCAACTTCGTAAAGCCCGGCTTAATTTTATTGTATATAAGATCGATCCTCTGCTTGTAAGGTACGAAGGCACTCTTCATTGCGTTGATAGATAGTTTTTCCAAATCATCAAACCCTAAACCGAATACTTCGTTTGCAATTTTGTATTCCTTTGTCATTGTTGTATTGCTCATCAGTTTATCGTCGGTATTTAAAGTAACTCTAAATTTATAGCGGTAGTAAAGTCCGAATGGATGCTCTTCCAAACTTTTTACAGCCCCAGTATCGACATTGCTCGTTAAACAAATTTCGAGTGGAATCCGTTTGTCTAAAACATATTGAGCTAAATAACCCATTTTAATTACGTGTGTAGTGTCTTGTTCATCAATTGCGAAATCTTCGATGAGCCTTGTAGCATGCCCAATTCTATCTGCGCCGCACCACTGGATTGCTTGCCAGATAGATTCTTTTCCGAAAGCTTCACCGGCGTGAATAGTAATGTGAAAGTTCTCGCGTTGAATATATTGGAAAGCCTCGACATGTTTTTTAGGAGGAAACCCCCCCTCTTCGCCGGCAAGGTCAAAACCTACAACTCCTCGTTCTCTGAAATCCACAGCTAACTCTGCCATCTCTTGCGAGAGTTTCATATTTCGCATTGCTGCGATAATTACACCGTAGTCAACATCGAAATCTTTTTTACCTCTTTCTAAACCTTTGAGTACAGCATTTACAATTTCTTCCCAATGCAATCCTTTGTTTGTATGGAAGATGGGGGAGAAGCGAGTTTCGACATACACAACACCATCGTTTTTCATATCTTCCATCATTTCGTAAGCTACCCGTTCGAGCGCTTCTTCGGTTTGCATAACGCCCGTAGTGTGCTCGAAGCCTTCTAAGTAAAGAGGTAAACTCCCTCGTTTGGCGCCGCGGTGAAACCATTCGGCAAGGTCACCCGCATCTTTTGTAGGCAACTTTGTGTATTTATGGTCATTTGCCAAATCTATAACTGTTTGCGGACGTAAACCCCCGTCCAAGTGATCGTGCAGAACAACTTTGGGCATCGCACGGATTATTTTTTCTGTAAGTTTCATAAATTTATCTTTCTAATGTTTATTTTAAAATTTCTGTTTCACATAAGGATTTTAATCCAATGCAAAGCCTCATTTCTCATAGCTCTACACTCATCGCTCATCACTCCATACTTCCAATTGCTTTTTCAGTTTCACTGATAACCGCACCTGTTGTAATTAAGTTCAACGATTTCGAAATATCGTCATATAAAACCCTATCCCCGTGTAGATGCGGAATATGTTTGCGAATTAATTTATAAGCGGCGTTTGTTCCTTTGCCAAGTTTCATAGCTTTCTGTTTCGTTATATTTACGGAGGCAAAATCGACGGCTTGTGCAGCCACCATAAGTTCGATCGCCAGCACCGATTGCACATTTTTTAAAATCTGCCATGCTTTTGCAGCGCTAATCGACCCCATACTGTTATGGTCTTCCTGGTTTGCTGAAGTTGGAATCGAATCGACAGAAGCAGGGTGAGCAAGAATTTTGTTCTCAGAGACGAGCGATGCTGCGGTGTACTGAGCTATCATCAAGCCTGAGTTTAATCCGCCGTGTGTTGTTAAAAAGCGTGGACTCCCGCTTAAATTTCCGTTCAACATCCTTTCGATTCTGCGTTCCGAAATATTGGCAAACTCGGCAAGGGCAATCCCGGTAAAGTCGAGTGCAAGAGCAAGCGGTTGGCCGTGGAAGTTGCCCCCTTCTAAATGTATTTTTTCTTTTGGAAAAATTATCGGGTTGTCGGTAACTGAGTTTATCTCAGTTTTAATCACTTTATATGCGTAATTAATTGCATCGCGCGAAGCACCATGAACCTGAGGAATACATCGTAGCGAGTAAGCATCTTGAACGCGAGGATCGTCATTCCGGTGCGATTCACGAATCTCGCTGCCTGCAATAAGTTTGCGTAAATTTGCTGCCGATATTTTTTGTCCCTCGTGCGGTCTAAGTTTATGTATCCTCTCGTCGAATGCTGTATCGGTTCCTCTCAACGCTTCAAAGCTCATCGCTGCGGCAATATCTGCAATCTTACAAAGTTGCGCGGCTGCGAACATTATTAACGCTCCATATCCAGTCATCAATTGTGTTCCGTTGATGAGAGCTAAACCTTCCTTTGCACTTAATCGCAGCGGTTCAAGTCCAATCTTTTTTAATGCGATCGATGAGTCCATTAAAATATCTTTGTACAAAACTTTTCCTTTTCCCATCATAGTTAAAACTAAATGCGAAAGTTGAACTAGGTCGCCGCTGGATCCGACAGATCCTTTCGAAGGAATAACAGGAGTGATGCCGGCATTGAAAACTTTTCTAACAAAATCCAAAGTTTCATAACGAATTCCGGAGTAACCTTTTACAAGTGCATTCAATCGTAGAATAATCATCGCACGTACAACTTCAAGGGGCAGCGGTTCGCCCACACCGGCTGCGTGGCTCATAATTAAATTTTCTTGGAGTTGCTCAATGTCTTCGGTGTTAATTGTAACGTTGCTGAATTCGCCAAAGCCTGTAGTAACTCCGTAAATAATATCTCCGTTTCGCACCCAATCGTCAACCATCTCGCGTGATTCCTTAATATTCGTCGCCGCATCTTTGGTAAATTCTAATTTTATGTTGTTAAAATTATAAACAGCAGCCGCCACATTGGTTATTGTTAGGTTGTTTCCGTCAAGTTCTAGTTTTTTCATAGGGTTTTGAGTGGGTAAAATTTGTGTAAATTTATTAAGAAATGGATAAAAAAGCAACCGTTTGTAAAATTTTCAAAAAAAAGTTGACTTTGATAATCTTTTTCGATAAAATACGATAAATTAGACAATCATATAGAAGGAGCCATAGATGGAAAAAGAGATTTTTAATCGGATACTTATTGTAGACGACGAAAAACATTTTCGCTCGATGTTAAAAGATCAACTCCAAGCGGAAGGATTTATTGTCGATGAAGCATCGAGTGGTGACGAAGCAATAAGTAAGGTTGCGTTAAGAGATTACACTCTAATTTTACTCGATATAAGAATGGAGGAGATGGATGGCCTCGAAGTATTAAAAACTCTGCGTCGAATAACACCAAACACCGACATTATAATGGTTACGGCTTTCGCGGATATACCGAGCGCTGTTGAAAGCATAAGATACGGTGCCTGCGATTTCCTCGAAAAACCGATACAGATAGATATGTTGCTCGAAAAAATTAAATCACTGATACGATCGCGTGAAGAAGATAGACGACTGCAAGAAATTCAGATTGATTTTCCGACACTTGTCATGCACAAATTGCGCATTCCACTTGCTGCTGTAAAATCGGCGATAAGCCTTTTGAACAAAGGGCTCAATAATATCGTATCCGAAAAGCAACGTGAATTATTGAGCCACATCGATCAGACATTGATGAAAATAAATGCAACGATAAATGATTTGATTGATTTAGCTCAGTTAGAAAGCGGTAATGTACAACTCGATAAGTTGCCCATTAACCTCGACGAACTTGTGCCCGCTGTGTGCAGCCGAATGGAAGCCGACGCGAAAGCAAAAAATATTAATTTCGACCTATCGATAGATAAAAATGTTCCGACAATAGAAATCGATTCTGAAAAAATTGAGAAGGTTCTGATTAACATTTTAGATAATGCAATTAAATACTCGCCGACGGGGGAAAAAATTGCGATTACAACTACGGCAATTCATAAAGAACAGGAAGGGGCGCTACGTCAGTTTGTTGAAGTTTCGGTCTCCGATAACGGTGTTGGTATTCCCGGAAATATGCTTTTACATATTTTTGATAAGTACAAACCGGAAACTCCGGATAAAGAAAAAACTACCGGTTTGGGGCTGGCGCTCTGCAAATTAATTGTTGAAGTGCACGGTGGATATATTTTAGCAGAATCGGAAGCCAACAAAGGAACAACTATCCGATTTGCAGTCCCGGTAGATACCGACTATTAAAATTATTAAGGGAGATACTTAATTTATGGTAAAACAAAACACAAGAATATTGATAGCAGACGATGAAGAAGAATTCCGTTTTATGCTGGAATATTTTTTGGAAACTGGAGGATACGAAATTGAATTAGCGTCGGACGGTGTCCAGGCAATAAACATGCTTCAATCGAAAGCGTACGACATTGCACTTTTAGATATTAAAATGCCAAAAGTCGATGGTGTCGATGTCCTCAAATTTATTAAAGAAAATTTGCCGAATATCGATGTAGTTATGCTGACAGGCGTTGGCGATATAAGAATAGCTATCGATTGCATGAAGGCGGGTGCTTACGAATTTCTTACCAAACCATATTCAGCAACCGAGTTGCACCGAACGATCAAAAAAATAATTGAAAAGCAAACACTTCTCCGCGAGAACCAATTAATAAAAGCTGAATTGTTACGTATTGCAGGTTCTACTGAAATCATAGGTAACAGTCCGAATTTTAAAAAGGTTTTGGATATTTCTTTGAAAATTGCACCGACAGAATCGACCGTTTTAATTCAAGGTGCAAGCGGAACGGGTAAAGAGTTGGTAGCAAGTTTCATCTACAAAAACAGCAATCGTGCCGACAAGCCATTTGTTGCCCTCAATTGTGCCTCAATTCCAGACACACTAATCGAAAGCGAGTTGTTTGGTCACGAACGGGGCGCTTTTACCGATGCCCGTTCGATGAAGCAGGGTTTGGTTGAGCTCGCCGGAAACGGGACTTTGTTTTTGGATGAAATCGGTGATATAAGCCCACTAATACAGCCCAAATTATTAAGGTTTATACAGAGCGGCGAGTTTCGGCGTGTTGGTGGTAATGTGGTACTGAAATCGGATGTGAGAATTATTTCCGCAACAAACAAAAATTTAGTTGAAGAAGTAAAACAAGGAAAATTCCGCGAAGATTTGCTCTACCGATTGAATGTCATCACGATTGAGATGCCAACTTTGAAGGAAAGAAAAGATGATATACCCCGTTTAGTAGAGTTTTTCTTAACGAAGAAACTTAAAATGAAATCGCGCAAACAGGTAAGCCATGCCGCAATGGATGTGCTTCTGAAATACGATTGGCCCGGTAATGTACGCGAGCTTGAAAATATGATTGAGCGGGCAGCCATACTTTCGCGAGATGATTTGATACAGCCTTCCGATTTATCGCTTCCGTTACGATCAACCAACCTTCTGCAAAACCTTGAACAAAGCGGATTGATTGGCAGCCACATTCCAATAAAAGATCTCGAGAAAACACACATCGAAGGTGTATTGAAAAGCTTGCAAAACAACAAAGCCGAAGCCGCTAAAATACTTGGAATTAGCTTAAAAACACTCTACACTAAAATACAACAGTATCAAATAAAATTGGAGTAACTTTTTCATCGGATAATTTTTTTAACGAAAGGACTGACTATGAAGGGAAATAAAGATTTACTCGAAAAATTAAACCTGCTTTTAGCAGACGAGCTAACAGCTGTGAATCAATACATGGTTCACTCCGAGATGTGTAATAATTGGGGCTACGAGAAACTTCACAAGCTTTTTGAAAAACGTGCTATCGACGAAATGAAACACGCTGAAAAACTAATAGCAAGAATAATCTTTCTGGAAGGAATTCCGGTGGTGAGCAAACTTGGCACTGTAAAAATCGGAACGGATGTTCCACAAATGCTCTCAAGTGATCTCGCTTCAGAATCGGGTGCGATTAAAATGTACAACGATGTAATTATATTTGCCGGCGATGTAAAAGATTTTGCAACACGTGAAATGTTAGAGAATATTTTGTTGGATGAAGACCGCCACATCGATCAGATCGAAGAACTACAAGACCAAATCAGCCAAATGAGCGTAGGCATCTTCCTCTCGACTCAGGTTGGATAACTACAAATACTTTTTGACTTTAATTTCATATTTCATATATTACCGATACAAATAACCGAGGAGATATTGAAGATGATAAAAAAGAAAAAATATGAGCGTTGGACAAAAGAAGAAATTAATCTTCTAAAAAAACATTGTCCTACTAACGGGGTTATTTATACATCCAAGCTACTTGGAAGGAGTATAAACACTATAAGGGCAACTGCTCACCTTAACAAGATCCGATGTAAAAATCCGACACCGACGTGGGACCCTAAAAATGTCGAATACTTAAAAAAATGGTACGGGAAAATTGAGACCGAAAAAATTGCAAAAAAAATCGGCACAACAAAATTAGCCGTACAAAAACACGCTAGCAGACTAGCACTTACACGAAGAGGTTAATGTTCCTGAACACTCCTTGCTTTAATCAGGGTAGCTTCAGGATTACTTTTTCAGTTATTTCTTATGTCGGAATTTGACCGGCCGGACTTTTATTTACATATCAATAACAAATTCTTCTGAATTTTGTTGTCACGGTATGTGCCAGCGTTGGTTTTTCTTGCAACCGACCAGTTTCCTCATAATAAAAAGTAATCCTGAGAAAATATAAGGACTGTAGGGAGGAAAACAAAATTATTAAAAACATTAGCAAGTAAATAGTTCATAAAATGACCTTTATAGAATTAGAATTTTTAGGGAGTAATTTTGATTTTTTGTGATCAAAATTAATTGATCGCTTAAGGTTATCAGATAAATAATAAGTTATAATGTTCTTAGATTTAAGAAGAATCTAATTTAGGCGATAATGCGTAACGGAGTTAATTTTCTTTAATAGTTTAACCGACGGGATAAATAAGTTGAAGTAGCAAATGCAACCGCAATTATTGAGAGAATCAAAATGGTGGGCGAAAAGGCAAGTTCGATTCTTTGGGTTGATAAAGAGCTTGGCAAACGCGCAAAAGAATAAATTATTGCAAACTTAAATCACTCAGCCACCTGAGGTAAGTGGGTTTGAGTGGCTTCTGTTTCGGTAGTGGTTGTCCAAAATGTTCAACGTCGTGCTGAATTTATTTCAACGTCTAAGCATAGCAAGTCGTTTTGCAATATTCAGATTCTGAAACAAGTTCGGAATGACTCCTTTTATTACTTTTTGGTCAACCACTTAATACCGCAAGGAAAATCTTTTTAACTATTTCAATCGCACTTAACTCGTTTCAACAGAAAATCTACACTGCGCTGTTTTCCTTTGATGGTTCCGTCTATACGGGCAACGAGTATGCTGTCATTTTCTAAACGATAAATAATCCGTTTGGGAAAATCGTGCTCGGGATTCTCAAACACTGCTTCCTTCCCGTCGAACTTCGTGAGTTCG
This sequence comes from Ignavibacteriales bacterium, assembly GCA_037443545.1. Taxonomy (GTDB): domain Bacteria; phylum Bacteroidota; class Ignavibacteria; order UBA10030; family BY39; genus JASEGV01. The sequence goes on along the minus strand of JBBIOD010000045.1, from coordinate 430 downwards.
AAAGATGTTTCTTTCTGTCCCGACGGAATTGCGACGTAGAAGATAGCGCCGACTTCCTGCTGACGAATCTGCAAGTACTCGTATTCACGAGTCGTGTCAGCAACGCTTGTATGACTCATCCCAAGCATCACTCTTCCCGCCGGCTTCATCCATTGTTCGCGATATATATTTGTTGTGTCTGTACCTTGCCAGCATCCAGCCAACCACGCCAAGTCTTTAATTGTGGGTTGCGATTATTGAACTGTAATTGTGTTTTGAAAAAAAAGAAAGATTAACAAAAAGTTAAATGGTGTTGTGAACATAGTGGAATCCTTATTAATTCAAAAGCTTGTAAAACTTTCTGAACCTCACATATGCTGCATTTAAACTAAAGTCAATATATTAAATAGAACAGTAATTACCAAGCTAAATATTTTGTTTAAATCTCTCA
>JBBIOD010000044.1:0-15379 GCA_037443545.1 Ignavibacteriales bacterium | reverse complement strand
CCGTTTAATCCGAGCACAGTTATAAAATACCAACTTCCGCAAGCCAACAAGGTCGAGCTAAAGATTTACAATGTATTCGGACAGGAAGTGAAGAAGCTTGTCGATGGAGTGCAAGATGCTGGATATTATGAGATAGTTTGGAATAGCAACAACAACACGGGCAAGCAGGTAGCAAGCGGTGTTTATTTTTACCGGCTAACTGCGGGCTCGTTTAGTGAAACCAAGAAACTTATTTTGATGAGGTAAGGATTCAATACTCGACTACTTCCACATTCCCAAGCTCTAATCATTAAAGTTGGAGCTTGGGAAATTGTAAATACTTAATATATCCACCTTTTTCGCATGATTTCGGGTCTTCCCGCACTTGGTCTGCAGTTTCCCGCGTTTTTTTCTACGTGTGATTCTAAGCACTAAAAAATATCGAATTATAAATACAAATTCGAGGTTTTTTTGGTAAGGAAAACAGATTTTCGTGGCATCATTGTTGGAGTAAATAAAAACGTAATTAATTGAAATACTCTATAACTAATTTTTAGGAGGTTGTATGTTAAAAAGAATCACAATTTTTGCGTTATTTCTTTTATTTGTTGGTTTAGCAATGGCTCAGCTTCCGCCGGCACCAACAAATTTGACAGTGGAAAAATTAAACAATCCACAAGGTTTTAGCTTTGCTAAACTACAATGGGAATATTCACTAATGAATTTTCGCTTTAATGTTTACAAAGCAGTCGATAATCAGCCATTTATTAAAATTGGCAATACCGACTCTAAAGACTTTGTAGATATGATGGTTCCCCCAGGACACACTTACCGGTACTATGTTACTGCATTACAAAATATTATGACTCAAAGTTTGCCGAGCAACGAAGTGATTTTTGTGCCGGATTCAACTAAGCCGCCACCGCCACCAATGATGGTCCGCGGGTTCATATCTGGTAATATTATTAACGATTCAACAGGCGAACCGATAGGCGGTGTAAGGCTAAGGTTTTACAAATTAAACGGATGGATGTATTGGCGCGAAGCTCGTACAGATTCTCTCGGTAATTATTTCGCACCGATAGATACTGGAACATACCTTGTTTACGCAACCAAATGGACATATAATCCTGAATGGTTCGATAATTCATTAACACGTGAAGGAGCAACACCCGTTCTCATCTCCATTGGCGATACAAGTTTTGCCAACTTCGGCTTAAACCGTGTTATACTTCCCCCTCCACCTGTTTGGGTTTCTGTTAGCGGAAATGTAATTGATAGCAATGCACAAACTCCATTAAAGGATGCACTCGTTCTCTTTATGCGAACAAACCGCACTGTGAATATGGCTCAAAACCAAGACGGATATCTTTTTGGAACTAGAGAAGAAAATATGTTCGTCCACGGTTTTGGGACGATAACCGGCATTATCGGAAAGGCTCGTACCGATGAGAATGGTAATTACACGGTTCGCGTACCCGCCGGGTTTTCGTACATTGCATTGGCAGTGAAACCCGGTTATATTCCTGAATTTTACAACAACAAACTTACCCCATTTGATGCGGATAGAATCTTAGTTAGCGGTGATATGACTGGAATTAACTTTGATTTAGTGGTCAACCCTCAAACACAAAACAGTATTAGTGGCAAGGTGAAAGATGCTGCCGGAGATGGAGTAATCTCTAAAGTTGTATTATTCCAGAAATCAGCAAACCGCATATTCCCGGTGCGTTACATAGTTACCGACTCATTAGGCGTTTATAACTTCAACTATATATATCCAGGTTATTATTTTGCAAAAGCGGTTCCGTTTGCATTCTTCGCTCCTGCATGGTATGATGTAGATAGCTGTGGTATATACTATTGGGTGAATGCCGACAGTTTCTTAGTAAACGGAAACACGACCGGGATAGATATTTGTGTACTACCAATAATACCTGGCGGATTAGCAAGCATCTCAGGTAGTATAAATGAAATCGGAAAATCCAGTAATGTACAAGGCGTTACAGTGTATGCGGTGTCATCAGCTACAAATTTAATAGCGAGTTACGATATTACTGAAGAAAATGGAACATTCGAACTCTCCGGCTTAGCGCCAGGGTCATACAAAGTTGTAGCCGACAAAGAAGGATACAACACTGTAAGCACACCTGTTTACTCAGTCAATGCAGGCAATAATTTTGTTGAGGACAATGCACAGATACTAATTTCAAGCGCAACATTGGGTGTAGGTGGAAATGATAATTTACCTGATCAATACTCAGTCAGTCAGAACTATCCAAACCCATTCAACCCAACAACCGAAATTAGGTTTGCAATTCCCAAAACGAGCAAGGTTAATGTAGCCGTTTTTGATCTACTTGGTCAACGGATTGCCTCGTTGATAGACGGTGAAATGACCGCCGGTAATTACGAGGCCGTGTGGAATGGAACTGATGCCAGCGGTAAATTAGTTGGAAGCGGTGTCTATTTCTACAAGTTAACTGCAAACTCAATAGACAATAGCGTTACTTTTACAAACGTTAAAAAAATGTTGTTGCTCAAATAGTAACTCCTTTAAACAATAGTTAACTTCTTGAAAAACCCGTTTTCCTTATCAATTGGGAAGACGGGTTTTTTTTAAATATTTTGTGAAAAGTTTTATTTTTTTTAAATTCTATTTGGACTAATAAAGAAAGTAGATTTATGATTAATAGAGTTCTAATTCTCCTGACTTTGAGTATTACACAAGCTTACCTCACTTTTACTCAAATAAAAAAACAAAATCAAGATTTTCCAATTCAAGAGTTATTTATAAGTCGTTCTCAATCAGCAATAAGCTCGCCTATGAAGTCTTCTTACGTTCTGTCAACCACACACACATCGAGTGTGATATTTGAAGAAAGTTTTGAAGGTACAACAGGGTTTCCACCGACAGGATGGAAAACTGTAAATAAGGATGGCGGAGGAACAACCGGACCCTGGTTTCAAGGAAATTCGGCAATCTTCACATCTTATTATGGTACAGGTTATGCGGCTGCAAACTATCAGGGGGCAAACGATTTTTATATCGATGAATGGTTGATATCACCACTTATATCATCTATAAACTCTAACGATACACTCTGCTTCTGGCATCGGTCTCCCGATTATTCCTCGTGGGCTGATTCTATTGAAGTACGAATTTCTACTACAGATACCGCTATTGCATCGTTCACGCAAAGAGTAGATTACTTTGAAACCTCCGTTACGGGTTGGACACAGAAAAAATATTCATTAAAAAATTATGTAACCAACGGCAGTAATATTTATATTGCTTTTAGATACTTGATATACGACGGAGGGATTTCGGGTTTCAACTCGAATTATGTGGGGATTGATTTGGTGCAGATTATCAGACCGCAATTGCAACAAGATATGAAAGTTGTTTCAATCGACTATCCAATTCACGGTACAAAGGTTACGCAGGGAAGTGCCTTGTCTCCGATTGTATCTTTTCAGAATGTTGGAAGCTCAACGCTATCGAACATTCCCGTTCGACTAAGCATTTATTTATCGACGATGGTGGTTTACGAAAGCAACAGAACAATATCGTCATTAAACTCAAACCAATCTACGCCAATAATTTTCGATAGCTACACACCGCTTGTCAATGGTGTTTACAGAATTACGGCATCTTCACTTCTTGTGGGCGACCAGAATATGGCAAACGACTTTTTAACAACATCCTTCAAAGCTGCAATTTTACTCTCGGGAACATTTACTGTAGGAGTTGGGGGCGATTTTCTTACGATCAATAAAGCCATCGATTCATTGTCCAATAATATTATTTCAGGCGATATCACTTTATCATTAATCCACGATACTTACAACGAAAACCCGATTACAATTCCAGAATTGGATTATTCGTTTTCTACAAATAAAGTAACCATCAAACCCGCGACTGGGAAGACGCCCACCATTATAATCAATTCCACGATAGAAAAACCCTACGGTATTTCTATTAACGGAGCGACCAAAATTGTAATTAACGGCTCTAATAGTGATTTAGAAGAAAAAAACCTTACATTAAATTTATTGGGTTCTGATGGTAAGGTCGGTATTCGAATCGGCAGTGTTTTTGGCGCTAGCGCTGATAGCAACACAATAAAGAATATTAACATCCGAACGGGAGCTGATTCGTTGACCCCATCAAACGGATATTTCGGATTACTCGTAACCGGATATAGTAGCGCTTTCCCATCGTCTGGAAACGTTATTTACAACTGCGATATTACAAAACATGGTTCTATCGGAATCGCTGCTCAGTGGGTGCACGGTGTTACGATTGAAAAAAATTACATACATGACTGGAAGCAGCTTAGCGGCGATAACGATGTGCATGGAATCTGGCTTGCCGATGGTGTAATAAATGCTGTAGTCTGCAGAAATATCATCAGCAATATCACTACTGCCGTAAATGGTGCTTGGGCAACTGGAATAGAAAACAGTTCGGGTTCATCTTCTTACTCAATTTTCTATAATAATTTTATTCATAATATTTTATCTTACGGGGTGGGTGGACTTGTGAATTATTCACGCGGAATTTTCAGCAGCAGCTCGGCAAACGCAGGAGATAACTATTACTACAATTCAATTTACCTTTCCGGAAACGACTTCTCAACGGCGGCATCAAGCCGCACTGCCGGATTTGAATTTTATGGAGGAACATCCATCACTCTTAAAAACAACATTGTATTCAACGAAACCGATCTAGCTGGAATTTACGCATACAATAAAGCTTATGCTGTATATCTTTCTGCATCACCCACAAATTTTGTTTCGAATAATAACAATCTTTACGCTCCGGGAGTAAAAGGGGCTATCGGGTACAATGCAGGTAACAGGTTAACAATCACTGATTGGAAAAATTCTTTTACACCTAAACAAGATAGTTTAAGCATTAGCGCTGACCCTTTTTATGTTTCGAAAAGTAATGGTAATTTACATATTTTAACTTCTGAGTTATCGCCCGTTAACGCTGCCGCTGTTCCAATTCCGTCAATTACTACAGACATCGACGGACAGAACCGAAACTCCATAACACCCGATATTGGTGCAGATGAATTTACACTTGGCGAATCTATGGTGTCGGTCATTTATTCTGCAGGATGGAACCTTGTTTCCGTTCCGCTTACACTCTCCAACTATAACAGAACAGCGATTTTCCCACTTTCGAATTCCAATGCATTTTCTTTCGACGGCAATTACATCGTACAATCAACTTTAAAAAATGGAATTGGCTACTGGTTAAAATTCAGCTCACCCCAAACTGTATATATGGAGGGTCCTTCACGACTCACCGACACAGTTGATGTAAAAGCGGGTTGGAATTTGATTGGTTCGTTGTCAGTCCCGATTCCCGTTAGTTCAATAGTACAGATTCCTACCAATAACACAATCTCCGGAATGTATGGATATAATTTGGGTTATCATACTGTAACTACAATTGTTCCTGGAAGAGGATACTGGATAAAAGTACGACAGAATGGAAAACTGGTCCTAGTCTCTCAATAGCATTACCATTAATTCATTTAAAAAAACAACTTATTTTATTAAGGATAAGTGTTTATATGGCCGCCTCGGTATCCTTTCTAAAGAAATGGAATTTATCCGTATCGAAATAAAGTGGAAAAGTTCCACTGACTTTTAATCTGTTATCCGGAGGAATGCGGGCCACGAGCGGTTCGTTTAAACTACTCCCTGGTAGAGTGAAATAGACAAACATCTCATTACCGACAGTTTCAATCACCTCAATCTTTCCATTCACTTGTGCCATATTTGTACCGGTAACTTGGACGTGTGAATGTATATATTCAGGACGTACACCGAGTATGATTTCGGTACTTGAATGCCCGGCGAGTTTGTTCCGGAGACTTTCCAGGATAACGAAATTTAATATTTTATCCAACGATTGATACTTTAGCCCACCGTCCGTTGTTATAATTCCCTCAACAAAATTCATAGTCGGACTTCCGATAAACGAAGCAACAAATTTATTTACGGGATTATTATAGATGTTTAGCGGTGTATCGACTTGATGTATGTGGCCGTCTTTCATTACAACAATCCTGTCGCCCATGGACATTGCTTCAACTTGGTCGTGTGTTACATATATCATTGTTGTTTCAATCTGGTGGTGGAGTCGCGAAATTTCGGTTCGCATTTGAACACGCAGGTTTGCATCGAGATTGCTGAGCGGTTCATCGAACAAAAATACTTTCGGCTGGCGTACAATTGCCCTGCCCAGAGCAACCCGCTGTCGCTGTCCGCCCGAAAGGGCTTTCGGTTTACGCTCCAGCAACTGGCTAATGTCAAGTATATCGGCAGCTTTTTGAACACGTTTTATTATCTCGGCTTTATCATACTTCCTTAATTTCAAACCGAATGCTAAATTTTCAAACACATTCATATGTGGATAGAGAGCGTAATTTTGAAATACCATTGCAATGTCTCTGTCCTTCGGAGGGATGTCGTTCACGACTTTATTGTCTATCGAAATCGTGCCGCTTGTAATTTCTTCGAGTCCGGCAATCATCCTCAATGTTGTCGATTTACCGCATCCCGAAGGTCCAACCAACACGATGAACTCTTTATCCGGTATTACCAAGTTAACATCGTGAACAACCGTTACGTTTGGCTCGAATGTTTTCCGAACCCTTTCCAATTTTACTGAGCCCATAGTTTTATCTCATTTATTCTTTTAAAATATATATATTTTTCTTTTAACTTAAAAACACTTATCTTTTTACTAAATTTATAGAAAACTCATAAACTTTTAAGATGGAAAAAATTATCGAACATTTATATATACTACCGATCCTGTTATTCTCTGTTATCGTCCACGAAATTTCACACGGTTATATGGCTTTGCGTCTGGGCGATCCAACCGCTAAAATGATGGGGCGGCTAACATTCAATCCGATTCCTCATATCGACCCCATCGGTTCTATCCTCGTTCCCCTCTTCTCATTACTTATGGCTGGGCAGATTTTTATTGCGTGGGCAAAACCGGTTCCTGTGAACCCAATGAACTTCTCGAATTTCAAACGCGACGATATACTCGTTTCAGTGATAGGTCCACTCTCGAATATCGCCATGGCTTTTGTATGCGCCATTGCTTTCATATTAGCTCAAACATTTACACCATTAGTCCAACAAGCGAATATCGAATTGTTAACCGAAATGTGGGGCTTCTTAAACAAAATGTTCCTCGGTGGATTGTATCTCAACGTCGTACTCGCCGTGTTCAATATGTTGCCGATTCCGCCTTTAGACGGTTCGCATGTTGTTGCAAACTTTTTGCCGGACAGTATCAGTGAACAGTATCGCAACATCGGTTTCTTCGGAATATTCATAGTAATTTTATTGATGCGTGTCGACGTTTTCAGAGCAATTTTTTTCGGTATAATCGAAACTATCGCATTTCCCTTTTTAATGTTAATAAATATTCTTACATAAATATTTGAGAGCTAAGCAATGAAACTTTATGACATCGGAATTGTGGGTTCCACCGGATTAGTCGGAAGAAAAATTTTGGAAATTCTCGAACAACGCAAGTTTCCCATCGGAAAATTACATCTTCTTGCTACCGAAAAATCGATAGGTACGCAAATCGACTTTAAAGGAAAAACTTATTTTGTCGAAAAGTTAACCGTCGAGGCATTGTCGGATTTCGATTTTGTTTTTTTTAGTGCAGGCGGTCCCGTCAGTAAAGAATTCGCTCCCATCGCGGTTCAAAAAGGAGCCCTCGTAATTGATAATAGCAGCACCTTTCGAATGGAAGATTGGGTTCCGCTTGTTGTGCCCGAAGTGAATCCGCATAAGGTGCTTAAACACAAAGGAATCGTTGCAAACCCCAACTGCTCGACAATTCAAATGGTAGTTGCCTTAAAGCCGCTTCACGATAAATGGAAAATAAAAAGGATAGTCGTATCGACATATCAGTCCGTAACGGGCGCCGGTCAGTATGCTGTTGACCAGCTTGAGGATGAAGTGCATAAAGTTCTGCTCCGGAAAAAAAAATTTCCTCATCGAATTGCATACAATTGTTTTCCACACATAGATATTTTTTATGAAGATGGATATACACGCGAAGAAATAAAAATGGTAAACGAAACCAGAAAAATTATGGAAGAGCCGGCACTGAAAATTACAGCAACGTGTGTGCGTATTCCATCAATCGGAGGACACGGCGAAGCAATCAATATTGAATTTGAAAAGCCATTTGAGCTTGAGGAAGTAAAAAAAGTTTTAAGCATTGCACCGGGAGTTGTGCTGCAGGACGACCCGATGCAAAATATTTATCCAATGCCAATTTGGTCGCATAATCGCGATGAAGTATTCGTCGGACGGTTACGAAGGGATGAAACAATTAAGAATGGTTTGAATATGTGGGTTGTTTCCGATAATCTGCGTAAAGGTGCCGCAACTAATGCCGTGCAGATTGCCGAGGAATACATTTTAAGAAAATCGATCTAGGTATGAAAATACCATTTAGAGACCGGTTAAAATTAGGACCGATATTGTGCGACGGTGCCATGGGAACGCTGCTCGATTTGTACGAGTACGACGAACTTCCTCACGAAATCCAAAACATTAGAAACCCTGACATCGTTGAACGGCTTCATTGCGAATATATTGAAGCCGGTTCAGAGATAATCGAGACGAATACATTTTCAGCAAACCGTTTCCGTTTGAAAGATTATCATTTAGAAGACAAAATAAGAGAGATAAATTTAGCGGGAGTTGAAATTGCTCGCCGTGCTGCCGGTGATAAAGTTTATGTTGCAGGTGCAGTTGGTCCTACAGGGAAATTAATGGAACCAATCGGAAAAGTAAAACGGCAGCAGGTGCGCGATGCGTTCAAAGAACAGGTTGAGTTTCTACTTGAAGGACGTATCGACCTGATAATGCTTGAAACTTTTGTAAGCACTCAGGAACTCGAGGAGGCAATCGAAGCTGTGAAATCGCTTACAAACATTCCTCTTATTGCACAAAAAGCGTTTGCCGAAGACGGCTCGATACTCGCAGGCAATTATCCAATCGAAGTTGTCGAACACATTATCGAAAAAGGTGTAGATATAGTTGGGGCAAATTGTACTGTCGGACCGCAACGGATGTTCGGGATTATCCGCAACCTTCATAAAGAGGGAATCTATCTTGTTGCTCAGCCGGCGGCTGGAATTCCATCCCTGCAGGATGGACGATCGATTTATCACACATCTCCAGAATATTTAGCAACTTATGCGCGCGAGCTTGTTCAGAGCGGAGTTACAATAATTGGGGCTTGCTGCGGTTCCACTCCTGCACATATTCGTGCAATCCGAGATGCTATTAAAGATGTGCAAATAAAAAAAATTGATATTAAAGCTTCTGCAAATCCGTCAACCGACGGACGATTAGTGCCACTCGAAGCTAAGAAGGAATTGCAGTATGATGCAGAAAAATTTCGTAAATCGAAATTTGCACGGAACATCGGCAAAAAAGTTTTAACTACTGTTGAACTCGATATTCCTCGCGGCGTGGATATGCGAAAAGTAATCGAGGGAGCGCAAAAATGTTACGAGCTTGGAGTTGATGCAGTAAACATCACTGACGGTGCCCGCGCACGGCTAAGGATGAGCCCTGTAGCCGTTTCGCAACTGATTATGCAGAAGGTTGGAATCGAAACAATTACACACTTCACAGCCCGCGACAAAAATTTATTGGCTATACAAGCCGACTTACTCGGTTTGCATGCTCTCGGCATTAAAAATTTGCTCTGTATAACGGGCGACCCGGCAAACATCGGCGATTATCCACAAGCACGATCAGTCTTTGATGTTGACTCAATCGGTTTAATAAAAGCGGTGAGTTCTATGAATCGCGGCGTCGATTTGTTAGGACACACAATCGGCGAGCCGACCTCTTTTTTGATTGCCTGCGCTGCAAATCCTTTAGCCGCCGATATTGATTTAGAGATTGAACGGCTTGAGAAGAAAGCAGAAGCCGGTGTCGAAATAATTTTTACTCAACCCTTATACGAATTGAAAACTCTTGAAGATTTTATAAAGCGGATTGAAGTTTTGCATTTACCGTTAATGGTTGGTGTGCTCCCTTTACGAAGTTACAAGCATACCGACTTTTTGCATAACGAAGTCCCGGGAATGATAATACCCGAAAAGATAAGAGAAAAAATCAGAAATGCCGGAAATGATGCTGCAAAAGTCGGCATTGAGTTATCTAAAGAATTTATCAAAAAAGCAACACAGTTTGTTCATGGTATTTATATGATGCCGCCGTTTGGAAAGTATAATGTTGTAAGCGAACTGATGGAAGCAATAAGGTGAGATTATTGAAGTATTGAATCAATCATCATAATGAGCAAATTTCTGGGAATAAGGAAGTAGGCTCTTTTTATGAGTGTAACATTAGTCGGTCACCGACTCTTACGAGTCTTTAACTCGAAGAGATTTGTGTTTACATCCGACTTACTAGTTTACACAACGACAGAAATCAGAAGTTATACTGAGCCTATTCAATCCGTTATCCGTCAGCCGACAGATTAGCTAACCGAGAGGGAAGTTGGCTTTTCTTTTATATCCTTTTTTGTTATTTTCAAATGTCCATGTTAATCAAAAATAAACTTATAGAAGATTTAATCAGCGTATGCCGGCGAATTTATGAAAAGGGTTTTGTTTCGGCAACCGACGGTAATGTGAGCGTTCGGCTTGAAAAGGGGACAATCCTGACAACACGAACAGGTGTAAACAAAGGAATGGTCGCTGTTGAAGATATAATCGAAGTTGACCTGCACGGCGAGATTGTTTCGGGCAGCTACGCTCCGTCAACTGAGTTAGCGATGCACTTATTTATTTACCTTAAGCGTCCTGATGTGAACGCAGTCGTACACGCACACGCGCCGTTTGCAACAGGATTTGCCACAGCCCGCCAACCGTTAACCGGATGCGTGTTTCCCGAAGTCATCGTAGGTTTGGGAGCCATTCCTCTTGCCGAATACGCAACTCCATCGACACTCGAAGTAGTTAAAGCAATTGAACCGTTTGTTAAACAGGCCGATGCGATACTGCTTGCTAATCACGGAGTAGTAACTTACGGCAACGATTTGTTCGATGCTTATTACAAAATGGAAAAAGTTGAACATGCAGCTCACATTACATTCGTAGCCCGGATGTTGGGTGGCGAAAATCTATTATCGCAGCAAGAAGTAGAAAAATTAAAAGCTATCAGTAAAAAAAACTATGGGAAAGATTTTTCGAAAAAGCTTGCTTGTGAAACTTCCGACATGTGCAGACAGAGTGATACAGGGCAACAAACCGAAAATTCAGAAGACGATTTAAAAACTTATATAAAAAAGTATTATCTATGAAACGCAAACTTAAAATCGCTGTTCTGTTCGGCGGAAGGTCTGCCGAGCATGAAGTATCGTTAGCATCAGCTACTTCAGTAATCAACGCACTCGACAAGAAGAAGTATGATGTTGTTCCGTTAGGAATTACATTAGACGGCAGGTGGATAAGTTCACACGATACGCTTGAAGTTTTAAAATCAAGAAAAGGAATAAACCGACAGCCACAAAAAATTCTGTTGCCCGACCCGAACCTGCAAAGTTTAGTAGAAATATTTTCTAAAATAAAATCTAAAGAAAAAGTTGATGTAATATTTCCGGTTCTTCACGGAACGTTTGGCGAGGATGGAACGGTGCAAGGGTTACTTGAGCTTGCCAACATTCCGTATGTGGGGGCTGGTGTGCTGGCATCGTCAGTTGCGATGGATAAAATTGTTGCACGCCGGCTATACAAGGCAGCGGCCATTCCCGTTACACCCGACGTATGGTTTTTATGGAAGGAATTTCAAGTAAATAAAAAGCGTTTTTTATCTCAGGTAGCAAATGAACTCGGTTTCCCTTGTTTTGTTAAACCGGCGAATTTGGGCTCGAGCGTTGGTATTACAAAAGCGCACAACAGTCGTGAGCTTGAAAGTGCAATCGACCTTGCTTCCAATTATGACCGGAAAATTTTAGTCGAGAAAGCAGTTCAGAATGCCCGCGAAATCGAAGTTTGCTTGTTGGGCAACAATAATCCCATAGTTTCGGTGCTCGGCGAGATAATTCCGTCGAACGAATTTTACGACTACGACGCAAAATATGTGGATGGCATGTCAACCTCGGAAATACCGGCAAACATTCCCAAACGCGTTTCGGATAAAATTAAAGAATATGCTTTGCGGGGATACAAGGCAATAGATTGTTCGGGTATGGCGCGTGCCGACTTTTTAGTAGAAAGAAATTCTTACAAAATCTATTTAAACGAACTCAACACAATTCCCGGATTCACAACAATTAGTATGTATCCGAAACTCTTAGAAGTATCAGGAATTCCATATCCCAAACTGTTAGATATGTTAATTAAGGCAGCGATTGAAAAATTTGTGGAGAAGTCGAAATTGAAAACTGTTTTTAAACCGAAGAAGGATTGGTATAGATGAAACATGGACTGATTCTCGAGCATGGGAATATTCCAAAACTAACGACCTAATGATTATTACCAAGGACAGTGATTTTTAGGATCGAAAACTTTAATTATCATTTTTGAACCTTCCACTTCAGCAACCTCAATCCGTTTAATATTACTAACAGTGCTGCCCCATCGTCTGCTAAAATTGCAAGCCACAAAGTTGCCATACCGGAAGCCCCCAATATCAAAAATATCCCTTTAGTTACTAATGCAATTGTAATGTTTTGCTTTATAATTCGGAGTGTTTTTCTGGACAATTCAATAGTCTCAGAAACTTTCGAGAGATTGTCCGCCATTAACACGATGTTCGAAGTTTCGATAGCGGCATCAGTTCCGGCTGTTCCCATTGCAATTCCAATTGATGCTGCTGCTAAAGCGGGGGCGTCGTTTACTCCGTCGCCCGCCATACCGACATTTCCATAAATATTTTTTAACTCTTTTATCGCTTCAACTTTCTGTTCAGGGAGTAATTGTGAACGTACGTCATCGATGCCAAGTTCGTCAGCAATCGAGCGGGCTGTTGCTTCATTGTCGCCCGTAAGCATGATTACTTTGTTTATGCCAACATTGTGAAGTAGCGATATCGCTTGTTTACTTTCTTCACGCGCAATATCTACAACGGATATAACTCCAATTGGAATATTTTCTTCAATTATGACGACAACAGTTTTTCCCCCGCTTTCTAATTGATAAAGTTTACTTTCCAATTGATTGTTGCACGCTTGACGTTCTTCACAAAAATTGTGATTGCCGAGTATATATGTTTTTCCCCAGACAACCCCCTTAATACCTTTTCCCGGAAACGATTCGAACTCATTAACTTCAACATCTTGAAATGATATATCCTCTTCCATTGCTTTGAGTTCAATTGCGGCAGCTAACGGATGTTCCGACTTTGCTTCAATAGCCGCAGCAATCCTTAAAAGTTCAGTACTAGAGACAGAATTCAAAGGAACCACATCAACGACTTTTGGTTTGCCTTCCGTTAAAGTGCCAGTTTTATCAATCGCGATTGCAGATATTTTACCGATTTCTTCCAAATATCTACCGCCTTTTATAAGAACTCCGTTGCGAGCAGCGCTTGTTATTCCGTTTACAATCGTTACCGGTGTTGAGATTACTAGAGCGCAGGGACAAGCGATAACAAGCATTACTAACGAGCGGTAAAACCACTCGCTAAATGGTTGAGAAAACAAGAGGGGCGGAAGGGCTGCTATCAAAATTGCGATAACAACTACCGACGGAGTATAATAGCGCGCAAACTTTTCGATGAATGTTTGACTCTTGGATTTTTCCGATTGTGCTTCTTCAACAAGATGAATGATGTGTGCTAATTTGGTATCGCGATAACGGTGTGTAACTCTAAACTCAACAATTCCTTTTCCATTGATCGTGCCTGCATACACAGGGTCGTTTTCGCTTTTAAAAACCGGCAACGATTCGCCCGTTATAAGCGATTCGTTCACCGATGTTTTTCCGTGAGTAATAATTCCATCCAGCGAAACTCTTTCGCCGGGGCGAACAATAATTATTTCTCCGATAGAAATATCTTCAACTTTTTTTGTAATCTCCCCGTTGCCATTTTTAATTGAGGCAGTTTGAGGCGAAAGTTCAATGAGCGATCGGATCGCATTACGAGTTCGTTCGATGCTGTACGATTCGAGTAACAAGGCTAACGAAAACATAAATATTACCGCCGCTGCTTCGGCGAACTCGCCAATTATTACAGCGCCGAGTGTTGCAATGGTCATAAGAAAGTTCATATCTAACGCACGATTGACAACTGCTCTGAACCCTTTAACAGCAATCTGCCATCCTCCGCTACAAATTGCTACAACGAAAATTGAAATTATTACCGGCTGAGAAACTCCATAATAATTGAGTGCTATACCAAAAAAAGTTAATAAACCGGCAGTGGTTGTAAAGAACAAATTAGAGTGTTTTTCCCAAAAATATTTAGGTTTAACGGAAGCTTCAAACCTTTGAGCTTCAAAACCGGATGAGTTGAGCACGTCAATAATTTTTTCTTCCGGACAAGTATGTGTTACGCTTAATCGTTGTGTAATTATGTTGAAGTTAAATTGATCGATACCTTCGGTCGAAGAAAGTTTTTTCCTCACAACGTTTTCTTCTTCGGCGCAGCAAACTCCTTTTACATAAAGAAGTGTATTTTTACTCTTTTTACTCATGCATCCTACTCCGTTGTATGCTGTAAAGCAGATTTTATCAAATTTTCGACATGTTCATCGTCTAATGTATAATAAGCCATTTTGCCATCGCGGCGATGTTTTACAATTCGGGAGTTTTTCAACAGACGAAGCTGATGCGAAATCGCAGACTCGGTTAGGTTGAGAAGAGCTGCGATGTCGCGAACACAGAGCTCTTCTTTTGTTAATGCCATCACAATTTTTAAACGGGTAGGGTCGCTCAGTATTTTAAAGATTTCGGAAGCGTCTAAAATATTCTGTTCGTTTTTGATTGCTTTCTGGGCCGATTTAACTCTGTCTTTGTGCACAATTCCAATTTTGCAAACATGGATGGGTTTAGTCGTATTATTTTTTATCATATTAACGATTGAGCAATTGTTCAATTGAACGATAGTTTAATTTTCTTTAAAAAGCAAGAGGGCAAGTAAAGTCGAGGGGTTGAGTAGATTGAATTGATGGAATGTTAGAGTAGTGGAATTTGTCGTAAGCGTTGGTTTTGAGGAAGGAGGAAACGGTAAAAAGGTTAATCCCTAATCATGCATTAGAAAATGTAATTGGTAGAGGAAAGTTTGTAAACTTCGCAGCTACTATATATGACAAACCTTTCTCTTCGATGAAATTCAAGCATTTTTCACTGAAAAACCCATTGTCTGCTCG
>JBBIOD010000043.1:0-15452 GCA_037443545.1 Ignavibacteriales bacterium | reverse complement strand
CAGAAGGTAGGGATAAAAAATGATTATCCCGGATTTGTCATTAGGAATAATCATTCGATACAACAAAAGGCCAGCTGAAAAGCTTTGTATTTGCCCAGAGTCCTTCAAACCAACGTCATCTTTTCATCGCTAATGATAGTTTTAGTATTCTTTCGTTTCCATTTTTTACAATTTTAAAAAAATATTACGTTATCAGGATCATCTTCTTTACTACCTAAAACATCATAGACTTTCAGAGTTACCCAATTGTCAATTGGTAATTGATAATTGTCAATGGGTTGAAGGGGTTGGGATGGTTTTGACTTAATTCGTATCGTGTTGGTTTGTTTGATTTATCATCTGTCGAATTATGTGTTTATTCAAAAATATTTCTGACTTTTCTCCACCAATTACATTTTCTAATGCAAGATTTAGGTTTAATATATCAGCCTTCCCAGGTCTCGTAACATCAAGGTAGCGCTCCTGGATCTCTTTTCAGTATTCTCTTTTAGATTCATTTCTCATGTCTTTTCCTCTTTTTGTTCGGTTACCTAAATTATGAGGAAACGAATCATTTTCAAATGCCTTTCGGTTACCTTTTTTATGTGGCAATGCGGTGGCAATGCGCTCCTTAAAAATCAATTGCTTTCACACCTTTTTTTTATTATATTTCAACCGAAAAATCTCATTTTGAAATGATTTTAACGATTACCTCCATACTCATTCATACCAAAAGGATATAATTTGGGCAAGTTTTTTGTCGTATTAGTAACATACTCTCTCTTATTATTGGCGAATGTCGGTCTCTCCCAGATTCAGCACTCAAATTTAAGCAAAAAATTCTTTGAGAACGGTCAACAAACTCCGATTGGTGTTGATGTTGGAATGTTTGCCAACACACCAAGCCGCACCAAAATTGACCTAGCCGGTTATTGGCAATATACTATTGACGGTAATGAATGGCTGAATGTGCAAATTCCATCTGCATATAGTTTCGAGGGCCGGGTTACTTTTCAGCGTAAGTTTGAAATCACAAGCGAAATGGTTGATAAATTTAATTTTATTCTGGTTGCATACGGAATTAATAATCAAAGCGAAATTCAGATTAATGGAAATTTTGTTGGACGACATATCGGGGGATACAGTTCGTTT
The DNA here is from genome assembly GCA_037443545.1 of Ignavibacteriales bacterium. GTDB lineage: Bacteria > Bacteroidota > Ignavibacteria > UBA10030 > BY39 > JASEGV01. The sequence goes on along the minus strand of JBBIOD010000043.1, from coordinate 14,321 downwards.
GTACTTCCGATTCGTGAAAACATTTTGCAGGTTGGCAGAGAGAATGCAATTCGTATTACCACCGATAACGAACTAACTGCAACCTCAACTCTTCCGCTTCGTCAACAAGTGAGCGGGTGGCGGAATTACGGCGGCATTTTCCGCGATATTTATATCCTTGCAACTCCGAAATTGTTCATCAACGAAACAATAGTAACATCCGAGTTAACTGCCGATTATAAAAATGCAAAATTGAAAATCAACGCCACTATTGAAAACACCGCCTTCGATTTTTCAGTTGAAGAAAAATCGAAGGGTGTTTTTGCAGCTCTCTCGGTGGAAATTTATGATAAACTTAATGAAGCATTGGTCGGGCGGAGTGCTTTGGTACCGCTTGATATCCAAAAACGGAAAACGAAAGATTTTAAAGTCGAATTTCAAATTGCAAATCCCAAACTCTGGTCGCCCGACGTTCCCGATCTTTATCTCATCAAAACCACAGTCGTTCGCGTTGAAGGAAAAGAAACATTTCCGCTTGATGAATATATTATCAACTATGGTTTGCGGCATTTGCAGTTAAAAAATTCTTCGATAGTTTTGAATGGAAATCCCTTTTACGTAAAGGGTGTAGTTTATTTTGAAGAACATCCTTTTTTTGGTTCGGCGCTTACTTATGGCGAAATGGAAAAAGATATCGCAAAAATAAAAAGCAGCGGTGTTAATCTTATAAGATTTCTTTATCCTCCTCATCCTTATTTTTTAAATCTTTGCGACAGGTATGGCATTTTTGTTATCGAAGAAATTCCACTCACGCATGTTCCAGCAGCAATATTGGAGAAAGAGTTTTATACCGATTTGGCTTCGACATACATCAGAGAAATGATTTGGCGTGACAGAAACAACCCTTCGGTTCTGGCGTGGGGTATTGGTAACGAATTTGAAATTTCAAAAAAGAAGCCGTCTGTCGCTGTTAATTATATCGAGTCGATGAAGAAAATTATCGCTTCTTTGGACAGCCGTCCTGTTTATGTATCAGTTCAGGTAAATTGGGACGTAAGTGAAATTATCGACAGAGTTGATATTATTTCGATAAATACCTGCTCAGTTTTTGAAAGCTCCATCACTCAACTTCGCGGTGATTTAACAACCTGGCGGCAAAATTATCCTGATAAACCAATTATTATAGGGAAATACGGAAAAGAAATTTTACCCAACAACAGGAGCGGTTACAGCGACCCGACATCAATCGAATCGCAAGCATGGTATGCCTGGCAGGCAAATAGTGTAATCCGTGAATTGAAATTCGCGGGGGGCGTTTTCTGGACGTATAACGATTGGTTCAGCGACCGCCCTTCGATGTCAACACCATCGGGAAATCCATATCTGCGTTCAATGGGAATGGTAAATACATCGCGTGACAGGCGTGTAGTCTACGATGTAATACGGAGTGTTTTCAACAACGAGAAAGTTTCCGCTTTACCGGTTGGTAATTATTCTTCGAGCGCCCCCATAATTTTTGTAATCGCCGGGTTAGTTGTTTTAATCTCTTTAGCTTTTTTCTACAACAGCAACAGGCGTTTCCGGGAAAATATGAACCGCTCGATGTTGAGAACTTACAATTTCTTCGCAGATGTCAGAGACCAGCGGATTATTCCCGTAAGCCATAGTATATTCTTATCCGCTGTGCTGTCGATTGCATTAGCTATAATTTTATCTAGCATCCTTACACATTATCGTTACAATCTTTTAGTCGATAATCTGTTGAGCCAAATTTTATCCGACACGGTGAAATCCTGGCTGGTTCAACTTGTATGGCAGCCGGTTTTATTTATTGCCTATTTTTCGGTTATCATCTTTGTAAAAATTTTACTTTTAACACTAATCGTAAAATTCTTCTCACTATTTATTCGTATCAGAGTTTATTTGTATCATGCTTTCTCAGTTTTGGTTTGGTCGTTGACTCCTTTGATAATTTTCATTCCACTGAGTATGGTGCTCTTCAGAATTATGGAAGACCCTATTTATATATTGCCCTCATTAGGAGTGATTATCTTAATTCTAATTATATCTGTCTTCCGCTTGTTCAAGGGTATATCAATTATATTCGATATTGCACCGTCGAAAATTTATGTCGCCGGTGTTCTTGCCATACTCGTAGTCGCCGGTTTATTGTACGGCTATCTTGATTACGCTCATTCAACAACTATCTACCTAAAATTTTTGTTAGAAACACAGAACTGTATCCTGTAAATGTATTTATCTAAAATAGAAATATTTGGTTTTAAGTCGTTTGCACAAAATGTAAATTTGAATTTTGATGCAGGCATTACGGCTATCGTTGGACCGAACGGTTGTGGCAAAACAAATATCGTAGATGCAATCCGATGGGCTCTGGGTGAGCAGCGTTACAGCACACTCCGCTCCGATAAGATGGAAGACGTTATTTTTAACGGAACACGAAACCGCAAACCTCTTGGTATGGCTGAGGTTTCGCTCATTATCGAAAACACACGAGGCATTTTGCCTACTGAATATTCACAAGTTACTATCTCACGCAGAGTTTATCGTTCGGGCGAAAGCGAATATCTGCTAAACAGAGTTCAATGCCGGTTAAAAGATATAGTCGATTTATTTATGGATACCGGTATGGGTGCCGATGCTTATTCGGTGATTGAATTGAAAATGGTTGAGACTATTTTAAGCGACAGAACCGACGAACGCCGCCGTTTGTTTGAAGAAGCTGCCGGCGTTACAAAATACAAGCATCGTCGAAAAGCCGCATACCATAAATTAGAAAGCGTTCAACAGGACCTGATTCGGGTGAACGATATTGTTAAAGAAGTTCAAAAAACAGTTAACGCACTCGAGCGGCAATCGAAACGGGCGGAACAATTCAACGAGATTTCAAAAAACCTACGGGCAACCGAGATCGATTTACTAGAGCACGAATACGCTTATCTGTTCGAAAAACTGAATCCGTTAAAAGAGCGTTTTAATGAAACAGGGATTGCAAAAAATAATATTGATGCTGAATTAAATGAACAGGAAGAATTACTCGATAAAATGCGCATCGAAATCAGCCAAGTCGAAAAGCAGTTAATCGATTTCCAAAGGCAAGCAGCCAAACTTGTTTCGCAGATTCATAAATATGAGGAAGGCACCATAAAAGGGAACGAACAGATTAATTCGCTGCAATCGAACATCGAAAGATATGAAAAAGAAAAGATTGATTTGTTCAATCAAAAAGAGTGGTTAGAAGGTAAACAGGTAACACTCCGGACAAACATCGAAAAATTTGCTGAAGCTGTAATTGTAGACAGTGTAATTTTTGAAAAGCTTAACACAGATTTTCAAATTGTAGGAAAACAGCTTGATGAGAAAAAAGAACTCCTGCAAGGATTAAATAACGAAATCATCTCGCTGATACACGAGATCGTTCAGAAGAACGGCGACCGGCAGTTATTAGATGAGCGAATAGAAAACCTGAACAGATTAATCGAACGGATAACTGAAGACGCAGCATATTTTGAAAACGAGATTTCAGAAAGCGAAAATAAAGTGTCGGAGTTGACAGTTAAAGATAAAGAACTCCACCACGATTTCATACAGACTGAAATGGAGCTTATGGAAGTGAACACTCGGGCGCAGCAGAACCGGAGCGAATTTGAAGATTTGCAACATAAAGAATTAGGACTAAAAAACGAGATACATCGGATAACAGCCAAAATAGATTTCTCGGTTTCGTTGATTGAAGGCAGCGAGGGACGAAGCAGCAGTATAAAATATTTATTGAACGAAACTGAATTTAAAAAGAAAAACTATCTTACTGTTGCCGATATAGTTAATACAGATGAAAAATACCGATCGGCAATCCAAACGGCATTAGGCGAAGCAGCAAACTACATCATCGTCGAAAAAGAGAGCGAAGCTTTCGAAGCAGCAAGTCTCCTCGAAAAGAATGAAAAAGGAAAAGCGGTTTTTATTTGCCTCGACCGCATTCCCAAAATCAGACGTATTCGCACGACACATCACTCGCCGATACTTTGGGCAGATCAGGTTGTAAAGGTAAAAGAACCGTATCGTAGTTTAGTTTTATTCTTGTTAGACAGCATCGCGATTGTTGATGATCTAAAATCTGTACCCGACTCTTTAATAGGGATAAAATTTGTATCACTCAGCGGTAATGTGAGAACTAGCGGCGGAGTTGTTCGCGGCGGCAGTCGCCGGCAGGACGAGGGCAGTTTGATCGGTAAGCGCGACCAGATAGCTGAGTTGGAATTAGATAAAGCAAAGTTTATTGCCGAGCTTGAATTGTTGCAACAACAGCAAAACGAGAAGCAGAAGATACTCGAAACTCTGGATATTAAGGCAGCTTCTGAAAAGGTTAAGAAAATTGAAAAAGAAATGGCATCGGTTGAGATGCGCATCGCACAGATTGTATTCGAGAAAAAACGTGCGAACGATTCGATCGAAAGAAGTAAATCGGAGATTAAACGTATAGAAGCCGAAATTTCAGAGTTGACTGTCGAGAAGGAAAAGTTAATCCCCGAAATAAATCAGATCGAACAGGCGAAAGCTGTAGCCGAAACGAATGCTGCCGAACTCAACAAGGAATTAGAACAAATTACTCAACGATGGAATGATTTGTCGAAAGCCGTGAACGATGCTGAAATTAAGATGGTAACCCTGCAGGGCAACAAGCGGAACGCTGAAGCTGAATTAGAAAGAGATATTGCAACCGTCCGGAATACCGAAGCTACTTTGCAAAAGCGGGATTCTGAAATCATGCAGGCAAAAGAAGACATCGAGCGAATTAGCAACGAACTGCAGACAGTCGGTGGGCAATTACAGGAACTGAGATTGCAGTTGAATGAAGTTGAAAAAGGAAAGACCGAAGTCGAAATTGTTTACACACAAAAGCGGAACGCAATTCACAACGTTGAATTAAAAATTAAAGACGACCGTCGCCTGCACGACGATACAATCAAAATGTATCACGAATATGATATGAAGATATCTGAAATTAATCAGAATATCGAACACGTCCGCGAACGGGCACGTAACGAATTTGAAATAAATATTGAATTAAAACCTTATCCCGAAGATGAATGGATCGATTTTGCTGCCAAACGGGAAGAAGTCCGGCAGATGAAAGACCGGATTAGAATGTTGGGAGCCATAAACTTTGCTGCTTTCGATGAGTATAACACTGAAAGCGAACGGCTTAACTTTATGACGCAGCAACGGGACGACTTGATTGAAGCCGAGCGGACATTGTTAAACACCATCGAAGAAATCAATAATACAGCACACAGAAAGTTTTTAACAACGTTCGAATTAATACGTGAAAACTTTATCAAGACTTTCAAAAGTTTATTCGACGAGGGCGACGAGTGCGATTTACGGCTCGAAGAAAACGAAGACCTGCTTGAAGCCGGGATCGAAATTATTGCTAAACCACGGGGCAAACGCCCCACTTCCATCGACTTACTTTCGGGTGGCGAAAAAACTTTAACTGCCATTGCACTTTTGTTCGCAATTTATTTAGTAAAACCAAGCCCCTTCTGTATTCTCGATGAAGTTGATGCACCTTTAGATGATTCGAATATCGACCGCTATACACGCATTCTCAAAAAGTTTTCCGACAATACTCAATTTATAGTTGTTACACACAACAAGCGGACGATGGAAGCCGCTAATGCACTTTACGGAATTACTATGGAAGAAGAAGGTGTTTCAAAAATTGTAACGGTTCGTTTCAACGACGAAGACCGTGTGCTATCGGCTGCGGTTGCGAGTGGAGTTTAAAACAAAAAGGTAAAACTAAAATGTTAAAACGTAAATATATCGGCATCGACATTCCTTCATACTATACTGTAAAGGTGCTGAAGACAGAATTAATTATTTGCAGATGAGTTTATTTGAGATTTAGAGTGGTGATGATAAAAATATTTATAGATTTCGACGGTACAATTACAAAAGGCGATTTGGGCGATAACCTGTTCTATAATTTTGGCGGTTCCATTTGCACAAAAATTATAGAAGATTATCGTGCAGGATTAATAAGCGCCGCCGAATGTTTTACCCGCGAAGCCGAGGCTTGTGGAAATGTTTCGCAGAAGGATATATCCGACTTTATCGACCGTCAGGAAATCGATATCAGTTTTAGCAATTTTATAACATTTTGCAGTAATAAAAATAGTGGTGATCGTCAGATAAAATTTTATATCCTATCTGACGGACTTGATTATTATATAGAGCGGGTTTTACACAAATATGAGCTCTCCGCTATTCCGTTTTTTGCGAACAAGTTGGAGTTTGTAGAGGCAGGAATGAAAATTTCGTTCCCATATTCCGAAGAAGAATGCGATCGCTGTGCCAACTGCAAACGCAACCACATCCTTACATTGTCGGGCGATGATGATATCATCGTTTACATTGGCGATGGATATTCGGATAAGTGCGCAGTGAAATACGCCGATATTGTTTTTGCCCGCGGCGAGCTGCAAACCTTTTGCCAAAATGAAAATATCTCTTACTATCTTTTTAATTCTTTCGCGGATGTGATAACCCGGATGGCAGAAATTTTAAATAAAAAACGAATACGCAAACGACAACAAGCTGAATTCAACCGAAAAGAAGTTTACTTAGCTGGCTAAAATTTTTATGAAAACACAAATGGATTTACGAAAAATTTTATTCAAATACCGAAGCTATATACCTATCCCCTTCATTTTGCTTATGATTGTATTTGCGAAGCCGACAATTTACAGTATTGCCGGCGGATTGTTTGTAATTCTCTTCGGTGAGTTCATACGCTTGTGGGGTGTTTCTGTGGCTGGCAGCGAAACCCGCACGACAAAATCGGTTGGCAGCTCACAACTCGTTACAAGCGGTCCATTTTCGTACTTACGTAATCCGCTCTACTTCGGTAATATCTGTATTTATTTCGGTGTCGGAATTATGTCGTGGGCTGCGTTTCCTTTTTTACCGATTGTTACACTTTCGTATTTTATTTTTCAATATACCCTTATTGTGAGTTTAGAAGAAGAGCACTTGACTAAAACTTATGGAACTGAATATCAGCGATATTTAAAAGCGGTTCCCAAATTTTTTCCATCATTCAAAAAATATAAATACAGCGGGCACGATCAACCGCAGTTGGACTGGAAGCGCGGAATAAAATCGGAAAAAAGAACTTTTCAAGCAATTTTAATTATTGTTTTTATAATAGTTGTAATTTGGATGCTCCGTTATTTTTTCGATTGGAAGATAACAAAATATTTTGGAGACGCGTAAGATGCGTTTGATGATAATCGCCGGCGAACCTTCAGGCGATATGCACGGCGCCGGTGTAGTAAAAGAATTAAAATCTCGGTTTAAAGATATTGAGATTTTTGGAATCGGCGGCAACAAGATGCAGCGCGAAGGTATGCAGCTCGTCTATCATATTAACGAATTAGCGGTGATGGGGTTGTTGGAAGTGGTGAAGAAACTCCCGACAATCAGGTCGGTTAGCCGGACTCTCGAATCGTTGCTTACGAATCGCCGCCCCGATGCGGTGCTTTTAATTGATTATCCCGGATTCAATTTGCGGTTCGCCGAAAAAGTACGAATAGCGGGAATCAAAATTTTCTACTATATAAGTCCGCAACTATGGGCATGGAATCCTAATCGAATAAAAAAAATGAAAAGATTAGTAGATAAAATGTTTGTTGTTTTCCCTTTCGAAAAAGAAATTTATGAACGAGCAGGTATCGAAGTAGAATTTGTCGGACACCCACTGTTAGATGTTATTGAAGAACCGCAGCCCAAAGCTGATTTTTGTAAACGTTACGGCTTCGATAAATCGAAACCGATTATCGGGCTTTTCCCCGGCAGCCGCAAGCAGGAGTTGGAAAAAATTTTCCCCCCGATGCTGCATGCCACAAAAATTTTGGAAACCGAGTACGGCGCACAAATAGCTGTCGGCGTAGCATCCGTTTTCGAAGGCGACTATGTAAAATCGTTTTTGTACGAAGATTCATCAGTGCGACTTCTGCAAAACGCAACTTACGACCTGATGAAAAATTCGGACGTCGCTATTGTAACATCAGGAACAGCGACTCTCGAAACCGCGTGTTTCCAAACGCCAATGGTCATCGTTTATAAAACATCGTGGCTTACATATTTAGCAGGTCGGCTTATGATTAATATAAAAAATATAGGCTTAGCTAATATAGTCGGTGGTAAAACTATCGTGCCTGAATTGATTCAGCATAGGGCGAACGCAGAAAAAATTGCTGCCGCAGCCGGAAAGTTGTTAACTGATAAAACATTATCCGACAAAACCCGTATTGAATTGAAATCTGTTTTCGAGAACTTAGGCGAACGCGGCGCAGCTAAACGTGTGGCTGAAAATATTTTAAAATTAATTTCTGCAAAATAAAGTGGACTTTTTAAAGTTACCCCTATTTCCGTTCTCGTTGTTGTATGGATTGGTAATATCTTTAAGAAACTTGTTCTTTGATATTGGAATTTTTGAATCGATAAAAGTGAACGCACCTGTAATTTCAGTCGGCAATTTAACGGCTGGCGGAACGGGCAAAACTCCGCTTGTAGAGTATATTCTTGAATTTCTACTAAAACAAAATAAACGGGCTGCGGTAGTGAGCAGGGGTTACAAACGCACAACCCGAGGAACGCTTGTAGTTTCGGACGGCGAACGACTGTTATCCAACGCCGAAGCGTGCGGCGATGAACCGTTCCAAATTGCAAGGAAATTTCCAAATGCAATTGTTATTGTAGATGAACAAAAGTCGCGCTCTGCTCTGTTGGCTGTTCAAAAATATAATTGCAATTATATAATTCTTGACGATGGATTTCAACACAGAAAATTACACCGAAACCTGGATATAGTTGTGGTGGATGCTTCCAAACCATTGGGCAGAGAGCTGATGCTGCCTGCCGGATTAAAAAGAGAACCAATTTGGAACCTTAAACGTGCCGATATTATCATCTACTCGAATTGGAAACAGAAGTCGGATACTTTAAAAAATACTAATGCGAAATTAACAGCACGCACTATGTTGGAAGCACGAAAATTAGTAGGTATTCAAGCAAATGATATGCTCGAATTGGAAGTCTTAAAAAATAAAACTTGTGTTGCATTTTGTGGTATTGGAAATCCAGATTCGTTCGAAAGAACACTGAACGAGTTAAGTTTGGATGTAAAGATTTTCAAAAAATATTCCGACCATTACCAATACGAAGCTGAAGATATTGAAATATTAAAGAAAGAATTTGAAGAGCAAAAAACCGATTTTGTTATAACGACGGAAAAAGATTTTAGCCGGTTAATAAATATGAAAGCTCAAATAAATGAACTGCCTCTATACTATTTACAAGTTGCAGTCCGTTTTATAAGTGGTGAAGAAGATTTTCAAAAAAAGATAACTAATGTACGAATGAACAATTAAACAATATGGAGAAATAAAATTATGGCAAAGAAATACGTCTATTATTTTGGTGGAAAGAAAGCTGATGGTCGAGCCGATATGAAATCGCTGCTTGGTGGCAAAGGTGCCAACCTCGCTGAGATGGTGAACCTGAAACTTCCAGTACCGCCGGGATTGACGATAACAACCGAAGTTTGCACTTACTACTATGCAAACAAGCGAAAATATCCAAAAGAACTTAAAGCACAGGTTTTAGCGGCTCTTAAAAAAATGGAGCGTGAATTAGGTGCAAAATTCGGCGATACAAAAAACCCACTATTAGTTTCTGTCCGTTCAGGCGCCCGTGCATCGATGCCCGGTATGATGGATACAATTTTAAACTTAGGTTTAAACGACAAAACAGTTCAAGCTATTATCGCAAAAACAAACAATCCGCGATTTGCTTATGATTCGTATCGTCGCTTCGTAGCGATGTATGGCGATGTTGTTTTGGGTTTGAAACCGGAAAACAAAGACGAACACGATCCGTTTGAAGTAATATTAGACAAGAAGAAGCACGAGAAAGGTGTTACACTCGATACTGAACTTACAGCCGAAGATTTGTTGGATATAGTGGAAAGGTCAAAAAAGGCAATCAAAGAAAAAACGGGCCACGATTTCCCAGAAAATCCGATGGACCAACTTTGGGGTGCAGTCGGTGCGGTGTTTAACTCGTGGATGAATGAACGCGCAATTGCTTATCGCAAGATGTACGATATTCCCGCAACGTGGGGAACCGCGGTAAATATCCAAGCTATGGTCTTCGGAAATATGGGAGAAGATTCAGGCACTGGCGTGGCTTTTACGCGTGATGCTGCAACAGGCGAAAATTATTACTACGGCGAATTCCTTATGAACGCGCAAGGCGAAGACGTTGTTGCCGGCACACGCACTCCACTTCCGATTGCAAAACTTGCTCAAGCTAAACCGAAAATTTACAAAGAGCTTGATAAGTATAGGAAGGTTTTGGAAAAGCATTACAAAGATATGCTGGATCTCGAGTTCACAATTCAACAAGATAAACTTTATATCTTGCAATGCCGCGTTGGGAAACGGACTGCTTTTGCTGCTCTTAAAATTGCTGTAGATATGGTTGACGAAAAACTTATCGATGAAAAAGAAGCCCTGATGAGAATCGAACCGGATCAACTGAACCAATTATTACGACCAATTTTTGACCGCAAGGAAAAAGACCAGGCAATCAGGGATGGCAAATTATTAACTGTCGGTTTGAATGCAGGTCCTGGCGCTGCAAGTGGAAAAGTTGTATTCAACGCACCCGATGCCGAAGAGTGGAAAGGTCGCGGCGAAAAAGTAATTTTAGTTCGTATCGAAACTTCCCCCGAAGATATTAAGGGTATGGATGCTTCTGAAGGAATACTTACAGCACGCGGTGGAATGACATCGCACGCAGCTCTTGTCGCACGGCAGATGGGCAAAGTTTGTATTGTCGGCTGTTCCGATTTGCATATCGATTATGTTATGCGAACGATGAATGTAAAAGGAAAAACCGTGAACGAAGGCGATTATATTTCGATTGATGGAACAACGGGTGAAGTACTGCTCGGTGAGGTTCATACCAAACCGTCCGAAGTTCTGCAAGTGTTAATCGAAAAAACGCTCGCTCCCAAAGATGCGCCTGTTTATCAACTCTACGCGAAAATTATGAAGTGGGCTGATAAATACCGGACACTCGGAATCAGAACGAACGCCGACCAGCCCGATCAAGCTGCCGCGGCAATTTCTTTCGGAGCGCAAGGTATAGGACTTTGCCGAACCGAACACATGTTCTTCGGTGAAGGAAAAATCGGACCGATGCGCGAAATGATTTTAGCCGACACCCTCGAAGACCGCAAAGCTGCGTTGGGCAGATTACTGCCGCTGCAACGCGAAGATTTCGAAGGTATATTTGAGGCGATGGATGGTTATCCTGTTACAATTCGCACAATCGACCCGCCGCTTCACGAGTTCGTACCACACGAAGAAAAGCAACAACGTGAACTTGCCGAAAAAATGGGAATCAGTTACGAAAAAGTTCACAGGCGTGTAAGTTCGCTTCACGAGTTCAACCCGATGCTTGGTTTCCGTGGATGCCGCTTGGGAATAGTTTATCCGGAAATTACCGAGATGCAAGCACGAGCAATCTTTGAAGCAGCAGTGAATGTAAAGAAACGTGGGATTTCTGTAAAACCTGAAATTATGATACCGCTTGTTGGCCACGTAAAAGAACTCAAGCTTCAAGAAGAAATTGTTAGAAGAGTTGCTACCGAAGTGATGGCTGAGAACAAAGTCAAAATCGACTACCTTTGCGGAACGATGATCGAAATTCCACGAGGCGCGCTAACAGCAGACGAAATTGCCGGAATCGCCGAGTTCTTCAGTTTCGGAACCAACGATTTAACACAAACCACGTTAGGTGTAAGTCGCGACGATGCGGGCAGATTTTTGATTCCGTATGTTGAAAAAGATATTTACGCTGTCGATCCTTTCGAAGCAATCGACCGTGGTGGCGTTGGTCAGTTGATGAAAATAGCAGTCGACAAAGGAAAGCAAGCACGTCCGAACATAAAGTTAGGAATTTGCGGCGAACACGGCGGCGAACCTTCTTCAATCGAATTCTGCCATCAAATCGGTCTTGATTACGTTAGTTGCTCGCCGTATCGCGTAGCAATTGCCCGGTTGGCAGCGGCACGTTCGGCTTTAAGGTATGGTGTACCAGCATCCAAAAAATACAATTCGCCAAAGGCGAACAAAAAATCAAAATCAAAAAAATGATTCGTTCAAATAAACTTCTATTAAATAATAAAGGAACAGGATAAGATGAAACTTTCAGATTTTAAGTATCCGCTTCCGCGTAATCTTATAGCAAAATACCCCTTGCCGAATCGCGAATCATCGAAATTAATGGTGGTCAATCGCAAGGATGAAAGTATCGAATCAAAAAAATTTACTGATATACTCGACTATTTCAATAAGGGCGACATATTAGTAATGAACGATACTAAAGTTTTTCCGGCAAGGTTGTTCGGTCGCAAAGAAAAAACCAACGCAAAAATTGAAGTTATACTTTTACGCGAGTTAAATAAGGAAGATAACATCTGGGATGTTATTGTTGAACCCGCACGGAAAGTTCGCATAGGCAATAAGGTATATTTTGACGACGGAAAATTGATGTGCGAAATAGTTGATAACACGACTTCGCGTGGACGGACAATCCGTTTCGTAACCAACGATGATGTGTACAAAATCTTCGAGCGGATTGGCTATATGCCGTTGCCGCATTATATCAAACGTGAGTCGGAAAAATTAGATAAAGAACGCTATCAAACTGTTTATGCAAAAAATGTCGGTTCGGTAGCGGCTCCGACTGCCGGGCTTCACTTCACGAAAAAAATAATTTCCGCCATCGAGAAAAAAGGTGTGAAAATAGGTTTCGTTACTTTGCACATCGGGCTTGGAACATTCCGCAAAGTTGAAGTGGAAGATCTATCAAAACATAAGATGGATTCAGAATATTTCGAGATTAACGAAAGCCTTGTAAACTCTGTTAATAAAGTTATCGAAGGCAAAGGAAATGTCTTTGTTGTAGGTACAAGCACTGCAAGGGCGTTGGAGTCGTCGGTTACTACCGAAGGATTTCTGAAACCGAATAAGGGATGGACAGATAAATTTATCTTCCCCCCTTATAATATGAAGATTGTTGATAAATTGATTACAAATTTTCATATGCCAGAGTCAACATTGCTGATGATGATTTGTGCGTTTGCCGATTTCGATTTGATTATGTGTGCATATAAAAAAGCCATAAAAGAGAATTACCGGTTTTATAGCTATGGCGATGCTATGTTAATTTTGTAATCGGTAGATATGCGAAAGTGTAAAGTTGGTGTTGTTATTCCTGCAGCAGGACTTGGGAAACGCTTAGGCAGCAATAAGCCGAAGCAGTTTATCGAAATTAATGGAATTCCGATTCTTCAAATTACGCTTCAACGATTTCAGGCTTGCGATGCGGTCGACTGTGTTGTGGTCGTATCCCAAGCCGATTTTGTTAACGAAGTTACTAATTTGGTAACGAAGAACAACTTCACCAAAATAACATCAATCATTAATGGGGGTGAACACCGGCAGGATTCTGTTTGGAATGGTCTGAAAGAAATAATTAAGAATGATGTTGAGATAATTTTAGTTCACGATGCTGTCCGTCCGTTTGTTACAGATGAGATAATTAAAGATGTGATTACAGCTGCCGAAACGTTTGGGGCAGCTGTTCCGGCTGTTCTGTCGAAAGACACTATAAAAGTTTCTGATGAGAATGGATTTCTTATAGAGACACTCGACCGCAATAAACTTTTTGCAGTTCAAACACCGCAAGGTTTTCGGAAAGAATTAATCATAAAAGCCTTCGAAAAAGCTTACACAGATAACTACTACGCCACCGATGATGCAAATTTGGTAGAACGTTTAGGACAAAAAATTAAACTCATCGCGGGAGATTATAAAAATATTAAAATTACTACGAAAGAGGATCTGGGGTAAAGGGGAGTTTTGTCTCCACCCCTCATTGAATATTTCTTAGAAAACATCACTATTGCCTTACTTGCTAACCTTGATGAAACTGATTAGAGGAAAAGGTATTTGCAATATAATTAGCAAAATCATCAGAAGGTAGAGATAAAAAATGATTATGTTTGATATTTAGAAATTTAAATTAAGTTCAGCGATATGGAATAGACGATTTTGGAGTTTAATTAAATCGCCTTTAAGCTGAGCTGGGTTAAGAGTTCGGTAAAGATTATTGAGATTTTGTTTTTTCTTCTCTTGGTTTTGACACTTCGGTTTTGCACAGAAATAGTTTCCTCACTTCAG
>JBBIOD010000042.1:0-15710 GCA_037443545.1 Ignavibacteriales bacterium | reverse complement strand
ATATTTTCAAAATCTAAAATATTTTAAGTTTTTCTCAAAAATGGATTTTGCTGTAATTAATCTGCTTGAATTACACTTATTTTTCATATTCATTTTTTGGCTATTCCGCATAATTTTAAAAAAGGATGAGAAGCTACAACGCGTACCCTTATGGTTTGGGGCGCTGATTTTCTTTTCGTGGTTAATTTTTTCTGCTATTTATGGATTCTCGAGAGGCGGGGATTTTTTACCCGCCCTCTGGGAATTAAGAGCTCTGTTTTATTTAGGTATCCTTTATTTCTTCGTCCCTCAAATTATTAAAACGAGAACTCAACTCGAACAATTGATATGGGTAATTATCGCAAGTCTTTCTTTTAAAGTTCTACAAGGAATAATCCGATTCTTTCGATTGGGATTTAATTTTGATGGTAGAACTCAGCTTACTAGTAGCGAAGACCCTCTATTTTTTATTTCACTTTTTGTGTTACTGGCTGGTTTTTTCCTGTTTAATTCCAAACATAAACAACGCATTATACTTGGATGGCTCATATTACCAATGTCTATAGTTTTTATTTTAGCCCAACGCAGAGCAACTTATGCTGCACTTGCTGTCGTGTTCGTTGTTTTTTTTATTCTAATTTCCACTAACTATAGACAAAAATTATTAAAGTTTATGAGTCCACTATTTTTTATTATGATTTTATACTTAATAATTTTTTGGAATAGTCAAAGTGGTTTAGCTCTTCCTGCCCAGCTTGTAAGATCTTCATTTGCGTCAGATCGCGAAAACGCAGGCGAAAGGTATTACTCAAATCTGTATCGCGAAATAGAAAACTACAATTTAGCCCAAACAGTAAAAAAATCTCCGGTCCTGGGAATCGGGTTTGGTAAAAAATACGAACAGCCAATTCAGCTTTCTGCCATACATTTTCCCTTACGTGATTATATCCCGCATAATGAAATTTACTGGATAATAGTGAAATCGGGGGCTATAGGTTTTTTCTTGTTCTTTGCTTTTTTCAATTCTTTTATATTCAAAGCCGGAAGTCTTTTCGAACGATTAAAGGATCCATACCTAAAAACGATCTGTTCAGTGGCAATATTGGCTATTATCGGTCAAATTGTTGTTTCATTTTATGATTTACAATTAACTTATTCACGAAATATGGTTTATCTTGGTACATTAATGGGTTTGCTTCCTACACTTGAAAACCTTGATCAAGATATTCAAAACGTTGGAAAAGGTATCGATGCATAAAGTGATCAAAGAGGATGTTTTTAGTAAACTAAAAATTGATTCAATAAATATTCTTAAAGTCAGAATCGATAACGTAAAAATGTCGAATGTTCTTGAGATAATCGATAAAATGATACTAAGCAAAAAGTGCCATCAAATTGTTACCGTTAATCCTGAATTTGTTATGGAAGCTCAAAAAAATATTGAATTCCGTAAAGTGTTAAATGAGGCGGCGCTTTCGCTGCCCGATGGAATCGGAATCGTGCTTGCCTCAAAATTTACATCTCAACCACTGAATGAACGTGTTACAGGAGTCGATACTGTACAAATGCTTGCTTACCAAGCCGCCAGAAACGGATGGCGTATCTTTTTTTTGGGAGCGGCTCCTGGTGTTGCCCAGATAGCGGCCACAAAATTACAGATATTATATCCAGAATTGCAAATCGCCGGAACTTATTCAGGTTCACCTAACATACAAGAAGAAGACGAGATTTGCGAAATGATTAAAGCTGCGAAACCTGAAATACTTTTAGTGGCCTTTGGTGCACCCAAGCAAGACTTGTGGATTGCACGAAATTTAGAGAAACTTGGCGTTCCGGTCGCGATTGGTGTAGGTGGTACTTTCGATTTCATAGCGGGGATCGCCCGCCGAGCTCCGCTTTGGGTTCAAAAAATAAGTTGTGAATGGCTTTATAGACTAATGAAAGAGCCTCGTCGTTGGAAACGAATGTTGGCTTTACCAAAATTTTCTTTTTTAATTTTTAATTCTCTTGTATCATTCAAAAACTTAAATAAGGAAAGTACTTGAACAAAGAAATTGCAAAATCAATAGTTAAAAATACAGCCGTTTTAATGGGATCTCAAGTTGTTACTTGGACGATGAGTTTCCTGCTCATGCTTTTCCTGCCACGGTATTTAGGGAGTGTAGATTATGGAAGACTCTATCTTGCAAATTCAATTTTTGCGATATTTATGTTGATTATTGATTTTGGAGGCCGCTACTCAATAACAAAAGAAGTTTCCAGATCACGAGAATCCGTTGGTTCTATTGCAGTGAATGCAATCGGTATCCGAATAATTTTTTGGGCTTTCTCTTTTCTAGGACTTGTTATATTCACTTTCATATCCGGTTATCCAACTGTACTGCAGATTCTTATCGTAATGTATGGAATTAGCATGATATGGGAAGGCACCCGAAAAGTATTATGGAGCTGCTATCAAGGATTTGAGCAAATGAGATATCCTTCGATCGCTGGAATAGTCGAACAGGTTTTTATAACATTCTTCGCAATAACGGCATTACTGATGGGTGCAGGTGTGTTAATTATCGGTACGATTATGGTCATCGGGTCTTTTATCAATTTTGGAATCCATGCAAGGTTCGCCAAAAAAATTATTTCGGATTTACCCCGATTTCAATTCAAAGAATCTTTAAAGCTTGTTAGAAAGGGCATTCCCTTCTTCCTGTGGGCGATTTTTGGAATGATATACTACCGTGTTGATGCTATAATGCTTTCGTTTATGACTTCAGAATCAATTGTTGGTTGGTATGGTGCAGCTTATAGGTTCTTCGACATATTGATGTTCATTCCAAGTATTTTCAGCGTAGCCGTTTTCCCTATTTTATCTCGCATTTGGAAAGATAAAGAAAGTTTATCACTAACGACAAGCAAAAGTCTTGATTTTATTATTATCGCCGGAATACCAGTTAGCATAAGTTTATTTTTTTTCGCTCACGAAATTATTAATCTTTTTTATGGTTTGGCCGGGTTTACTCCGACGGTCTTAATTCTAAAAATCTTTTCAGTCGGAATTCTCTTGGTATATATTGATATGATATTGGGAACTGCGATATTAGCATCGGATAAATTACGTCAATGGTCGATCGTGGCGCTCATCGCTGTCTTTGTAAACGTCGGATTAAATTATTTTATGATCCCATACACGCAAGTGAACTATGGGAATGGTGGTATAGGGGCTGCTATTGCAACAATAATCACAGAATTTTTTGTTCTGCTCTCGGCATTATATTTAATTCCAAAGACAACATTAGCTATTGCGCGGCCGAGTGTGATCATTAAGGCACTCACAGGCGGTTTGTTTATGTTCGGTGCATTGAAAGTCCTTTCATTCTCTCCAATACCTTGGGTTATAGAAGCCATATTAGGTATTCTAAGCTATGTAGTTATCGTACTTTTTATCAGAATTCTGGATCGTGATGAACTCGGATTTTTTCGAGAATATATTACAATTAAAAACTTAAAAAATATAATTATCCCTTCGAAAGAAAAAGAAGAATGAAGTTACTCCACATAATGCCTTATTCTCCGATTCCTCCAACTTTTGGCGGTGCTCTTCGTGTGTACAACCTAGTCCATCAGATGACCAAACATCATGAAGTTACGATTATTACTTTTGGTGATTCGACAACTGAGTTTAAGATTCGTTCTCATTTCAATTCCAACTTAAAAGACATACACGTATTAAACGGTTCTGATTCAAGAACTCTAAAACGTTTTTATCAACTTTTCTCTTTATTTACCGATAACAGTTTTTCGTTTTTAAGAACGTATCATCAAGAGCTGCAAAACAAAATCGATGAAATTGTGGCTGGCAACAATTTCGACATTGTGCAAACCGAATTTCCACATATGGCTTCATACGATATAAAATCAGATGCAATAAAGATTATGGATGCGCATAATGTAGAATACTCGATATTCAAATATCAATGGCAACATGCGGCTTCACCGATTAGGAAGGTTTTTTATAAAAAAGAATTCCAAAAAATTTATCGGGAAGAAATTTCGGCTTGCCGACGCCAAGATGCATTGTTAGTAACTTCAAATAACGATAAAACTACATTAGATAATGATGTACCAGGGATTCCAAAATATATTATACCTAACGGTGTGGATACTGAATACTTTATACCTTCTACCGAAAAACTCGAACCATACTCATTGGTTTTTACAGGCGCTATGTCATACATACCCAACTGCGATGGAATTTTATACTTTCTTGATAACATTTTTCCGCTTATCACTAACTCAATTCCCTCTACAAAACTGTACATCGTCGGGAATAAGCCACCTAAAAAATTACTTCGCCGCGCATCTAAAAATATAATCATTACAGGTTACACTGATGACATCAGACCTTACGTTTGGAAATCGAGTGTTTATATTGTGCCCCTACGGATGGGAAGCGGAACAAGATTAAAAGTATTAGAAGCATTATCAATGAAAAAGCCAATCGTAACAACAAGTATTGGCTGCGAAGGCATTGATGTAAGAAATGACGAAACAGCAATTATCGCAGATAAACCAAAAGATTTTGCAGAGGCTGTAATTAAACTATTAAAAGAGCCATCTCGATCTAAAAGGTTAACGGATAACGGTTTTGAACTCGTTAAAAAGCAATACGATTGGAATGTAATTGGTGAGAAATTAGACGGTGTGTACAAATTAATTCATGAACAACATAATAATCGCTAAATGAAAATTTTTGAGTACATAAAGCGAACAGGTTTACGTTTGCGACGGCATACAATTATCGAACATATAAAAGGATTTTGGTTTAGACGTAAGTTTACTAAAGCAAAGATTTTAGTTGTCAGCGGAGGATTTCCATTTCCTAAATTAATAAGCGATGGTGGAAAAATATTTGCCGAGAATTGTCAATTTTATTCCGGCGTTCGTTTGGAAGTTGGTAAAAATGCTTTTATCAAAATTGGAAATGGTACCTACCTGAATAGGAATACTGTTATTGTTGCTAAAGAGCGAGTAGAGATCGGAAAGGATTGCAAAATAGCTTGGGATGTTGTAATTATTGATTCAGATTTACATCCGCTTCCGGGTGAAACTAAGGTAGATACAAAACCTGTAATTATAATGGATAACGTATGGATTGGCTGCAGAGTGATTGTGCTAAAAGGGGTTACAATCGGTTCAGGTGCAATTATCGCCGCCGGTGCAGTCGTAACAAAGGATGTACCTGAGAATTCAATTGCAGCTGGTGTGCCTGCCCGCATCATATCTTCACACTAAAACCAAAGGGAAGCAAATGCAGAATAAATCAAATAACGGAAATAAACATAATGGTTTAGGGAATCCTAATAAAATTAAGATATTAATGTATCATTTAATTACGAACGATAAAATAATATGTGAAAAGCACAAAAATATTGCTGTCCATGTGGATGAGTTCCGAAATCAGATGGAATTCCTTGACCGTTGGGGATTTGTAACGATTACTTTCGAAGATTATCTCCTGTTTTTAGAGGGTGAATTAAATTTACCAAAGAAGCCAATAATTTTATCATTCGACGATGGATTCGCCGATGTTCACAAATATGCTTTCCCTATTTTGAAAGATTTTGGGATGCGAGCAGTCTTGTTTATTTTGGGGGATAGAAAAATTAGAACAAATAGCTGGGATATTTCTTCCGGAATTATTCAATGCCCATTACTGGCTGATTATCAAATTTTAGAAATGCACGATGCGGGTTTCGAAATCGGCTCACATGGCTTGACACATAGTAATCTCACAGATATTTCAATGGAAAAGGCGTGGGAAGAAATATCACGCTCACGAATGCTATTAGAAATTTTCCTCAATGCACAAGTTAAGTCATTCGCTTATCCTTTCGGAAGCGTTGATGTAACTTTAAAAAAATTTGTTAAAGAAGCTGGATATAAGATAGGTTGTGGAACCTATTCCGGTCCACCGGTTTTGGGAAAAGATATTTTTGAAATACGCCGAATAAATATTTCAGGCAAATTGACTCCTATTCAATTTGCCCTTCGTATATTAAGCCCATATCAATATCTTGAATGGGCATGGTGGTTATATAAAAAGAAACTTAATAATAATAGTCAGCCCTCGGTTATGTTTTTGGAAAACGAAAATTATATGCAAAATATTAAAACACATGAGACTGGTAAATGAAAAACCCGCAGACGTCCATAGATATAGTTCAATCTCCTGAAACTCAAACGGTTTTTGATAAACCTGAATCAACAAATTTGAGGATTCGCGTAGTTACAACAGAAGAAGAGTTTGATTCGCTATATAACGAATGGGACAATCTAATTGAACATTCGAATGCAAAAATCTATCAAACATACGAATGGCTATCGTCGTGGTGGAAGAATTACAAAGACGAGAAACTTGACCACTTACACTGTCTGCTATTCTACCACAACGAAATTTTAGTTGGAATAGCTCCATTATATGTTAGGTATAAATATTTTTTAGGTTTTGAGTATTATCGCCGAATCTATTTTTTGGGAGGCGACACTTCCGTGGGTATATCATTCGGTTTATTCTTCGACGAGGGCCCAAGTGATTATTTAGATATAATTTCTCTGCCGGAATATGAAGATTATGTGGCTGAAGCTCTTCTCTTATACTTTGAAAAAAATAAGGGACAATTTAATCAGATAGTATTATGTAATATAAATTCTGAGGGTAATACGTATCGAACTCTTCGCCCGCTTTTACAAAACAGCTCTCTTCAATGGAAAATCTTTGAAGGAGACGAATGTCCATATATTCAAACTCCAACTTCACTAGAATATTTTTTAAAAAGTCGCTCGGCTTCCGTTCGTCGCAGACTTACACAATCGTGGAAAGAAGTAGAGGAAAAATCGTTATTCACGCTCAAAGAGGTAAAAAATACAACTGATTTATATTCTGCGTTCAGCGAAATGAAAAGGTTACATCAAAATCGATGGAATCGTTTAGGTTATGCAGGTTTTTTTGGCGACCCACGTTATGTAAAATTTTTTGAAAATGTTCTGCAGTTATTTTTTGCACGAGGCTGGCTGTGGTGTAAAACCACAATGACTGGCAATAAATGTCTTGCGGGACGTTTAGCATTTAAGTATAAAGGTGAATATTATGATTATCTCTCCGGTATTGACGACAATGCTCCTGAAATGAAACGAAGACCCGGTCTCGTACTTTTACTCGCTATGATTCAAGATGCTGTAACCGAAAAAGCAGTTGGCGTAGATTTACTTCGAGGTGAAGAACCGTATAAAAAAGATTTTACATCAAATATCAAATCAAACTGGAATATTGTAATTACCCTGAATGACGGAATGGGTCAATTCAAAATATTTTATATACATTTACTCCTTGTCCTAAAATTTTTAGGTTTTCTGTTGAAGCGGGAGTGTAAAATAATAAGAGTAATTTACAAAAATAAACTATTCCCATTTCCGATTATTTTTTTTGCAAAAACTCGTATCCATGCTTTCGTAAAAAAAATAAAACTAATTTTAAAACATAACAGGAATAGATATTAATGAAAGTATTAACACTTGTTTCCTCCGGAATGAACAGGCCTGATCGTCAAACGGTTCTGAATAAAGAAGCTTCCGATGAATACCCTCGCGTGTCGCTATATGAGCGAGCGTTAAATTCTGACATGCTTGATGAGAAATATTTAGAGAATATTCCCGCATGGAGGAAATTTTTATATAAACCATTTCCAGTATTTATTAAACAGATATTCGAAGCATTTTTCATCTGCCATAAATACGATATAGTAGTAACCTGGGCCGAACGTCTTTGCTATCCTTTCGCTTTATTATTGAAAATAACGGGAAGACGAGTTCCACATATTACATTAAACAGTTGGATTTCACATCCCAAAAAAGCTAAAATTTTAAGATTTACACAATCGCATATCGATAAAATATTGATGTGGTCAAGTGTTCAGAAAAACATCGCTATCAACGAAATTGGAATTCCTGAATTAAAAATAGAATTTATACGGAAATTTGCCGACCAACAATTTTTCCGTCCGATGGATATCCCGACGGATACTATTTGTGCTGTCGGTTTTGAAATGCGGGATTATCCAACCTTAGTTGAAGCTATGCGTGGATTAGATATTCCCTGCCACATCGCTGCAGGCATTGCACGAGGAAGAATGTTCGCTACGGTGAAAGCACTGTATGATATCGAAAATTTACCGACTAACATTACAATCGGGAAAAAAGACTATTTTGATCTTAGAGCCCTCTACGCACGTTCTCGGTTTGTGGTGGTTCCGATTCTTCCGACTGATACTGACAACGGATTAACTTGTATTTTAGAGTCTATGGCGATGGGCAAAACTGTAATCTGTTCGCGAACACAAGGACAAGTTGATGTAATACAGGATGGAGTAACCGGCATTTTTGTTCCACCTAAAAACCCACAAGCATTACGCGAGGCAATTTTATATTTATGGAATAACCCTCAACTCGCTGCACAAATGGGAATGGCAGCACGAAAATACTTAGAAGAACATCATACACTCGAACAGTTTACCGATCGAGTAAAACAAATAATTGAAAAAGTTATCAAAACAAAAAATAATTAGTATGGAACTTATACACAAACATTTAATCGAAACGGTGCAAAGCTATCCTGGGAAGCAAGCTATCATATCAAACAAAAAAGATATTTCTTATGGCGATTTTTTAAAGTACACCGTAGCACTCTCCGACACGTTAATTTTAGAAGGTTTACACCGCGGCGACAGAGTAATCGTTATATTGAGTGATCCGGTAGATTTGATTACAGCTTGTATTGCAGTCATGAGATCGGGTGGCATTGCAGTCCCAATTCAAACCTCCCTCCCCCATTCCGAAATTTTTGACGTTATAAATCGCACCTCCCCATTTTTAATAATAACAAACCGCAGCGATTATAGGTTATTACCGACACTGGCGACGACCAATGGACAACTTCCCCTTTTTTATGATGATGAAATCCTTTCACAATTGGCTTCCAGTTTCCTCTACCGTCATCTGAATGAATTCAAAGATGAAAATTGGAACAAGGTATTAAAGCTTACAAATTTACAAGAGTACGATTCCACTTTTATGAGTTATGATTCCATTTCAAAAAAAATAAGCGTCTTTACTCATCAAAGCATACTTCACGCAGCACGTAAAATTAACACACTTACAAGTTTACTTTCCGACTCAATAGAATTCATAACAACTCCGATTACTGATATCTTCGGATTCAACCGGGTGATTCATTTACTGACAACAGGTGGCACTTGTGTTATTAGAAGCGACACTGCAAATCCTTTAGAATATTCAGCAACAATCTTGAAGCATAACTGCAACACTTGGTACACAAATTATACAACAATGATGAATGTTGTAAATCAACTTAGTTCCCTAATCAGGGATACATTTTCTCGTATAAAATTAATAGGCATTTGTGGAGACGTCCCAATTACGATTCAGGAAAAACAAAAAATTTTAGGCGATTTTGTAAATGCGAATATATATTTAAACTACGGACCACCGGAAGCTCCAGCAAGTACCATACTCAATATCAAAAATAGCCCTGATAAATTGAATAGTTACGGTGCTGTTTCACCGTCTGTCGAAATAACTACTGATGATACAAACAATGTATTGATTCACGGACCTCATACGATGGCGGGATATTGGGAAAAACATACTCTGGATAAATCCCGTTTCAATGAAAATGGCTGGTTTAGAACAGATGATTTCATTTTGTATGATGAAAAAAGTGAACCTCAATTGGTTTATAAAAGGGATGACTTAGCTAAAATTACTAATACTTTAAATTCAGATGTTCATTAAAAACAAAAATCAAACTAATCCTCCCCCCGTAATTCTGCTGGGAGGAAATATAATTGCAGTATCAGTTGCCAGAGCCTTAGGAAAATCGGGTATAAAATGTTATGCACTTGGTGAAGCAACAAGCGAAGTGCATTATTCGAGATTTTGTAGAGGAATTAAATACGCCCCAACTATTGATAAGGAAACCGTATGCTTAAATTGGTTACTTAATACAGGCAGATACCTTTATAAAAAGCCAGTAATTATTCCATGTTCCGACTCTGGGCTAATGGTTATAATTAACCACAGGGCTGAACTTGAAAAATATTTTACTATTACTGAAGCAAGAGATGAAATTACACTCGCGATGTTAGATAAAGCCGAAACTTATGCCCTAGCACAAAAGTTCGGAATACCTTCTCCTCTAATCTGGCACGTCGATTCATTGGATGATGTTTATAAGATTTTGGACCAAGTCCCATACCCATGCTTACTCAAGCCCCGTTATTCACATAAATTTTTTCCGCTTTTCGAAGGGAGAAAATTATTTAACATCGGCAACAGAGAAGAACTGATCAAATTTTTCAAGTTAACTCAGAAACATCAACTCCAAATGTTGATAACTGAATTAATTCCTATAAATAGTGAAGGATACCATTGTTATTATACACATATAGACGAAAACGGAGAACCCTTATTCCATTTTACAAAATTGCGACCGCGGCAATATCCCAATCTTTATGGTCTCGGAACGTACAATGTTTCAAATTGGAATCCGGAGGTTGCCGATGTTGGACTCAAGTTTTTACAAAAAATTGGACTTCGGGGTATTGGAACAGTTGAATTTATACGTGATAAACGGGACGGTATGCTAAAACTTATCGAATGCAATCCCCGTTTTACAGGTACCACCGAACTGCTCCCGATTTCTGGATTAAACTGGCCCCTGTTCGTTTATAATCGCCTGATAGGTGCGCCTCTCCCACCGATGGATAATTATAAAAAGGGGGGTTACATTATTAAACTCTCGAGCGATTATTTAGCCTTTCGCGAATTATATAAGGCAGGTAAATTAACTCGGCTTCAGTGGTTAAAAAGTTTGATGCATCCTCTACATTTTTATTTTTTCCGATGGAACGACCCCATCGTATTTTTATACACGGTTTACAAATTTCTGAAGCATCAGGTACAAAAAAGTAGAAAACGAGTCAAGAATAGTTATAATTATTTACTTATTCACTTCAAACATGGATAAAACTTATAAACTGAATATTGAAGAGATAAACACGATTGAAAAATTTGAGACGCTCAAAGCTGAATGGAATTCGATTGTGGGAAGCAACCAAAACTATGGAGTTTACACAACATTTGAATTCATGATGTTGTGGTGGAAATTGTTTGAAAAACCAGACAAAAAATTGTGCTTACTCGTTATCAAAAAGGAAAATGATATAATCGGCATTGCGCCATTTATGATTGTTCATGAAAAATTTTTGTGGATGCCGACGACTAAAATCGAATTTATCTCGATGGCTCGATATCCCAATTCACCCGCAAGTTTCACTGCTTCGCTTGACATTCTAATAAAAGAACATCACGAGGAAGTTATTCACAACATTGTTTCATATCTAGTTCAACGAGTACAGGGATGGCATTATATCCGTCTTAATCCAATCCCGACGCATTCAGCAACAATAAACTTACTTAAAAAAACAGCATCAGCAAACAATTATAAATTTATTAATCACGAAGCATTTTCATCAATTGATATAAAATTACCCGAAACGTGGGAAGAATACTCGGCAAGTCTTTCAAAGAATTTTAGAAAATATTTAAAATCGAACGAACGTAAGCTACAACAGCTCGGTTCGCTCACTTATAAACTAATTACATCACACGATGAACTTTTGCAAATATTTCCCATGATAATGGAAATAGAAAAGCGGAGTTGGAAATGGAATGTAGGCGTTAGTATCAATTCAATCACTTATAACGATTTCTATAAACGTTTTGCTGATGTCGGTGGCAAACTTGGTTGGATTCAACTTTGGGTGCTTCAACTTGATGACGAGTACATTGCTTATGATTATAATATTTTATTTAAACAAACATTAATAAATTTAAAAGGAAGCTATGACGAGGCATACAATTGCTATAGTCCAGGGCAACTGCTGTTCGCCAAAGAAGTTCAAAATTGCTTAAATAATGGAATCAGGGACATCAACATGCTTTGGGGCGAAACTGTAGCGAAAGAACGTTGGAAGCCAGTTGCTGAAGTATTTAATGAAGTATTTATATTTAAGAATTCTGGTTACTCCAGAATTTTATATTTTCTATTTTTTCCGTTGTCCCTGTACACTATTAGAAGAAAATATATGGATTTTAAAAATAGACTCTTTCGTAAATTAAAAATTAGATTAAAAAATTCGGAATATACAAGAGTCGACCAAGTCGTTAATAAAATAAACTCTTAGCAAATTGCATTATGAATTATTTTTCAAAATATTCTATTAATAAAATTATTTATAAATTGCGATATATTTTTAATACTCCTAGAGTGATTTCCAAATCAACTTCATCAATTTCGGGTCTGATCGAAGTGATAGATGTTGGTAGAGAGCGTCAGCTGCTTATTAACGGTGAAACACACACAATCATAATGACAAAAGGAAAATGGAATGAAGTCGAACGAGAATGTTGGGGATATATGAGCCGTTCTCCATTTCCCCTCATCAAAAATCCTCGTGTGTTAGTTTGTGGATTAGGTGGTGGCGCCGTTGTCCAAATCTTGGCAAAATCAATCCACCCAGTTTCTTTTACACTAATCGAGCGTGATCCTGAGATTGTAAAAATATCTAGGGAATATTTCTCACTAAATGTTATTCAGGATGACTCAATCATCATTGATGATGCAACCAAGGCATTAATAAAACTAACATCATCACAAAGTAAATTTGATTTAATAATTGATGACGTTTTTTATGAAAGTACAAGGTGGGGCGTTGAGCAACAAAAAGATTTAATCCGATTATTTACAGCTCTATTAGCAAAAGATGGTGTAATCATCTTTAACCGAGTGATTGATTCTAAAGAAGATACTCCCAAAGTGAAGGCATTTATTGAAATATTATTGGATTTAGGATTTACAGTCAAATCAAAATCAGTACGACAGAGGGGGTTGAATGATATTATTTATTGTAAACTGAAAACAAATTAAACAATGCATATTCAAATAATCGGAAAACATAATGAACTGAAATCGGTTGAGAATGCTTGGGTAAAATTACACTCAGATTTAAAAGCTAATGTCTTCCAATCGTTCCAATGGAGTATTGAATGGTGGAATTTGTACGCAAAAGAAAACTACGAGTTGTTCGTTTTAACAGCTTGGGATGACGCAGAATTGTGGGGAATTTTTCCGCTTTTCATAGAGAAACTAAAGATAGGGACACTCCGACTTTCCCGCATCCGATTTATCGGAGCCTTCCAAACATATGCTGAATACAGACCTCTCGTACATCCAACGAAATATCAAGAGATACTAAATTTAGTAGCTCATACCGTGATCGATAAATTACAGTCTGGTCAAATCCACTTGTTATCCTTATACGGATTTTCGCCCACCTCAAATTTTTTAACAAATTGTCTGTCTAAATTGAAGGAAAATAATTTAAATGTACGTTACAACCCGAAATCAGTCGCCCGCCCGATGATGAATCTTCCTGAAAACTGGAATGCGTATATGTCAAAAATTTCGCCTACCGAAAAAACGATGTTGTCGCGCAAAACTAATTCACTAATTAAGTATGGGGCTGAAGTCGAAGTTTTGATAAATTCACAAATTACGCTTAACGATTATTATGACTTCGTTAAACTACATACGATTGCCTGGGAGGAAAAAGGATTTAATGGTTATTTCAAAGCATCAAGTAAATTTGAAACTTTTTTAAAGGAAATTACAACAACTTCGTACGACCATAAAAACGTTCGTTTATATTTCTTCAAAAAAGATGGAGAACGATTTGCAGCAGTATATGCTTTTTTTAACTACCCGGAGTGTTGTTTCTATCTCAGTGGAATGAATCCGCACCACGAACTGAAACGGTTTAGCCCTGGCAAAGTTCTTCTCAGTTACGTTATAAAAGATGCTATTAATGCTGGTTTTAAAATATTCGATTTTCAAGGAGGTGAAGAAACGTATAAATATCAACTCGGAGGTGAAGAAAATTATTTTGCAAAAGTTGAAGTATGGGCAAAAAATTTGCGTTCCCCATTGGTTCGATTATTTATAACTCTTCAAGAATGCAGACAGATCATTTTAACATATCTAGATTACAACTCGTTTCCAAGATTTCTCAGAAAATTGTTTAAGAAATAAAATAATTCTAATGATTAATAAAAATAATACAGAATCCAGATTCGTAGTCGAAGAAATTAACAGAATAGAAGAAGTGCAACAAATTCAATCAGATTGGAATGCATTACTTTCGAAGAGTGAGACACAAACAGCATATCTAACTTATGAGTGGTTATCAACTTGGTGGTCTTGTTTTAAAACACCGAACAAAAAACTTTTGGTGCTCACTGTGCGAGATAATACTGAACTTATCGGGATAGCACCATTTATGTTAGTTGAATATTCATTAATTGGAATAAAAATACGAAAAATTGAGTTCATTTCGATGATGCGATTTGCATATTCTCCGTCCAATCTAGCTGGGTCGCTTGATTTTATCGTCAAAACCGGACGGCATGAAGAAGTATTATCTACCATTTTTATTCACCTAAAAAATAGAATAAAAGGCTGGATGTATTTGCGTTTACATCCGATTTATAATAATTCGTCTTCGATTCCTATTTTAGAAAATTTAGCAAACGAACTACAGTTTTCGTTTCATCGTAGAATGGTATTTCAAAATGTCCGAATTCCAATCGATGTAACCTGGGAAGTGTACTGCCATCAAAGAGGAAAAAATTTTTTAAAAAAATTTAGAACGCTTGAAAGAAAAATTATGCACATCGGCGAATTGAAATATGTAGATATTGCTACGCCTGCTGCCTATGAATCGGCATTTAATACTCTCATCGATATCGAACAATCAAGTTGGAAATCGAAAAAAGGTTTGCAATTTAATCATAGAATGTATAAAAACTTTTTTCCAAAACTTGCAAAAGTTTGCGGCGAGAATGGGATGCTAAGATTATGGATACTTGAGCTCAATGGAAAAGGTATTGCTTACGACTTTAGTATTATTTACTCAAAAAAAGTCGAATCTCTAATAAGCACTTACAATGAATCTTATGCCGGGTGTTCCCCCGGGCATCTACTTTCATACCATACTTTTTATGTATACTTTCAAGAAAAACTCCGAGAGATTAATCTTTTATGGGGTGAGCTTCGGGCAAAATCCAAATGGACTTCCACGTTCGATAGATATGATGAAATATTTATTTTCAATCGAGGATTCATCCCAAAAATGTTTTACCTTATTTTTCATAAATTAACATTCTATCGCTTTTACAGATTTTTTACCAATAAATATTATTACTTTAAAGATAAACTTGGATTTCAATAAAAACTACATAGGAATATTCTGTTAAAATGGAAACTATGATAATAACCACTAACATAGTTTTAATTTCCATCATCGGGAGTATTTTTCTTTACCTTTTATTCCTTAGCTTCCTTGGATTGTTTTACAAAAGGTTAAATAACTTCCAAACGATCAAGCAACTAAAATTTGCAATGATTATTCCCGCTCATAACGAAGGAATATCGATTGGCAAAACTATTACGAGTCTTTTCGAAGTTGATTATCCAAGGGAACATTTCGACGTAATCGTTGTTGCCGACAATTGCACTGACCAAACTGCTGAAATTGCTAAAAAAC
>JBBIOD010000041.1:0-15762 GCA_037443545.1 Ignavibacteriales bacterium | reverse complement strand
TTAATATTCGCTATGGCGATTTAATACATAATTCTATAAAACTATTTCCGATGACAAAAAGTATGTTAGAAGCGAGAATTCAATCAACTCAATTTTCAAAAACGAAGTTTTATGGCTCAATATTTTTGGAAAGTTATGAGGAATTAAAATCTAATGATCTATTTATGGTTACAATGAATTTTGCAAGTTAACCGAATAATTTGTATATTTGTGCCGCAAAATTGGGGTCGTAGTTCAACTGGTTAGAGCGCCGCCCTGTCACGGCGGAAGTTGCGAGTTCGAGTCTCGTCGGCCCCGCAAAAGCCCAGCCTCCCGAAATTGGGGCTGGGTTTTGCGTTTAGATGGGATTTGTTTTTTGATATTTTCTCAATATATTATCATTAAAATAAACAAAAACGAGGTGTCGAATGAAAAGGATAAGATTTATTCTATCTTTCATGTATACGTTTCTGTTGAGATTTTGCAAAGAAGCTCCGCAAGAATATTTCCCAAATTACAATGATGATCCAACAAATCCTTCAGTTCAACCGCGTGTTCTCGGGGTTTGGCTTGATTCACCTCGCCCGTCATGGTGGCGGAAAACAGGAGTTTTTGGGAAGCAGAATGGTTCGTTACCGATGGGCTATAGACTTGGGCGGTCACTTGTTCGATTTAATAAAAAAATGTTGAGTAATTCGGTAATACCAAATGTTGATTTAAAACCGGAAGAAATTGGGTTTGCGCGTTTAAGGACTGACGAAGGATTTTCAGTAGATGGATAAAAATTCGAATGGCGAATTTCTGGGAATTTTATTTTAGGCAAATCATTTACAATAACAATATAAAATGAGGTTAAAGATATTACAAATCTACATTTATCTCAGGATTATAAGCATTCAATATATGAACAGTTTCTTCGTATTACTTACACATAATTAATTTTTTTAATCAACACAAATAATCACAAACAAAATTAAAAGGAGTGGTTCATGAAAACAAAAAATATCTTAATTATCCCAATCATTATTTCACTATTCGCATCTTTCTTATCTTTTGCAGAAGATAAACCATCAAAAAATTATGGCAAAGATTTAACTGCGAAAAAAGTAACTAAATTCAAAGATGTGGTAAATAATCCGGGTAAATATAAAAACAAAATTATACTAATCGAAGGTACTGTCGTATCTGTTTGTCAAACCAAAGGATGCTGGATGGAAGTATCCGACGGCAAAGAAAAGATGCGTGTTAAATTCGAAGGATATAGTTTCTTTGTTCCATACGATTCAAAAGGGAAAAGAGTAAGAATCCAAGGAAAAGTAAATCGCGAAACAGTTAAGGAAGCAACTTACAAGCATTGGCTCGAAGAGGGAGGAGAACCTGCAGAAATTATTGATAAAATAAAAGGCGACCAGAAAGTTGTTATGTTCACGGCAACAGGTGTCGTCATGGAACAGGGGAGCGAGATAACACCCGAGCAGCTCGATAAAATTCAGGGTAAAACTAAGAAAGAAGGCTCCGAAGGTCATAACGACTGATAGAATTTTGACGCCATCGTCAGAATGTGATTTCTGTCAGAACTTTTAAAAAGCTGAAGTTTTAATTCAGAGCGAAAAAGCCGACTTTTATTTTGAGTCGGCTTTTTTATTTTGATTGGTGACTGTTGACACAGTGCATATAGATAAAAATTATTTTATTGGGGCAGAGGTAACAAAATGGACAAAATAAAATATTACTTTTCGCCCATTCCCAAATATGTCAAAAAAGATTGGGAACAAATTCTAATTCAGGAATTAGAAAATCAACGTTATTTTACCATTGTATATATGGAACTGGTAGAATCCGAAATAATAATCTGCATCCAATAAAAATGAGGTCGCTTATGAAAACAATCACAATCACAGCTCTATTGGCAGCACTTGTGGCTATCCCACTGCTGTTAAAATATAAAAAATCGAAACTAATGCCCATCTTTGAAGACGAAAACAAGCGTTACGATATCGACGATTATATTTCTACGGTAGGTTTATAAAAATATACCCTCCATATCGCAGAGGGGGTAAAAACTGCTCTACAATCTTTATTTCGAATCTAAAATTATTGGGAGACCGTCTTTTCCACTCCCGATAATCACGATTTTTGAATTATTCGATTCTGCAATTTTCATCGTCGCCTCGATTCCTTTCCATCTCAATAACGGGTCGCTTATACCTTGAGCAACAATTTTTTGGAAGTTTGAGATACCTTCAGCCTCGATCGCCTTTCGGTCGGCCTCTTGTTTTTCTTTGGTTAATACCCACTGCATGCGTTGACTTTCTTGTTCGGCGCGGAGCTTTTCCTCGATAGCAGCAGTTAAACCTGCCGGAAGTACAACTTGCCTCAAAGGAGTTACCTCAATTGTGATTCCTCGTGGACCTACTAAATTTTGTAGTCCTGAAGTGATCTGTTGTCCAAGAATTTCGCGTTCTGATGTATAAAGAGCCTTTGCTTCATAGCCAGCTGTAACTCCGCGGGTTACAGAACGGAATTGTGGTTCTAATATTATTACAACGTAATTTTCACCGACTGTCTTATAAACTTCAGCAGCTTTATCAGGGTTTAGATGGAACAGTGCACTAATTTCTAGGCCGACCGCTAAACCCTCCTTCGATGGAACCTCCATCCTTTCTTTTATCTCTTGAGTTTTAATCGACATTTTGATTACGCGTGCAAGGGGATTTACAAAATTTACACCCGCTTTTAATGTGTTTTCTGAGACATTTCCCAAGAAATCAACAACACCGACATTACCCGCTGGGATAACAGTAAATATTTGTGTCATCGACAGAATAATAGCTACCACCGTTACTATCTGAGCAATTCCCGCACTGCCTTGGTAAACTTTGTGACCTTCAGTTTTAAATTTTCGGCTCGCGTTTTTCCATGTAATAAAAGCTACAATAGCTACGATAAAAAAGAATATAAATAACATTTTTTCCTCCAATAGTAAGTTTTTAATTAATGAATTATTTTTTTCAATTTAGTAAAAAGAAGGAATAACTGCAAAACTTTGATTTTACTTCAAATTATTTTTATGTTTGAATAAAATTATGACTATTATAAAACCTAAAGCTCTCAATAAGGGGGATTCAATCGGTATTGTTGCACCGGCAAGCCCTCATAACTCAAATGATAAACTTACTCTTGGAATCAGATATTTTGAACAACTTGGTTATAAAGTCGTAATTGGAAAACATATTGATGATAAAATGGGATACTTGGCTGGCACAGATAAAAGTCGTGCGAGTGATATAAATAATTTCTTCAATGATAAAAATATCAAAGCTATCTTTTGTACTCGTGGCGGTTATGGTTCGCACCGTATTCTTGAATCGTTAGACTACAACATCATCAAACGAAATCCTAAAATATTTGTCGGCTACAGCGACATTACAGCATTGCAACTTGCAATTTTTAAAAAAACAGGGTTGGTTACTTTTGCAGGACCGATGGTGATTCCCGATTTATCAGAAAAATTATCTGTAGATGCTGAAGAACATTTTTGGAAATGTTTAACTTCTCCGATTCCTCTGGGTTTGATTAATGTTTTTAAAAATCAAACTCTAAAGGTTTTGACGCACGGAAAAGTTACCGGCAAAATTTTTGGTGGTAATCTCTCAGTTATTGCGGCATTAGCAGGCACATCATATCTGCCTTCTTTTAAATATTCAATTTTAATTTTGGAAGATATTGAAGAACGCCCCTACCGCATCGATAGGATGTTACATCAACTTAAATTAGCTGACTTGTTGAATAATCTTTCAGGAGTAATATTAGGTGATTTTTCGACTTGCCTTCCTGAGATGAATAAACCTTCTTTGAAATTAGAAGATATAATCAAATCGGTTTTTAAAAAGATTCCTATATTGATGGATTTTAAATTTGGACACATTAGGAATTCGATTACTATTCCGTATGGAATTAATGTGAAATTAGATACTAAAAGGAACGAAATCTCATTCTTAGATAGTTCAGTTATCGATTAATTTTTTTATTAAACTATTGCCTCACTTATAAACCTTGAATGTCTGTAAACAGTCTCGTATGAATTGAGTCCCGCTATGCGGGATTTACCACAAATACTGTCTGCGATGTACCAAAGTTGTTTCAATGCTTTATCAACTCGTTCATCATACACACGAGTGCGAGTTCTTTTTGACCGTTTCTTTTTTTAAGTTCCAAACTCGTAGATGGTTTTCACCCCTTGATTGTTGGTAACGTTGTGCAAATGCTTCGGTCATAGTTGTCTCCTGTTCCGATTTCTGTCGAATAGTTATTCATAATCATCAGTTTTGGCTTAATATCTAAGAAAATCGGGTATAGTTTCATAGAAAACAAATTCCCTTTATTTAATTTTCATATAGATTCTTGCACGAGTCAACGAATATCCGTCCTTTCGATTTTTAGTGAGGCAAATCGGTTATTTGATTATCGTCTAAATTCTTATTATTTTCTCTCTGCTTTTATTTTTAACAATGAGATTAATAAGTGAACGACGATACAAAAACAGAATTACACGAAGAATCATATAGTGAGGAATTGAATGAGTTGATGCTGCGCCGGCGAGAAGAACTCAAAGAGCTTGTTGACCGCGGAATCAATCCATACCCGTATCAATTCGACCGCCAAAATTACACAACAGAGTTAATCGAGAATTTTATTTCTCCAGAGGGGGACGATTCGCCCCAGCGTGATATTTCGGTTGCAGGCAGAATTATGTCAATTCGCCGAATGGGCAAGGCATCCTTTTGCCATATTCAAGATTCAACCGGTAAAATTCAGGTTTATCTGAAAAAAGATGAACTTGGTGAAATCTATGATGTTTTTAGGTTGATGGATATCGGGGATATAATTGGTGTAAAGGGTTATACCTTCAGAACTAAAATGGGAGAAATTTCTATTCATGCACAGAGTTTAGAACTTTTATCAAAATCGTTGCGACCCCTTCCAATCGTAAAAGAAAAAATTAACGAAGCCGGGAACAAAATCATATACGATCCCTTCTCAGATAAAGAACTTCGCTACCGTCAACGATATGTAGATTTAATTGTAAACTCAGATGTGAGGGAAGTATTTGTAAAACGCTCGAAGATAATGAGTGCAATCCGGGAATTTTTCAATGAACGAGATTATCTTGAAGTTGAAACCCCAATACTTCAACCGCTCTACGGAGGTGCATCCGCCCGTCCATTTGTTACTCATCATAACGCTTTAGATATCGATTTATATTTGAGAATCGCCGATGAGCTTTACTTAAAACGTCTTATGGTCGGCGGCTACGACGCTGTGTATGAGTTTGCAAAAGATTTCCGGAACGAAGGCATGGATAAAACTCATAATCCTGAATTCACGATGCTCGAACTTTACGTTGCATACAAAGATTATATTTGGATGATGGAGTTAGTCGAGCAAATGATCAGCCATATAGCTTTGAAAGTTCTCGGCACCATAAAAATTAAAGTTGGAAATAACGAAATCGATTTCACACCACCGTGGACTCGTTTGACGATGTTTGATGCAATCAAGAAATTTACGGGCAAAGACATTCGTATTTTAACTGAAGTTGAACTGCACAAGGTCGCAAAGGAGTTACACGTAGATGTCGACCCGAACGCTAACGCTGGTAAAGTGATAGACGAAATTTTCAGTGAGTTGGTTGAACCCAAACTTATTCAACCTACATTCATCACCGATTACCCTATCGAGATGTCGCCTCTTGCAAAAAAACACCGTTCGAAAGAAGGAGTAGTCGAACGCTTCGAAGCTATCGTTAATGGGAGTGAACTTTGCAACGCTTTTTCAGAACTCAACGACCCTCTCGATCAGCGTGCCCGCTTTGAAGAACAAGCTAAACTTCGTGCACGCGGCGACGAAGAGGCAAACGTGTTGGATGAGGATTTTCTGAGGGCTCTCGAATACGGGATGCCTCCGACTGCAGGTTTAGGTATTGGTATAGATCGACTTACAATGTTATTGACAAATCAAGATTCAATCAGAGATGTATTATTTTTTCCACAAATGAAACCGGAGTAATTAGTATGCGTGTTTTTATTTTTATTTCACTGATGTTATTTTTATTTTTTCAAACAGCTATCAGCGGCATTTACGGCATTCTCGAAGGGACAATAAAAGATAAAGAATCGGGTCAAGTTTTGCCAGGTGTAAATGTTCTAATTGTTGGTACTACCATCGGTACCGTTACCGATGTAAATGGTTACTATCAAATTTCAAATGTAAAAGCCTTGACCTATGATGTGCAATTCTCGCTTTTAGGATACCGGACTGCATTACAAAAAGGTATAACTGTTGCACCTGATTTACGCACCAAAATAAATGTAGCACTAACTGCCACCGACATCGAATTAAACGAAATCGAAGTGATTGCAGAACGTCCGTTGATACAGCGCGATGTAACATCAACTACATATAACGTTGGAGGTGTCCGCCTCGAAAAACTACCTGTAACATCGATGCAGGAGGTATTAACTTTGCAGCCTGGAGTTACACTTGAAGGTCACGTTCGAGGTGGTAAAACTTCGGAAGTCCTTTACTTTGTTGACGGTTTACCGATACAAGATGTTATCGGTGGGGGTGCAGGTGCTGAACTTCCTAAGAGTGCAATTACAGAAATGCTCATTCAAACCGGAGGGTTTGATGCCGAATACGGAAACGCATTATCGGGAATCGTGAATATCATTACAAAAACGAGTACCGACAGGCACAAATTTCAATTACGACTCGATAAAGATAATTGGTTAGGTGGGAAGCAGGTAAGTAAGGTTACGGATGCTGAAATATCAGCAAGCGGACCGATTATACAAAATCTTGGTTATTTCACAGCATTCAATTTGCATTTAACTGATACAAGGTGGTGGCAGGATTTCCAGCACTTTTTCGATTATCCAATCCAACGCGAATTATCTAATTTCTCAAAATTCGATTACAATTTCGGAAACGGTAAACGATTAAGTTTATCTTCTCTTTCCTCATTCAAGCGTTGGCACGACTACGAATTTAGCTGGCGGTTTAATCTGGACGGATTACCTCCACGTTCGAGAGATGCAATCCGGGTATCAACTGCTTGGAATCATTCCCTCTCCGAAAAAACATTTTATAATGTCAGTTTAAGTCTGTATTCCTTAAATCAAAATATCAACGGGGGATCAAAAAATAGTATCGATACTTCTGTCTATCAATACGATTTTTATTTACAATACATCACTGAAGGAAATAGAGCCTGGTGGGTGAAACAGAATCAAAATATATATACAATAAAAGGCGACATCACAAGCCAAATTGTGAAAAGTCATTTGTTCAAGGTAGGCTTTGAGTTTAATCAATATTCAATTTTTTCGGATATGATCAAATACGAACCACGCAAAACTTATTACGGAAAACCATTGGTGGGTGAACCACAGTTGAATTATTCATCCAACTATAAATATTATCCGAGGAGCGGTAGTTTTTATATTCAGGATAAATTTGATGAAGAAGGATTCACGCTAAATATTGGTGGTAGGTTTGATTTCCTTGACCCTACTGCTGAAAGACCTTTAGTGGAAAATATTGCTGATATCGATTCAATAACTAGCGACACTACTTATCGACAAGGGATAGCAAAGTTTATTAAATCAAAATTCAAATATTCTATAAGTCCACGTATTGGTTTGTCGGCACCGATAGATGTTAATGGCTATATATTTATTAATTATGGCGAGTATTTTCAATTTCCACTATTCGATTACTTGTATTCCGGTTTGAACAATGTTGCAATCTCGAAAGGTGCGCGCGCATTAGTGGGTAATCCGGATTTGCTTCCTGAAAAAACTAAAGCTTGGGAAATAAGTATAAAATATATATTCTGGAATCAATTAGTAGTAAGTGCGACCTATTTCAATAAAAATACGACCAACCAAATTGATACTAAAACTCTTATTCCACTTAATAGCCGATATGCAGGCGATTTTGGTTTCGCTGAATACGTGAACAATCCTTATGCTGAAGCCAATGGATTAGAATTAAACTTTTCCCGAGAACACGGAGAGTACATAAATGGCACGATATCATACACTTATATGGTGGCAAAGGGTTTAAGCGAGTACGTAAATCAATCATTAAATTATGCACAATGGGGTTTTGCTCTTTTTCCCAAACCCTTTTACCTTAGTTGGGACCAGCGCCACACAGTGAAGGGAAATATTGAATTCTCCCTCCCTTCCGATTTATTCATCAATGTTCTATTCCAATTTAATACGCCAAAACCGTACACTCATTATCCTACAAAAGATGGTTTTAATCCCCCAGCTTCCAGTAGAGATTCAACACTCATAAAATCTTTTATTCCGAACAACGCGAGGATGAAGGATTTTTCAAACATAGATATTAAAGCCTCTAAAAAAGTTGTATTTGGGTTTATGAAGAATGTGAACCTATATTTTTACGTTGATATTCGAAATGTGTTAAACGCTAAAAATGTTAGATGGGTTGATGCGAATGGACGGATCGGAGGTGAATTGGATGACCCCTCGGCTTATTACCACCCACGTCGAACAAGAGCTGGAATAAGGTTAGAATTTTAAAAAGGATTAGTATTATGAAATTTATAAATTATTTAACAGGTTTTATCACGATTATTTTTTCAGTAGGCATCTTCCCGGCTTGCGACGAAACATTACCCGAATATAAAGCTCCTCCAGATATCTTGGTGGGTAGAATCACAGTCCCTGATAGTGTTACACCGATTTATTTTAATATTCGCGAATATTATTTTGATCCTACCAAATCTCCGAAAGTAACATTTTTTACACCCGATTCTATCATGTTCAGGTTTGAGGTTACGAATATTTACGATGAAGTAATATCGGACAGTTCCGATGTCGGAGGATATCTTAAAATCTGGGATCCGGTTTACCCTGACAACATTGCGATCGTTCCTTTTTCAAACAGTTCATTATCACCATACAGAGAAATTTTAGAGATCAGTCCCGATAATAAAATTTGGCTTAAAGTATCGTGGAAGAAACTAATGTTACAAAATGGACCTTACGTGTGGGAAGGTAAACAAGCCGAAGACATTCCTGATGATCGAGTTAGCTACAATTTTCCTTTGAAAGCAAAAGCTTTCATCAAGTTATACAAAAAATTGGGATTAGTAGTAACACCCGATGTGGAATTTAAACTTTATATAGTATCGAGGGTGATCCAACCTTAATAAAAATAAAATGAACACCGTAAATCTTATTTTTGCCGTTCATAACCATCAACCAATTGGGAATTTTGATCACGTTTTTGAAGATGTTTATCAGAAGTCGTATAAACCTTTTTTAGAGGTTGTAGAAAAATTCCCAAGCATAAAAGTTACACAGCATTACACCGGCATCCTACTCGAGTGGCTGATTGGTAATCATCCCGAATTCATCGAAAAATTGAAGTATGTAATAGCACGAGGACAAGTAGAACTTTTAACAGGTTCATACTACGAGGCAATCTTATCTATCATTCCACCTCTCGATAGAATTCATCAAATCGAAAAACTTACTAATTACATAACCGACATATTCGATTATCATCCCCAAGGAATGTGGCTCGCCGAAAGAGTTTGGGAACAAGCTATCGTAAAAGAAATTTCTGAAGCCGGCGTAAATTTTTTGTCCATAGATGAAGCTCATTTTATGTATGCTGGTTTACAGGAGCATGCTTTGTATGGATATTACACAACTGAGGAACAGGGAAGGGTGGTAAATATTTTTCCTGGAAGTAAAAAATTAAGATATACAATTCCCTTTGCACCTGTTGAAGAAACAATAAATTGGCTTCGGAGTAGGGCTGCTGACGGTGGAAAGCGTATTGCTGTTTTTGCCGACGACGGCGAGAAATTCGGCGCGTGGCCCAACACCTATCAACACGTTTACGAAAATAAATGGTTGGAAAATTTTTTTGCTGCATTAGTCGAAAATAATGATTGGATAAAAACTATCCATTTTGCAGAAGCTGTTAATAATATTGCACCCATCGATAAAATTTATTTACCAACTGCCTCGTATCCTGAGATGTTGAAATGGGCGCTACCATACGAGTCGGCTGAAAATTTTGAGGAATTTGAAAACGAATTAAAACACCATCGATTAGAGAGATACGAAGTTTTTGTTCGTGGCGGTTATTGGCGGAATTTTTTAGCAAAATACCCCGAAGCAAACTGGATGCATAAGAAAATGCTTCGGGTTTCTAAAAAAATAAAGAATTCCGAAGATCGTGGGAACAATGTTAACGAAGCAAAACAATTTCTTTTGGCGGGGCAATGCAACGATGCTTATTGGCATGGTGTGTTTGGTGGTTTGTATCTGCCAAACCTACGATATCCTATTTATCGCAGTTTAATCCAAGCTGAAAATTGTATAGATAAAATCGAGGACCAAAAAATCGCCATCGAAGTTGTTGATGCTGATTGTGATGGAAAGATGGAAGTAATTGTCGAAACGCCAGCATCAAACGTTTATATCAAACCAGATATGGGAGGTGCAATTTTCGAGTACGACTATAGACCGAAACGATTGAATATCCTCGATATAGTTAGCCGTCGTCCTGAAGCTTCGCATAAAAAATTACTACAGAAAAATCTCTCGCCCAACCAAACCCAAGAATCGAATCTGCACGAATTTTTAATTTACGATAAATATCAACACGCATCTCTAATTGATCATTTCTTTAATGAGAATACTACAGTCGATGATTTCGTGAAAATGAATTACAACGAAATTGGAAGTTTCGTATTTGGGAAATACGATGTTCGGACTTACACAAAAAATAATACGGCTATCATCGAACTAGTTCACGATGGCACAGTTAATTATGAGAACACAATCTCTAAAATTCAATTAATCAAAAAAATATTCATCTCACATAAATCATCCGAAATTACAGTCGAGTATAAACTAATCAACCGAGAGATTAACCCATTAAAACTTCGGTTTGGAGTGGAGTGGAATTATGGCTTGATGGCGGGCGATGCCCCCGATAGATATTATGAAGCTACGGGAATCGAAATAACCGACCGCCGTTTAAAAAGTATAGGTAGTTTATCCAACATCAATAAACTTAGTTTAGTAGATGAATGGTTAAAGATTCGCATTGACCTTGAAACCGAAAACCCAGCCGAGTTTTGGAGATGTCCCGTCGAAACAGTCTCACTCTCAGAAGCCGGTTTAGAAAAAGTGTATCAAAGTTCAACGGTTATACCGGTGTGGAACATCGAATTGAGAGACAACTGGCAAACACAAATTACACAAAGAATTTTCGATATTTGAGCGAAGCAAAAAAAATAAGTGTTGTGATACCCACTTTGCAAGAGGAAAAAATTATCGATGGGATACTATCACAATTTACAACTGACTTAAAAAAACGCTACAACATCGAATTAGTTGTTAGCGATGGTGGGTCAACTGACAAGACTTTGGAAATAGCCCGGAAGTATGCCGATGTTGTGGTTGAAAACAAAAACCGTGTTAAGCAAAACATCTCAATCGGAAGGAACACCGGGGTTCGCGCATCCAGTGGTGAGATACTCGTGTTCATTAATGGCGACACACTGATTTCAGACATCGACTTTTTTTTTACTCATATAAGAGAAGTTGTCGAATTGTCGTCAGTAAAAGGTATTACCGCCCCTGTTTACATTTATCCCAACATAGAAACTTTTGCCGATAAGTTTTTTCATAATTTTTTAAACGCATATTTTTACATTTTGAATGTGATTGGGTTGGGGATGGGACGGGGCGAATGCCACGTCGTAAAACGAGCGATGTTCGATCAGGTTGGCGGTTACGACGAGAGAGTTGCAGCCGGCGAAGACTTTGATTTTTTCCGCCGAGTGCGTTGGTATGGCAAGATTAAATTCGATTGGAAATTACGAGTTTTCGAATCGCCACGCAGGTATCGGAAAAGCGGATATATAAAAATAATTTTTTTATGGTTACTAAATGCCATCACAGTGTTACTATTCAAAAAATCTATCGTAGATGAGTGGAAACCAGTGCGTTAGCATTTGACTTTAATTTGTTTTTTAAATATACTAAAACAGTGAAATCAATCATTAGAGGTTTATTTATGATAAAACGTTTTTCGTGGGCAACGGTCATAATATTGATGGCTGCTGCCTTATTTTTTGGGACTCAATTAAACACCGTTTTTTCGGGTGATAATATTTATGTGCAATTCAGCAAATTTAAGGATGTTTTAAGTTTAACTGAAAAATTTTATGTCGAAGAGATTAACTCAAAAGAGTTAGTCGAAGGGGCAATCGTAGGGTTACTTCAAAAATTGGATCCTCACTCTGTATATATTCCGGCTGCACACGCCAAACGGGCTGAAGAAGAATTCAGAGGCAGTTTTGAAGGAATAGGAATCGAATTCGATGTTTTGAATGATACATTGGTGGTAGTTTCCCCCATCGTTGGCGGTCCGAGTGAAGCGTTAGGAATATTAGCAGCTGATAAAATTTTAAAAATCAACGATACCTCTGCTATTGGAATCAAACGTGAAGATGTTCCTAAAAAATTACGCGGTCCAAAAGGAACTAAAGTTAAAGTTCTTATCCTGCGGGTAGGGATGAAGGATTTACTCGAATTCGAAATTATTCGGGATAAAATACCACTTTACAGTGTTGACGTATCATATATGATAGACGATGAAATAGGATACTTAAGTGTAAACCGTTTTTCTGCAACTACTCGTGATGAATTTGTAGAGGCTTTACAAAAACTAAAAAATAAAGGGATGAAACGGTTGATACTCGATTTACGAAATAATCCGGGGGGATATTTGGAGCAAGCTTTCCGGATGGCTGACGAACTACTTCCGCCGGGGAAAAAAATTGTTTATACAAAATCACGTAAAAAAGAATTTGAAGAAGAGTACATTTCGAGTGGAATTTCAAAATATCAAAACATTCCTATTATTGTGCTTATCAATCATGGATCAGCATCAGCAAGCGAAATTGTATCGGGTGCAATTCAAGATTGGGATCGCGGTTTAGTTGTGGGCGAAACATCTTTCGGTAAAGGTTTAGTGCAAAGACAGT
The DNA here is from genome assembly GCA_037443545.1 of Ignavibacteriales bacterium. Classification (GTDB taxonomy): domain Bacteria; phylum Bacteroidota; class Ignavibacteria; order UBA10030; family BY39; genus JASEGV01. The sequence continues at coordinate 2,672 of JBBIOD010000041.1, read as the reverse complement.
TTGATTTGCCCGACAGCTCAGCTTTCCGGTTAACTATTGCTAAGTATTACACACCTTCGGGAAGGTTGATACAAAAACCGTTCGGTAAGGATATGGCAGAGTACCGCAAACCCCTCGAAGATGGTGATGAAGTAGAGGTTGATAATATCGATCATAAAATTGAAAGCGATACCTCACGTCCGAAGTATTTAACTGCCAAAGGACGAACAGTTTACGGCGGCGGCGGAATAACACCAGATTTTATAATTAAATCCGAAAGGTTAACCAATTATTCTGCTCAACTTCGCGGCAAAGCGATATTCTTAGAATTTGCTAACAAATTTTTTGAAAAAGAAGGAATACAGTTCCGTAAAAATTATGAAAAAGATTTCAAAAAATTCTTGAACGAATTTAATATTTCTGATAGTATGTTAGAAGAAATGGTAGAGTTGGGCAAGAAAAAAGAAATCGAGTTTAATAAAGAACAATACGAAAAAGATATTCGATTCATTAAAGCTTTTGCTAAAGCGCAGATCGGTCGAAACATCTGGGGTAACGAAGGTTCATACCCCGTTATTCAGTCTGAAGACGTTCAATTAAAAAAGGCGATATCGCTATTTCCCGAAGCCGAAAAAATTGCCGGTCTAAAACCGTAGAGCTGTTTTAATAAAAATAGAGATGAAGCTGAATAGAATTTATCTCATCCTCGGATTATTTGTCGTTATTCAAATCAAATTGATTGCTGCTTATCAAAATCACGATTCAGATTCTTTGAATAGAGGATTTGAATTCGAGGTTGATGAGGAACTTACTTACAATGTAAGTTATGCATTCATCAACTTAGGGCAAATACGCTTGAAAATTTTTGAAAAAATTATTCAGGACGGTAAAGTGATGTACAAAACTATTGCATACATGGATAGTTATAAAGGATTGCCGTTTATTGATCTGCACGAAATTTATGAGAGCAAAATTAATAGTAATGTTGCGTCGTATTGGTTTCGAGCAAGGTCTAAAGATGGGACGAAAGTTAAGTACGTTACATACGATTTTGATTACCCGAATAATAAAATATATTTTGAACATGGCATTTGGGGAAAAGGGATGTTGGAAAAACGAGATACACTCAGTATAGATACTTTGGTGCAGGATGGTTTATCCCTTTTTTATTTTGCCCGGTATAATCTATTGCGGAACGGGACCGTCCGCATACCGACCGTAGTAGTCGAAAAATTATCAAATACTACAATAAATTTTTCTAACCGAAATAAAAGTGTGAATATCGATGCAGTCGATTATCCGGTCGATGTAATAGAATTTGACGGTCGGGCAGATTTTGAAGGAGTGTATGGCTTTTCGGGCGGGTTCGAAGGATGGTTCAGTAACGATGAAGCACGTGTACCTATTTTAGCCAAGATGAAAGTGGTAATTGGAAAGGTTCGGATTGAATTAATATCTTGGAAAAAGAAAAACTGGAAACCCCCAATCTATCGGTCGAACAAATAATTATGATCCACAAATATCAAAATAAAATTCCAAAATTAATCTCACCCTCGTTCACTGCCGAGAGTGCCGAAATTATTGGTGATGTTTTAATTATGGAAGATGCTAGTATATGGTTCAACGCTGTAGTAAGGGGCGATGTTAATAGTATTTTAATCGGGAAAGGAACGAACATACAGGATGGGGCAATTATTCACGTATCGGAAGTTCTTCCCACAATTATCGGCGAACGCGTAACAGTTGGGCATCGCGCAATTCTGCATGCGTGCACTGTGGGTAATTACAGTTTGATAGGAATGGGTTCTTGTATTCTGGACGGAGCGATTATTGGTGAATATACCTTAGTTGCTGCAGGGTCGGTAGTGTTACAAAATAAAAAAATTCCTGATGGGTCGCTTGTGGCTGGTGTACCGGCAAAAGTTATGCGGGAATTACGTGATGACGAGAAAAAAATGTTGGAAGAATCGGCAACTAATTATATTGCTTATGCAAAGTCATATCTAAAATGATAGTCAAAAATAAAATATGAAACTAATATTTTGGGGAACGAGAGGTTCAATCCCAACTCCGGGCAAACAAACCGTAAAATACGGCGGTAATACACCTTGTGTTGAGTTACGATTGGATGACAATAATTTAGTTATATTAGATGCCGGTACTGGGATACGGAATCTTGGAGAGAAACTGATTGAAACCGGCGATTCGATAAATGCTTATGTCTTGATATCGCACCCGCATTGGGATCACATACAGGGGTTCCCGTTTTTTAAGCCGGCATTTATTTCAGGGAACGAATTTACAATTGTATCAGGAGAAACAAAAAGTGTTTCGCTTCCCGATATGATTTCAGACCAGATGAACAAAGTATATTTCCCAATACAATTGAACGAACTAAAAGCAAAAATCAATTTCAAACCTATCGGCGAAGATGAATTCAAAGTCTTCGATGCTGAGGTTAAAAGTATATTTATGAATCATCCAACTTTCGCAATTGGATATCGCATCAACCAAAACGGAAAATCGATAGTCTATATTAGCGATAATGAACCGTTCGATCGTTACATTGCCCAATCGGTTCGGAACGTTGAACAAGATATTGTTACCAAATACTTGGAATGCTCACCCGAACCAAATCAGCGTGTTTTTAATTTTGTTATGGGGGCGGATATATTAATCTATGATACAACTTA
>JBBIOD010000040.1:0-16129 GCA_037443545.1 Ignavibacteriales bacterium | reverse complement strand
ATTTTCGTTTCTTTCACTTATTCCAATTTAACTCTTTCTATTGAATTTTTCAGGAAAATGGACGATAGGAGGTAAATTTTTATGAAGGGAAAAGCCGGCGCCCAGAACATAGATTGTGGCTTGTTCTGAAGGAACCGGCTAATATTTTTTTTTACTCGTTAAAGCGTAACTTACATCTTCTTGACACTTTCCCAGAGGGCTACATGGCAGCCGTCAGGAGTTTCAAACTTTGCCCACCAGCCCATTTGAGCAATCGGAGATTTCGGAACCACAACTTTTCCTTTCAATTTTTTAATCTCTTTTAATTTTACATCAATAGAATCTACTTCGATGTAAATCAATACAGTATGTTTCTTTGCCATTTTCTTCACTTTATAAAACCCGCCGTGTGGCTTTTCTGGTGCATAAAAAAGCATGTAATCCCAATCGGGCACTTCCTCAAATTTCCAACCGAATAACTTACCGAAAAACTTTTGTGTCATCTTAAAATCAGTCGTCGGTAATTCTATATGTCCAACACTATGCATGTAATCTCCTTAAGTATTATTTATTTTTGTTAATTAATTTCTTTTCTCCATTTGATATATCACTGAATCCATCCCCTCGATTAACAATGTATCTAATAAACTGTCGGGCGATTTTTCGGAGGGCTGATCGAGGTTACCGATGTTATCAATCGCTTTTTGTGTGTTTGGCATTATCGAATCGGTAAGATTCTTGAAGTTGTCATTCGACACAATTTTCCGCAGCATGTTTTTATTGGCAGTGCTTTTGGCTAACTTAGTGCCGAGGTCGTTTATCGACTTCGAAGTTTCGGGGGTTAATGCCTGAGAGCTTGCATTAATCATTCTTCCTATATCTATGACGCTATCTCTTAAAATCTTGTTCGGTTTACCCATAGCAGAAGTAATTGCATAAGCGGTGTGGCTCAAGCTTGCGCTGAGAATTCCGACCATACTTTGAAGTGCCCGATTCAAGCTTCCGCCGGCTTGCTCGATATTTTCTCCGAAAACCTCCAAGCCATAACTCATCGAGCTACCTAAAGATTCAAGACCTTTTCGGATTTCGGCACCCTGAGCTTCGTTTCCGTAAGCGGAAATTTTAGCGGCTTCAATTTCCGATAAACCACGTGTGTATGACGAAAGAAGTTTGGTAGTTTGATCGATATCGAATTGTATTCGTTCGACAAGTTGTGAGGCTTTTTTATCGAAGTAAAAATTCCGAGCACGATAAAAATGCCATAAAGCAATTTGCATCATCGTTTGCAAAAGTGCCGAGTCGGTGCTAATAGTTGCCATTGCTTTTTCACCGACATGCAGATTGATGGCTGCTTCCCATTCTTTAGCGTCAAGACGTAAAAACCATTGCCGTGCCGCAATCAGGTCGCCCAAATCTTCAATCCTCTGAATTTCTTTTTCGATGCCTCGCTGCAAATATGCTGTGGCTATCATATAAGCACAGCTTGCGGCCGATTTTTGTAAGCCGGTTTCGGAAAACAAACGGAAGCAAAATATCAATTGTTCAACTACCTTCTCTGAAACTACGCCCTGATAATAGTATGGTTGGATTTTAGCGAAAATGTCTTTAGCGCGGACTAAATATAAATCGGTAGTTTCGCGGTATCGCTGTTTTAAAACTGCAGCCCGTTTGGTGTGCTTGTCTAAATATTGTTTATCTTCGTTACGGAGTGTAGAGATTGCATTTTTTATGTCGGAAAGTGAGAGAGTTTCTGAAATGTTCTTTCGGCCACACATATAGCAGAACTCGCGCGAATGCGAATAGTCGATCCACTTGTGCCCGCAGTGGATACATCTCTCGACTCCAATTTTAATAGATATTGTTTGTGCCATACTTTAACCCTGAAATTAATTAATGACGTCTATCGCGAAGTTGTGTAATCAAGCGTACATATTCTTCTTCTGTTAGTTCACCGAATGCGTATTTATTCTCGACAGTCTCTCGATCGAAACGAGCAGCCGGAACCGAAGCAACTTTTTGATAAGCTTCGTTCGAGCGAATCCTGTTGAAACCGCGTAATGTTTCGAGCTCTTGCTCGAACATATTTTTAACAGCTGCATCGGATAAATCGCTGTTTAATGAGTTGGATAATTGCCGCATCAATGTTAAAGAGGCAAACTCTTTTATTCCTATATTTTGCAATATATCGAGGGCGATTTCAAACTCTTTGCCTTTATAATAAAAATGGTAAGCGAGTTTATATTCGTTCTCGGCTAAATACCATTCTGCAATTTCTTTATACTCTGCCGGTGTCAGATTTGCTGAATCGTAAAAATAAAAAGCCGATTTAAAATCGTTTTCAGACCGTTTGATTTCAGCCATGCTTCTCTTGTCGTCTTCTGCCCAGTTAATCCACTCGACATATTCATGACGGTTTAAGTCGCGGGCGAATTCTATCAATTCCGCAATGTTATCAAACCCTTTGTAAAAAAGGTACATCAATTGCTCGATATCACGGTTGTGAGGGTTTTGGATAATTGTCTGTTTAAGAATCTCGTAAAGGTCGAGTAAGTAATTTTGTGAGATTGCAAAAAAAAGCTTGATAGGAATTTTTGGAAACCTACGGAGGAAACGCATCTCGTCTAAAAAAAGAAAACCTCGTTGATGATTTGAGAGGGGAACATCAATTTCTAATTGTTCGACAGCTTTATCAAATTTTTCTTTCAGGAATATTTTTCGGTTACCTGAATACCAGGCGGCTTCTGTCGTTTTAAAAGTCGACTCAAGAAATGGTCGCCAACACCCCAACGAAGATTCGGAATAAGAATTTTCGGCCAAAGGTAGTGTGGTTTTTAACACATCTATGAGATTCCTATTACGAGCTTCTATCGATTCGGTCGTGCCTGTGTCGCGTAAAATTTGTGTTTGAAAATGATGTTTAATCCAAGGACGGCTAAACTTTTCACTGATTTCGTGCTTCTTCTGGTTTCCCTCTTTATCGACTTCGATAATAGAGGTTGGATAACTGCCGTTGCCACCTAAAATTAAACGATCTTTATGAGTTAAAAAAATTTGCATCTATTTATTTACTGCGTTTTATGTGTACGGTCGAATATAGGTTTATTTTTGTACGCTTGTTGCCGCGATAAGCGATTTTAGATTCCTCGGTTAACTCAAACATTTCCGGATTGATATCTTTGGTTTTTGCGCTCCATTGCAGAATGGCTGGTTGGTGGATAAACCACAAGCGCACAACTCATATTTTCCTGCTCAGGCTCTAAAACTATTGGAGCTTTTTGAGCTATTTTAGGTTCTGTCGTAACAAACCTCCTTTATTTTGTTTAAAGTATAATGTTTATTTTTGAAATAATCAAGTTTTATGTTGAAAATATATGAGTTACCTTTTTTACTTCAGTTTTCGGATAAGATTGAACGGTTATAATCAATAAAATCAACATTTCATCATCGGCACATTTACATTAAACTTTTTAGCATTCTCAATTGCGCGTTCGTAACCGGCGTCTACATGGCGGATGATACCCATTCCGGGATCGTATGTGAGAACACGTTCAAGCCGGCGTTCAGCTTCTTTTGTTCCGTCTGCGACTACGACTGTTCCCGCATGAATCGACATTCCGATTCCGACACCGCCGCCGTGATGTACACTTACCCAACTCGCACCTCCGACCGCATTAAGCAGGGCGTTAAGAATGGGCCAATCGGCAATTGCATCGCTTCCGTCTTTCATTTTTTCTGTTTCGCGATTTGGCGATGCAACCGAACCACAGTCGAGATGATCTCGCCCGATTACAATGGGGGCTTTTACTTCACCTTTTGAAACAAGGTCGTTAAAAATTTTTCCCATCTTGGCTCGCTTGCCATAACCGAGCCAACAAATTCGTGCAGGCAATCCTTGAAAATGGATTTTCTTCTGTGAAGTTTCAATCCAACGAATGAGTGGTTTATTTTCCGGAAATGTTTCTATAATGGCTCTATCGGTTCTGTAGATATCTTCAGGGTCGCCTGAAAGTGCAGCCCAGCGGAAAGGACCTTTCCCGTCGCAGAAAAGCGGACGGATATATTCAGGCACAAATCCGGGAATATCGAAAGCGTTATTGACTCCATTTGCAAAAGCTTCGCCGCGTATGTTGTTGCCATAATCGAAAGTAACAGCTCCTCGCTTTTGTAGCTCTATCATCGCCAGCAGATGCTCGACGATTGAAACACGCGCCATTGCAATATATTTTTGTGGATCGCTGTGCCGAAGTGCGAGAGCTTGCTGATATGAGATTCCGGCGGGCACATAACCGTATAACGTGTCGTGTGCCGATGTTTGGTCGGTGAGAATATCGGGAACAATTCCACGCTTAACAATCTCCGGTAAAATTTCGGCAGCATTGCCGATCAATCCGACACTCAATGCCTCCTTTTTCGCTTTCGCATCGAGAACAAGTTTGAGTGCTTCATCGATATTGTCTATTGATTTGTCGAGGTATCCGGTTTTTAATCGTTTCTCAATTCTTACTCGATCCACTTCGATTACAAGTATAGCGGCACCGTTCATTGTTGCTGCTAGAGGTTGAGCGCCACCCATCCCGCCAAGACCAGCAGTGAGTATGAATTTTCCTGACAGATTTCCACCAAAGTATTTATTACCACATTCTACAAATGTTTCATAAGTCCCTTGTAGAATTCCTTGCGAGCCAATATAAATCCAGCTACCGGCTGTCATTTGTCCGTACATTGTTAAGCCAAGTCCTTCAAGTCGCCGAAATTCATCCCACGTAGCCCAATGCGGAACAATCATTGAATTTGAAATCAGCACCCTCGGTGCATCGGTGTGTGTTTTGAAAATCCCTACTGGTTTGCCGGATTGGACAAGAAGCGATTCATCGTTTTCAAGTTGTTTCAAACTGCGTACGATAGCATCGTAGCAATCCCAGTTTCGCGCTGCTTTTCCTGTTCCGCCGTAAACTATAAGTTCTTCCGGTTTTTCGGCAACTTCCGCATCAAGGTTGTTCATTAACATACGAAGTGCGGCTTCCTGTATCCATCCTTTGCAGGAGATTTGAGTTCCTCTTGGCGCTGTAATATTTGAATGATTAATCATAATAATTCCATTTCACTTTTTTATATTTAAAGATTACCTTGTATCTGTTGCGCAATCATTGCGTACTTTACGGTTAAAAATATTACCGTAATGATCACTACAATTTGTAACCGATTTTCCTTAGCAAACCTTTTCGAGATTTAATATCGTCGTCAGTCTCGATACCTTGTGTTTTTAATCCATCAATTACCCCAAGGATACCACGGCCCTGTTCAGTTTCGGCGATTATTACTTCAACAGGATTTGCAGTGGCGCAAAAGATATTGCACACCTCCGGCACCATTTTTATCGTATTTAGTATGTTTATCGGGAAACCATTTTCCATAAACAAAACAAAGGAATGACCGGCTGATAAATTCATAGCATTCTTCTTTGCAATTTCGATCAAGTTTTGGTCGTTACCTATATAGCGTGCGAGCGACGGACCCGACGCTTCACAAAACGCAACCCCGAATTTGATATTAGGGTTTGTCGAAACTACAGCTTCGTAAATATCTTCGACAGTTTTTATAAAATGCGACTGACCGAGTATGAAGTTCATATCGGCTGGCTTTTCAATCCTTACAATTTTTAGTTCCATACTATTCTCCTATAATATATTAAATTTTTCCATCCAAAATCCGACTTAATTTTTTTAGAGTATTAGTTGTATGAGCCCCTTTCCAAAACACTTTCTTGCATTTCGGGCATTCAAAAAAATCTGTAAAACCTTCCAGCGACCGTTGCGGAACTCTGCCATTAACAGTTTCTTTATTTTTTACTTTTTCAACTTCTACATTACATTCAATACATCGTGTAAAAAGTGTAGCGTTTATGTCTAAACCAAACTGAGTGATAACACGTTTCATCTGGACGTCAAAGTTTTCGCTGCAGACGTCGTAAAAAATAATCGGTGAAATGCCTTCAGGAAAAGATTTCCTGCGAGTTAAAAACACCCGCTCTTCGCTGTTGCTAATATTTACAAGTTCTTTAAAGGATTTAGAAGAATCGTAAACCACATCGTTTCCTATAAGGCGAAGCCAACGGGCTAACTTTTCGAGCATCGTATCAGCCACAAATTTCATGGTAAACCTAACAAGTTCTGTTGTAAATTTACGGATTTATTTCTTAAAAAAGAATATCCAACTTTTTGATTATATTAGAATTTCAAGATAATCTTATAAGTACCTTATAAAATATCATTTATGAATTTAAAAGAAGAAATTCTCCGAGAACATTCTAAACGTCAGGTAAAAAAGATTGCTAACTGGGTGGGAGGCGATAGAAGGCGTTTGAAAAAGTTGATGGAATTGTTCATCTCCGATGACTATCGTATAAACCAGCGTTCGGCGTGGATACTAAGTCAGTGCGCCGACGACCAACCTGAACTTTTGAATCCTTGGCTTAAACCGATGATTAGGAAAATGCAGGAACCGGGTGTGCACGATGCGGTCAAGCGTAATGTCCTGCGTATCCTTCAAAACGCAGCCATCCCACGTTCGATACTCGGTAACGTAGTGATGCTTTGCTTTGAATATCTTAACTCTATCAAATCTCCTATTGCTGTTAAAGTATACTCTATGACGATATTAATGAACGCAGCAAAACGCCAGAAGGGTCTTAGAGACGAGCTTAAATTAGTAATCGAAAACATGCAACCATACGTTGGTCCGGCACTTCAAGCAAGAAGCAGGGAGATTTTACGCGAAATTAGTCGTCAAAAAAATTCTAATCCCCCATTAAAATTCTAAATTCTAAATTCTAAATTCTAAAATTTAAAATCTAAAATCTAAAATCCTAATATGTCGTCCTCTGCTTTGTAATCTTCACATCTTGCAACTGCGAGGCTTTCACTCGGATCTCAAGTTTGTAATGTTTATAGTTACCCATTGGAACCCATTCAAAATTCATAACCCAGCAATGCAGGTCGCGGTCGATATTTATACTTGGTGCCGAAATTTCTTTCCGTATCAAATCATAATTGCCGTTCATTCTGAATTTCCAATTTTCTGTAAGATTAAATTCGAGAGATGTTGATATATTTGCTGACCTGTGTTTTGCTCTTGGTATATAACTTTCGGCAAAATTCCAGCTAAAAGATAGCCGCCAAGGGATTGAGAAATCTGGTTCATTCCGCTGGTACAAGCCCTGATATCCGCTTTGGCTTTGTCGAACAGTATCGGTTTCCGATAATCCACCTGCTTTTTGCTTCCGATCTCCCGAAAGCGAAGTTGATAAACTGATGGAGAAATTTTCCAAACGCGCTAACTTACCCTCGGTAATCATAAACTTATTAACCAGCCGGTTTGACGTTTCATCAAATTTATACAAATTAAAACTGCTTGAGCCGCTGAAATTCAATAATTCACCAATACTTGTCCGGTACCCAACTCCGACGTTCGATAAATTTAAACTGTCGGCTGAAAAATTGTAGGAAACATTTGCACCAACATTCAGCAGTTGAATTTTTTGTTCTTCTTCCTCTTTGGCTTTCGGTTTCAATTTCATTTCGAACTGATTGCCAACATCGAAGCGTGCTAGCATCTCCCCCTTTGTGATGTTCTTTCCATATATCTGTTTTGAATAATTGATTGCAAGATTTGGAGTAACTGTGTGGCGGAATGCGGTAACGCTAAAAACATTCGGTTGAACAATTCCATACAAACGTGTATTTGCTGAAACACCCGACGACATATATCCGGCAAAATAAAAATCCTTTTCTTTTATTTCCTGCAGAGAGCTATCGGTTGTATTTAGTACCGGAACAAAATTATTGCTCTGCCTCCGTTCATCGCGGAACGACAAGCTTGGTGTAACAGAGATATATCCGAATTTTGGTGATATGCTAATGCTGGAACTTTGATTTAAAGCTTGTCGATTATCGCGTCTGAAAGTTTCAATATTTACGACCGGAACTGTTATTGGAATTTTTGCTCGACTGTTAGAAGCAGTTGCCTGATAATTATATCCGATTTGTTCGTACCAAAGAAGATCTCCGATTACTTTTTTTCGTCGGAACGGAAAACTTGTACTTCTGTTGAAATTTAATGAAGGCAATATTTCATCAATTCTTCCGTTTGTTAAATTTTGTGTTCTCGATAAGTTCATTGAGCCGCTATTTTTTGTTCCCTCCCAGGATTTTGAGATTGTAGCATTTGAATATATAGTTTGCTGTAACGCTTCCGATAAAGAGTTAGTTAATCTAAAATTATTATTACTCATAAATGAAAAATTTACATCAGCACGCATCGTCGGATCGATTTCATGATTGTGCCGAAGGTTTAAGTTGTAGCCCTCGTCTATTGAATAATTTGGGTCGTTTTTTTCAGAAGTTATAAATCGTTTATAAGCCCCTGAAAAGCCACCTTTAAATTTATAACGGAGTATATAATTGAATTCAGAATTTACGATGTAGCTTCCGTTTGTGTACCAATCGCCGTGCAAAGCCAAATCGGTGTAGTCGCTCATTGCCCAGTAGTAACCGATTTTTCTGAGAAATCGTCCGTAGGTTGCATTATCGCCATAAGCGGGAGCAAAAAAACCTGAACGTCTTCCCGATTTACTCGGAAAAACTCCAAAGGGAAGTGCAAAAACCGGAACACCCGCAATGTGAAAGTAAATCGGTTCTGCAATTACTTTGTCGCGCACAATCATTTTCATTTTTGGAGATAGAAAATAAAAGTGGGGCTGGTCCTTATCGCAAGTGGTGTATTTACCATCGGCGATGAATAGAACATCTTTGCTCATCTTTTTAACCCGACTGCCGTAGTAAATACCTTCGTCCGATTTTGTGTCGGCGAGTTTAATGTTGCCTTTCTGAGTTTTGAAGTTGTATAATAGTTCGTGTCCTCTAAATTCCTCGCCACCGTCAATCATTATTGGCGTGCCGGTATATTTTTTACCGGTCGTATCTGCCGTGTCGATTATGCCGTGTGCTTTCATAGTCGCTGTGTGCCAGTTGATGTTGATACGTTCCGATTTCAACTCCATCAATTTATATTTAATGTTCGATTTACCATATAGCATCATCTTGCGGTTGGAGATTGAATAGACGATAGAATCTGTTGACGAATATGTGATGGTCGTGTCGATGCCGGATTGGCGCGGAGCTATTTCGGTTTTAAGAGTATCCTGAGCTAATGTTGTGTTTGAAATCAAACTTGATTGTGGTGTAAAAATAGAATCAACAGACCTATTTTCCTTCCCCCAAATGTAAGCCGAATTGAGATGGGCTATAGACAGAAGTAAAATAAAGAGTACAATATTTAAAAAATTATGAAACATCGATAATTATTGTAATTCAATTATTCATCACAAGACTTGCGGCGCCAAAAATTCCCGCTGTGTTGCCAAGTTTTGCCGGTATCACTTTCACATCGGGCTTGATAGAAGTTAAAACTCTGCTGCGGACAGATTTTGTGATCGCATCAAAAACATATACGCCGGCCGCCGAAATCCCACCGCCGACAACCACAATTCTTAAATCAAGCACGTTCAAGATCGAAGCTATTGCAACTCCTAACAAATTACCAGCTTCTGATAATATTTCTTTTGCAAACGGATCGCCTTGTTCGGCTGCGACTGAAATAATATACGGCTCAATCAAACCGATGTTACCTTTTACAAGCTGAATAATTTTTGATGGCGGAGCATCTTTAGGTAGCCGCTCAAGTTTTTGCCGTGTTCGCTCGGAAAGATATCGCTGTCCGATGTAACTTTCGATACAGCCGCGATTTCCACAATTACACAAAGCCCCGTTGTAATCGATAGTTGTATGTCCGATTTCGCCGGCACCGCCAAAAGGACCACGGTAAATATTGTTGTCGAGTATTATTCCGCCGCCCACTCCGGTTCCCCAGATAATGAAAAAAAAATTTTGATAATCGAGTCCGGCTCCAAATTTTGCCTCACCGAGCGCCGCTGCATTCGCATCGTTCTCTACTACTACTGGAAGATAAAATTCCTTTTTGATTACTTCGCCTAAATTCACTTCAATCCAATCTGTAAAATTGGGTGGATTCTTTACTGTGCTGTTATCGTTATCAACAATTCCGGGCGCACCGATTCCGATACCGGCAAATTCATCGTGCCGATATTCTAACATCAATTCCTTGATGATTAAGTTCAATTGTCTCAAAACCGCACTAGGTCCTCGTAATGCGAATGTATCAACTTTTTGCTTTGAAAGAATTTTACGTGTTGCTATATCAACAACTCCGCCTTTAATAGTCGTAGCGCCGACGTCTATGCCGATTGTGAGATTGCGTTTCATCTCTGCTTTTTCTTCCAAATCTGGTTTAATCTTTCTCTTATAGTTTTCTCTCTCCCATAATCGGTCGGCTTATAATAAACTTTATTCTTTAAATTGTCGGGAAGAAATTGCTGTTCCACAAATCCATCTTCGTGGTTATGTGCGTACTTATAATCTTTGGAATATCCAAGTTCTTCCATCAATTTTGTTGGAGCGTTACGGATGTGAAGCGGCACTGCTTCGTTTGTCAAGTTTCGCACATCAGCCATAGCATTTTCGATGGCGGTGTACGAAGCGTTGCTTTTCGGAACAGATGCCAGATAAGTTGCAGTTTGAGAAAGCACGATACGGGCTTCCGGCATTCCGATGTAATCGACTGCAGTAAAACAACTTGTAGCCAACGTAAGTGAATACGGGTCGGCATTGCCGATGTCTTCCGATGCAAGCACAATCATTCTCCGGGCAATGAATTTAGGGTCTTCGCCTGCTTCTAACATTCGGGCGAGCCAATAGACCGCCGCGTCGGGATCGCTGCCGCGAATGCTTTTTATGAATGCTGAAATTATGTTATAATGTTCCTCGCCTGCTTTATCGTACTTGATTGCCTTCCGTTGAAATGCTGCCTCGATAATTTTTTTTGTAAAAACTTTTTCGCCCTCTTTGTTTTGCTTGACGAGGTGTACACTTGTTTCAATGCCGTTTAATAAAATTCGTGCATCGCCGCCTGAAAGCAAAATAAGATGGTCGCTTACGTCGTCCGAAATTTGCAGTTTTTGTTTTTTAAGAAATCCATCATTATCAACTGCTTGTTTTAATATTTGTATAAGTTCAACTTTCGAGAGAGGTTCAAGGACATAAACCTTGCATCGCGATAGAAGGGGTGAGATGACCTCGAAAGAAGGATTTTCAGTTGTAGCGCCGATTAGTGTTATAGCGCCATCTTCAACACTGTGAAGGAGTGCGTCTTGTTGTGCTTTGTTGAAGCGGTGGATTTCGTCGATGAAAAGGATTGTCTTTTTATTGAAATGTTTGCGGTTTGCTTCTGCCCGCTCAATCACAATGCGAAGATCTTTTACTCCTGAAGAAACTGCGCTGAGCTGAAAAAAATCGGCTTTTGTGTGGATTGCAATGATACGCGCGAGTGTGGTTTTGCCACACCCCGGCGGTCCCCAAAATATTATTGAGGGAAGCTCATCGTGCTCGATTAAAAGTTGCAGCGGCATTCCTTTTCCAAGCAAATGTGTCTGCCCGACAAACTGATCCAAAGTTTTCGGGCGTGCTCGCTCGGCAAGAGGCGCCCCCGGTATTTGTTGATTGTGTGAATCTAAATTTATTTTTTTAAATAATTCCATCACTTAAATGGTAACCATCCTTTTACTCGCTTTCTTTCAGTTTGTAAATCGTGTCCCCTTCTTTCACCATTCCGTGTTTTTCGCGAGCTGCTTTTTCAATTGCGAATTTATCTTTATCGAGCGCCTTCGATTCTTGTCGAAGCCTTTTCTGTTCTTCGTTCGCTTCTTTAATTCTTTCGATCCATATTTTTTTCTCTTGTTCAAGCTGAAATCGTTTCAATGGTCCTTTGTCGCTGATCAAGAAAACGGTAATTAGAATCAAAAATGGGATTATTCCCCACTTAAAAAGCTTGTTTTTGAAAAGCTTTTTAATCCACCGTTCGGGTTGCCGCCAAGTCGGATTTTCTTTTCTGTAAAACTGGTCGTCCATTGTAAACGAAATGTAACTCAAAATTTAAGATTTTGCAAGCATCGGTTTTATAAACAGCACCTCAAGCTCAGTCCCCCTCTGAATTGATTTGATAGCGGCGAAGCCGTTCAATTCCATCAGCATAAAAATATTTTCTAACGTCCCTCCGAAAAGTGGAAGTAGCTTTGGATGAATTTCGATCTGTACTAATCGAAGAACCGGCGAAGATAAAATTGTTTCAATCCCACGTAAAACATTCAACTCGGCGCCTTCGACATCTATCTTAATTGCTGTTGGAGAAAGAATCGCATTTTGTTTTACTAAATCGGACCCTTTTTGAATCTGAATCTTTTGTCCTTTCCTTGAAATCGGATAGTCGGTGCGAACGGCAAGAGAGTGCGTTCCGATGTTGGCTGATTCAGAAATATGTAATTCGGTTATGCCCTCAATATCACCAAGTGCCATTTGCAAAGGAGTTACATTCTTTAAATTATTAAGTTGAATATTTTTGGTGAGAAGTTTGTAGGTTGCTTTTTCCGGTTCAAAAGCAAAAACATTTCCTTTATTAACCTTAAGAGCAAAGAAGATGGTATAAATTCCATAACTCGCTCCGATATCCCACACGGTATCGGCGGGTTGTAGCTTGTCTAAGAGAGTTTTTAAAACTTCCGATTCCCCTAGAAGCGATTCGATATCTTCTTTTATTTTAAAAGTCGGCGTTCGAAATTTTGCAGTCAAATCCGAAAATATTAACTCGGTTTTCGCATTGAACAGAAAAATAAAATTATATACAAACCGGAGTGGCTTATACAAACCAACCATTTTCAATAAGGTTTGGAGGGTCAATTTTATTTTTTGTAATTCCATATTTGTGTTCAAATATAAGAAATAAATTCTGAGTTTTGTAATATATGATTTTTGAAATTATATTGAATCAATGTTTATACCGACTACAAAAGAAGAAATACAGAAATTAGGCTGGACAGAGTTGGATGTGATTTTGATAAGCGGCGATACCTACATCGACAGCTCGTTTAATGGCGCCGCCATCATCGGTAAACTGTTGATGAAATATGAATATAAGGTCGGGATTATTGCTCAACCGGATTTAAAAACGAATAAAGATATTACACGACTCGGTGAGCCGAAATTATTTTGGGGAGTTACATCGGGATGCGTCGATTCGATGGTAGCAAACTTTACGGCAACAAAAAAAAGAAGACGGAGAGACGATTTTACCCCCGGCAGTTTGAACATAAAACGACCCGACAGGGCTGTGATTGTGTACTCAAATCTAATCAGGCAGCATTTCAAGAAAACTAAACCAATTGTTTTAGGGGGTGTTGAAGCAAGTTTGCGAAGGATTGCTCACTACGATTATTGGGACGATAAAATCCGGAAACCAATTTTGTTCGATGCCAAAGCCGATTTTCTGGTTTATGGTATGGGCGAAAAACCGGTTTTAGAATTGGCTGAGAAACTTTCTCAAAATGAAACTCCGTTGGAAGTTCGCGGGTTGTGTTACATATCGAAAGAACCAAAAGAAAAATTTTTATCACTGCCTTCTTTCGAAGAGGTTGCTGCTGATAAACAAAAGTTTATCGAGATGTTTCACACCTTCTATAACAACAATGATTCGTTAACGGGAAGAGGATTAAATCAAAAATGTGCCGACAGGTATGTAGTTCAAAACCCTCCCGCCCGGCAGAATACGCAGGAAGAGCTTGATGCTATTTATGGCCTCGATTACGAGCGGGAAGTTCATCCGTTTTACCTGAAGGACGGAAAAGTAAAAGCGCTGGAAACAATTCGCTTTTCTATAACAACACACAGAGGTTGTTTCGGTGAATGTAATTTTTGCTCGATAAATGTTCATCAGGGTGAAAATATTGTATCAAGAAGCGAAGCATCAATTTTGCGGGAAGCAGAAATTATAACCGGTTTGTCCGACTTCGAAGGATACATTCACGATGTTGGCGGACCGACGGCAAATATGTATGGGATGAACTGTAAAGTTAAGAAACATACAGGTTTGTGCATCAACAAAAATTGTGCATTCCCGCATACCTGCAACGAACTAAATGTTAGCCACGAACCGCAAATTCAATTACTCAGAAAAATCAGAAAGCTTGATGGCATTCAAAAAGCTTTTATAGCTTCAGGTTTGCGTTACGATCTGATAATCGACGATAAAAAATTTGGAAATAACTACATTCAGGAGTTAGCTGCTCATCACGTGTCGGGACAGATTAAAGTAGCTCCCGAACACACCGACAAAAATGTTTTGAAGTTAATGCGAAAACCCGATACGAAATATTTGGAAGAATTCAAAAAACGGTTTGATAAAACAAACAAACAGCTCGGGAAGAAACAGTTTTTAACTTATTACTTGATAGCCGCACATCCGGGGTGCCGCGAGAAGGATATGAAGAAATTAAAAAAATATGCGATCGAGGTACTTCATACAAACCCTGAACAAGTTCAGATATTTACGCCCCTGCCCTCAACTTATTCAGCATTAATGTATTATACTGAAATTGATCCATTTACAGGTAACCGATTATTCGTTGAGAAAGATATCGGGAAGAAAGAAAGACAAAAGAAAGAGGTAGTAAATGTGATGGGAAACGGCAGAAAGTAGTGGGCAAATTGCTGATTGCAGTTTAAAGTGGCAACTAAATGGGATAAAAAAGTTTTCCGCTATAATGATTGGTTCTATTAAGATTAGGTGTAAAAACAACTTAGAATTATGCTGTTTGCAGGTTTAAATTATAGATTTTGGCAGCAGGAGAATGTCCCCAAAAAACTTACAATATCTTTACTTGACTTTATATACGAATTTACCTAATTTGATATCAAGATTTGATAACAAGAATTGAAGAAAGTCA
Source organism: Ignavibacteriales bacterium (assembly GCA_037443545.1). Classification (GTDB taxonomy): domain Bacteria; phylum Bacteroidota; class Ignavibacteria; order UBA10030; family BY39; genus JASEGV01. Next base: position 1,242 of record JBBIOD010000040.1, on the reverse strand, counting down.
AATTATCTAAAAAAATGTTAAACATTTAAAATCGGGTGCTCTAGGTTAATGATGAGGAATTATTCAATCTTAAAATTCTTGCTTCTACAGTTAATATTATTATATCAAGCACAGCCTATGTGGGGAGAGTACAATTTTCCTTCCACTGAAATGCAACAGCATTTCTTTGTTGAATCGAATTCCCGAAATACTACAACACTCACCGATATTGATGCTCAACTTATCGTCGGATTTTTCAGCTTAGTTGTGTGGGGCGATTATGATAACGATGGTTGGCTTGATATACTTATTTCCGGGTCACTTTTTGCCTTTAAACATACTTTTACCGTTACATCAACCGGCGAAATCATAGATGGTAGATTACCCAGCGAGTTCTATTTGTTTCAGAACTATCCCAATCCGTTCAGCCCATCAACCACTATAAACTTCACATTAGCAAAGCAGTCAGTTGTTTCTTTGAAAGTTTGCAATCTTCTCGGACAGGAAGTTGCAACCCTAATTAACAACGAAGAATTAGGCAAAGGAGATCATTCAATCGATTTTGTTGCCGATGGTTCATCATGCTGCGTGTATTTTTACTGACTTGTGTTAAATAATGGTGAGTATAAGGAATTTAAGAAGATGGTTTATATAAAATAAATACAACCAACAAACAACCAAATAAACAAAATAGGAGATATATAATGAAAAAATTATTAGGAATTTTTATTTTAATTGCCGTTGTATACAACCCGGTGGATGCGCAGTTTGTGAAAAATGAGAATTACATCGGTCCAAGCCTTGGTCTCTATTCTCACGGCTCAACTCCAATTTTCGGTTTGAATTTTGAACATGCAATGGACACTGACCTCGGCGATGGCATACTTGGCATTGGCGGCATATTCCGATACTGGAGTTGGAGTACAGACGAAGGATATTGGGGTAATGAATCGTGGGGTTGGACTTATACCGATATTATGATTGGTGTACAGGGCAATTATCACTTTAAGGTTGGCGATGGCAAGTTAGATCCATGGGCTGGACTTACATTAGCTTACGATGCTGCATCTGTAAAATATAGAGGCCCATCAGGTTTTAACTATTCAAGCCCCACATCAGGCGGATTATTTTTGGGTGCTAATGCTGGTGCTCGCTATTGGTTCTCTAAATCTATGAGTGTGGTAGCAAGAATTGGATTCGGGACACTCAGCTATTCTGCATTAGATATTGGGATAGACTTTCGACTTTAAAAAATTTATTTTT
>JBBIOD010000039.1:0-16138 GCA_037443545.1 Ignavibacteriales bacterium | reverse complement strand
AGCGTGTTTTTAATTTTGTTATGGGGGCGGATATATTAATCTATGATACAACTTACACACCCGAAGAATATATCGATCGGGTGGGCTGGGGGCATTCGCACTATTTATTTTCATTAAAGGTTGCCGCTGAAGGAAAGGTAAAAAAATTGATACTTTTTCATCACGACCCGTCGCATAATGATGAAAAAATTGATGAAATTTACAAGAAATGCTTAAGAGAGATAAAAATTCGTAATTATCCTTTTTCGTGTATTGTCGCTTATGAAGGGTTGGAAATTGAAAGTTAAAAAATTAAAGACTTGACAAAATTGAATTCGTGTCGTATATTAACAACAAACTTATAGCCTCTTAATGTGTTTTTTAGGTTGTTTGTTTGGTTATTTGGATCTTTAGGTGTTATGAAAAAAAATTGAAATACTTAAATTTTTTATAAAAGCACTCAGGTAACTTTACCGTGATAGTCGCACAATTAAATATTTATTAACCTGAGATGTTTTGCGACTTTTAATGGTAAAACTTTCAGAGGAGGTAGTTATGCCAAAAGGCAAGGTAAAGTGGTTTGATGCAACAAAAGGTTACGGATTTGTTCAGTGGGAAGATGGAAAAGATATCTTTATCCACTACACTGAAATCCAAACAAAGGCGAATTTTAAAAAATTAGATCAAGGTGATCTGATTGAATTCGAGCTTGTAGAAGGAAATAAAGGCCTGCAAGCCAAAAAAGTATTTGTTGTCAGATAATAGTATTTTTTTTAATATTCAAATACCCCGAAGATACTCTATCGAGGAATCTTGCGGGGTTTTTATTGTTAAATTTAGGACATAAAATGAAAAGTAAAACAGAGAAGTTTTATGCTTTCAATAGAAATGGTTTATCGGTTATAAGTAAGGTTTTAAAAGCTAAACTTAAAAAAATTGGAAACTTTTATCGGTATGAACTCCGTAACGACAAAGAAAAGAGAAAACTTGCACTAGAAATACATCCTGATATATTAATCGGAGATAAAATCGGTACTATGGTATCGGTTTATGCACTTAATTCTTTTTTGCAATTACATTTTTGCACAGGATTTGCTGTGAGCGAAGAATTGAACGAAGTTACATTTATAGGAGATATGAACGGTAAACTTAGTGGCTTAATTGTAGAACGTGAAGCCGGCTGTTCACTCTATGCTAATGTCGATCGTAAAATCCTCTCCGGCGATTTTACACGGCTTGCTCCGGAAGTTATGATGTCGGGTATCGCATTGTCGCTTACCGAAAGTTTATTTCCTGAAAAATAATTTTTAATCTGATTTATCTTGATTACGGTTTTCAATAACTATAAAAAACAGAAAATTGATAAGGGCGAAATTGTTTCGCTAGTTAAATGCGTTTTAAAGGGAGAAAAGTCTCTCCAACGAAATATCAATATTGTTTTCGTTGACGATGAATACATCACCCAACTGAATAAACAATATTTGAATCATAATCGGACCACGGATGTTATAAGTTTTCATCTGAATGATGATGATAAAATCGAAGGCGAAATTTACATCAACATCGAACAAGCCAAGCGTCAGGCAAAAGAATATAAAATCAGGATATCAGAAGAATTGAATCGGTTGCTTATTCACGGGACATTACACCTGATTGGCTACACCGACACAACCCCACGAACTAAAAAGAAAATGAGTTTGTTGGAAGATATGTATTTAGAAAAATGCTAAAATATTTATAAATTAAGACCATGCAAGATAGAATTATAGAAATAATAGTTTACGTGTTGAACGAAATTAAGACAACCCAAAAATCTCTACAGGAAATTGATATCCAAAAATTGGAGAAATTGGGTTTCACGAATTCTGAAATGAACGCGGCATTTAGCTGGTTGTTCGATAGGTTGTATCTATCAGAAACGTACTTGAATTTTACACTTTCGGAGAAATCGAATTCCCATCGGATTCTTCACGAGGTAGAAAAGTTAATTATTATGCCTGAAGCTTACGGTTACTTATTACAGCTGCGTGAACTCGAGATAGTAAGTGATATAGAAATGGAATTTATAATTGAAAGAATAATGATAAATTATTCGCATCCTGTCGATTTAAGAGAAATGATAGCGATAACTGCTTCGATTATTTTTCAAAAAGACGAACATGTTTTGGGAAGCTCCTCTTACGACAACGAAACTATTAACTGAAACGAAAGTAATTATTATATGAATAAATCACTCGTCATCGTCGAGTCCCCCTCAAAATCAAAAACGGTGAAAAAATATTTAGGAAAATATTTTACGGTAGAAGCCTCCGTCGGGCACATAAAAAACCTTCCCAAAAATAAACTTTCGGTGGATGTCGATAACGACTACAAACCGAATTTTGAATTAATCGAAAGGAAAGAAGAGGTCGTTAAAAAATTATGTCGTTTGAGTTCCGAAGTTGATGCTGTCTATTTAGCGACTGACCCTGACCGTGAGGGTGAAGCAATTGCTTACGATATTGCCGAAGAAATTCAGAAGCATAACAAAAATATATACCGCGTTCTATTTCACGAAATTACAGAATCCGGAATAAATGAGGCGATGCAAAATCCTCACAAGATTGATCAGCATTTAGTGGACTCACAACGGGCACGCCGCGCGATGGATCGTATAGTAGGGTATAAGATCAGTCCTTTCCTTTGGAAAACATTCTATTACGGTTTATCAGCCGGGCGGGTTCAGTCGGTTGCGTTGCGATTGATTTGTGAACGCGAAGAACTTATTCAAAGTTTCGTGAGTCAAGAATACTGGTCGATTAGCGGCGAGTTCAAAACCGATAAAAGCGAACCATTCTTTGCCAAACTCGTTCAAGTCGCAGGCCAGGAACCAAAAATTTCTGATGAAACGACTGCAACAGGATATGTGAATGAACTTTCGAAACAGCAATATAAAATTTCTAATCTGCAGAAGAAAATTGTAAAACGAAATCCACCTGCCCCATTTATTACAAGTACTATACAACAGGAAGCAGCATCGCGGCTCGGCTTCTCAGCAAAGAAAACAATGCAGTTAGCCCAAAATCTTTACGAGGGGGTCGAAATCGGTGAAGATGGGTTAGTAGGTCTGATTACCTATATGCGTACCGATTCAACGCGTTTGAGTGCCGATTCTATAGCAGCAGTTCGCGAGTTTATTTTTAACAATTATAGCGGTGATTATTTGCCCAAAGAAGCTCGCCAATTCAAAAAGGTCAAAGCTTCTCAAGATGCACACGAAGCAATCCGTCCGACAATTATGAAGTACACTCCCAAAACAATTAAAAAATATCTCCATAATAAAGATTTGTACAGTTTATACGAGCTTATCTGGAATCGTTTTGTAGCTTCACAAATGTCTTCAGCCGAATTTGATCAGGTTACAGTCGAGTTGAGTGGCGGCGAGTATTTATTCCGGGCGACCGGAACGTCGCCTAAGTTTCGGGGTTTTTTGCAGGTATACGACGATATACAAGAGGAGAACGGAGTTATACCCGACGCCGACCCTGTTTCAAAGATTCCGGCTCATCTACATATAAACGATAATGCTCAATTACTCAGTTTGATTCCCAAACAGCATTTCACAAAACCACAGGCTCGGTATACAGAAAGCAGTTTGGTAAAAGATTTGGAAGCTTTAGGAATTGGACGTCCGAGCACTTACGCTACGATAGTTAGTACAATAATTGACCGCAAGTATGTTGAGCAGAAAGAGAGAAAATTGTTTGCACTCGAATTAGGGATGAGCGTTAACCGATTGCTGGGTCAAAATTTTCCTGAAGTTTTAAATGTCAAGTTTACTGCGAAGATGGAAGAAGAGTTAGATACAATCGCTTCGGGTAAACGGACTTATAAAAAAGTGATGGACGATTTTTACATCCCTTTCAACAGAGCGTTAGAAAAACGGGTTAAGCTCGCTGGTGAAATTAAAAAGTCGTTACAAGAAACCACCGATGAACCTTGTGAGCTTTGCGAAAAACCGATGGTAATTAAATGGGGACGCAACGGTAGATTTAAGGCTTGCAGCGGATACCCCGGATGCAAAAATACAAAACCCCTAGATGGTGATTTAGCAAAACACGAACACCTCGAAGGTATGAAATGCGAAAATTGCGGCGGCGATATGCTCGTTCGGTCAAGTAAATTTGGAACTTTCCTCGGTTGTTCAAATTATCCTAAATGCACAAATACCAAACCTATATCGATGCCGATGAAATGCCCAAAATGTAAAGAGGGTAATTTATTAGAAAGAAAAACAAAAAGTAAACGAGTCTTCTATGGTTGTTCGAATTACCCGGGTTGCGATTTTGCATCGTGGAATAAACCGGTTGATAAACCTTGTGAAGTTTGTGGTTCGGCATATTTAGTCGAAAAATATACACAAAAAACCGGCACCTATCACGTATGTCCTAATTGCAAAGCCAAAATCGAAATAACTGTTTTAGAAGCTGAAGCAAGCTAATTTGATATGATCAATCATATTACATCGTTTTTAGATTATCTGAAATTCGAAAAAAACTATTCCTCTAATACAGTATCATCGTACGAGGACGACTTGTTACAACTGCACTCGTTTTTCATAAAACATTTTGCTTCTGAAAAATATCAATTAAAATCTATTGATAACCTAACCATACGACTTTTTTTAGGCGATCTGATCGAGAATGGAATATCAAAAAAAAGTATTGCCAGAAAACTATCTTCGGTACGTTCTTTTTACAAATATATGTACAGGAAAAAAATAATTAAATCGGATCCGACTATAAACATCGCAACTCCAAAAATTCCTAAAAAATTACCCTCATTCTTGGATGAATCAGCGATAAGCAAAATGTTAGAACTTCCGGATGAAGCGGCTGTAACAGGTTTAAGAGATAAGGCATTATTAGAGCTTTTGTACAGCACAGGCATCCGTCTCAACGAATTGATAGAGTTGAATTTAGAAAACATCGATTGGTATAATAAAACGCTGAAAGTTATCGGAAAGGGTAGAAAAGTCCGAATTACTCCCTTCGGAGAAAAAGCAAAATCAGCATTGAAAAAATACTTGCTGAGCCGTGAAGAATTATTTTCGGGAACGACTTCTGAAAAAGAACTTCGGTCAGTTTTTATTTCGAATCGGGGAAAGCGGATGTACCCCAAAGGAGTGTATAATATTGTAAACCACTATATTCAACAGGTATCCGATATCGAGAAAAAAAGTCCGCACGTAATTCGGCACACCTTCGCCACACATTTATTGAATCGAGGAGCCGACTTAAAGGCTGTAAAAGAATTATTAGGACACGAGAGTTTATCGACCACTCAAATTTATACACACGTAAATATTGATCGGTTAAAGAGTATTTACAATCAAGCTCATCCAAAATCGTAAACACAAAGAAAGGATAAAAAATGGAAGTACATATTACAGCACGCAAAGTTCGACTGCATTCAACTGTAAAAGAACATGCAATCGAAGAAATTAATAAGTTAAGTAATCATTTTGATGGCATCCTTCGCTGTAATGCAACATTCAGCTTGGAGGGGTCCGACAATAATTCAAAAATTGTTGATATGAGTTTACATCTTTACAGGCACGATATTGTTGCAACTGAAAAATCGGACAACTTTTTTAAGTCGATTGATCAAGCCATCCTGAAATTAGAAAAGCAACTCTCAAAAATAAAATCTAAAGTGCGAGAAAAAAATAAAAAGCAGGTTAGGGAATTTAAAAGGAAATTCTAATATGAAATTAGAAGTCAAGGAAACCCGTAAAAAGAGCATCACTGTAGGCTATCTGTACGAATCGAACAAAGAGAGACTTGCTTTAACATTACTCAACGGTGAGACTGGTTTCGAAAAAGAAATCACCGACAAAAATTTTCATCGTCCCGGATTACCGTTAGCTGGTTATGTCGATTTGTTTTCATACAACAGGGTGCAAATTTTTGGGAATACCGAAGTTAAATACTTGAGGCATCTATCACTCGAAGATCGAATCAAATCGTTCAACAGAATAATAGAATTCGATATTCCCTGTATAGTAATAACCAGTAACAACGTTCTTGGCAATGAGCTGGTTCAACTGGCAACAGAAAAAAAGATTGCAGTAATGCAAACATCCTTGGAGACAACAAAATTCATTTATTTCTTAAGTGATTTTTTGGACGATCAATTTTCTGTACAAGCTGCGGTTCATGGGTCGTTCGTTGACGTTTATGGAATAGGTGTCCTCTTAATGGGAAGGTCGGGTATTGGCAAAAGCGAGATTGCTCTCGATTTAGTAGAAAGGGGCCACAGGCTTGTTGCCGACGATGTTGTTATGATAACACGAAAAGGCGAAGGAATTTTAATGGGCGCCGGTTCGGATATCGTAAAACATTTTATGGAAATCCGTGGACTTGGTTTGATTGATGTTCGTTCGATGTTTGGCATCAGGGCTATCCGATTTCAAAAAAGAGTAGAAGTCGTAATCGAACTTACTGACTGGAATCCGAACGAGGAATATACACGCACAGGCTTGGATACCGAAGGCATCGAAATTGTCGGAGTCGAATTGTTGCACGTTAAATTACCGATATTCCCCGGCAAAAATGTAACTGTAATTTGCGAGGTTATTGCGATGAATTACTTGTTAAAACATTATGGATACGATGCCGCAAAGGAATTTGCCAAACGTCTGGAGGCAGTGATAGATGAAAAAGGAAAGCGAATAGGCGATAGAGCTATCAATTACTTTGAGCACGATTTTGAATAATAATTCAAAAAATGTAATTTACGCTTGACAAATGATTTTTTTTTTTTTATAATTAGCAAAAAGTATTGTAACTTTGTATTAAAACAGCTTATTTTATCAACTTTTATCAAAAACCGTTGATATGAAGGCAAATTATCTAACAAAAAACATTTTATATTGATTTTTAAGAACCGAAAATATTTCTATTTTTCAGAAAAAGACCTCAAATATAAGGAGGTAAAGCACTTTGGTTTTAAAACCATTGTTACTATACTCTCGAGTGTGGTTTTGATGGTGAGTATTATATTTAGTGGCAATTATATTATTTATGATTTCTTAAATCTCGGTTATGATCGGATCAATAAAATTGTAGATGAAAACAAAGTTTTAAGATCTCAAATATCATCTTTAACTCAAAGGTTTGAAGGATTTAAGACGGACATCGAAAAGATTAATACTCAAGGCGATCAACTGAGATTACTGGTTGATCTACCTAGGCTGGATAAAGATGAATTGAAGGTTGGCGTTGGCGGTAGTATTTTAAAATTCGATTCTAAACAAATTTTCAATAATAGTGAAAACGCACTCAGTCAGATAAACGACATTGCAGATAGATTGAGCAGAGAAATAAATCAGCAAAGAGAGAGTTACGCGAAAGTTTTTCAAAAGTATAATTACAATCAGAAAATTTTTGCAGCACTTCCGGCTTTAAAACCGATGGACGGATATTATTCAACCGCTGGTTTCGGGAAAAGAATGCATCCGGTACTCGGCTTCTTCCGTAAGCACGAAGGTTTAGATATCATCAATGACGTTGGTACGCCGGTATATGCATCTGGCGATGGCACAGTTGAATTTGGCGGACACAGCGGTGGCGGTTATGGAATAGTTGTAGTTATCAATCACGGCTTTGGTTATCAAACTTTGTATGCTCATTTATCGAAGGTACTTGTCCGTTCGGGTGCCAAAGTTAAACGTGGTGATATGATAGCAAAAAGTGGAAGAACCGGTTTAGTAAGTGGTCCTCATCTGCATTATGAAGTCCACTACAAAGGTGTCAAACAAAATCCTATTGATTATTTTTTAAACGATCTATCTGTGAGTGAATATGTCAGAAATATTTCAAAGCGTTAATATTTTAATAAGGAGGTTTATTTTATGATTTGGACTTTGGAACTTGCTGCACATTTAGACGATGCCCCTTGGCCCGCTACCAAAGAAGAACTAATCGATTATGCGAATCGAATCGGTGCACCGATCGAAGTTGTAGAAAATCTTCAGGAACTCGAAGACTCCGACGAACCGTACGAAAGTATGGAAGATATTTGGGTCGACTTTCCCACGGATCAAGATTTTTTCTTTGAAGACGAAAATGAATATTAGGTTTGAATCTTAATAAATTTTATAACCCTTCACTAATAAACCCATCTTGTTCAACCGGATGGGTTTTTTTATAAAATCAATCCACTTGATATTCTTAATCAAATATGGTTACACCCGCTGCGGAATTAGCTGTAATTTACTCGCATTATTCTTTTTCTTTTCTCTCCCGTTATTCTCTCAAGATGTCGTCTCAGATAAACCTCTTGAAGTAGATAATATTGAATTATCGGGTAATAAGTTCTTTAGTAATAAAACAATTTTAGAAACGTTTATTACAAAAATATCACCAGGCGTTTTTTCAAAATTCTTGTATAACATATTTGGCGAAAAATTTGGCAGACAAACAGAATATTTTTATCAAGATGTTTATTCTTCTGACGTTGAACGTTTGAAACTACTCTATAACGATTATGGATTCTTTGATCTGAATGCCGTATCATCGTTTTCTTACAATTCCGACACTACTGCCATCAAAATTGATTTGAAGATAGATGAAAATGAAAGGTCATATATCGATTTCGTAGGATACACAGGGATTGAAAATATCGATCAATCTGTAATTAATGCTATTTTGAAGGAACCAAAGATCAAATCTGGAGACCCTTATGAAAAATCTAAAATCAACGACGAAGCCACAAGAATAATCGAGATTATTTCAAACAGTGGATATCCGCTGGTTTCTATACTGCCCGAAAGTTCGACTGCGACCAGATACCTTTCGACTAACAGATTTAAAATCACCTATGGAATACGACCCGGTAAAAAATATAAATTCGGAGAATTAAGTATAGTTGTTGAACCCCCTCGTGAAGATATAACGAATAAAATTATCACAAAACATTTAGATTTTAAATCGGGAGAGTTAATAAGTAAACATAAGGTGATATCATCTGAAAGAAATTTAAATCGGTTGGGTTTGTTTGAAGCAGCCCGGATTGAAATTCCGGAAATCGCCGCTTCAACGGTAGGCGATTTGCTTCCGATAAGCGTTCGTGTGAAGCCAAGAGATAAACACGAAATTGCCCCCGAGGTAATACTGTCGGACGAGGATAACGTATTCAATTTGGGTTTAGGGCTTGGATATACAAACCGAAATTTTCTTGGTGATGCGAGGAACTTTAATTTACGATTACGTTTCAATACTCAATCAGTACAAGAGTGGAATTTTGGACGGGTTTTCAGGAAGAACGGCTTGAAGGACAATTCAGTCCAGGGTAAAGTTGATTTGAATTTTCAGATTATTCAACCCTATCTTTTCACACGTACACTAAATGGAACTTGGATTTTATCGTTAATCGCCGATAAAAAAAACTTTTACCTTGTTACACTCGTTCGAAATAAAATCGGGTTGATTAATCAATTTGCTACTTATACAACCGGATTTATGGAATGGATTTTAGAGCGATCGGACGTTAATTGGTTAGAGGATACGATCAAAACAGGGTTGAGCATCACCCGTTTGAAACAAGAGGAGCAACCGCAGTTTAATTCTATTTTGAGTTTTACATTGCAGAGGGATAAAACCAACGATCTATTTTCACCAACAGAAGGTTTTTTTCATGCCGGTTCTATCGAGGAGTCGGGCATACTCCAGAATGTCTTCAAAAACATTCAGAAGTCACTTCCATTCACTCAATATTATAAGCTAACTTTATTCGGAAGGTGGTATAAAGATTTATCGCGAACAAAATTTAATATATTGGCTGTAAAACTGAAAGCCGGATATCAGGATAAGTATGGCGCAAGCAAACTAAATCACAACATATCGATTCCATTGAATAGAAGATTTTTTGCAGGAGGAAGTGGAAGCGTGCGCGGCTGGAAAAACCGTGAGCTTGGTACGATGCTGCAAAGCGAAATCCCGTTAGGTGGAAATATTCTATTTGAAGCCAATACTGAACTTCGCATTAACCACATGCGCGGATTTGGGAAATTATGGATTTTAAATCTGGAAAACTTATGGGCTGTTTATTTCTTAGATTATGGAAACCTGTGGAATAATTTCAAAGACGTAAACATCAAAGATGTAGCAATAGCATCCGGAGTAGGTATCAGATACGATACTTTCGTAGGACCGGTGAGGTTTGATTTCGGGATTAGGGTTTACGACCCGATGGAAATTGAGGGCAAAAGATGGTTCTATCAGAAAAAATTTTTTAACGAGGTGCTCTACAACGGAGTTTTAAATTTCGGAATTGGACACGCATTCTAATATGAGTTGGGATATCGTCATAGGGCAAAATCGAGCTAAGAGAATAATTCAAAAGCATCTCGAACAAAATCGGTTACCACATTCGTTGCTCTTATATGGAGGCGACGGTGTTGGCAAAGACGGTGCAGCAATCCAAATCGCAAAAATCCTTAATTGTAAAACTGCAGTAACCGATTCCTGTGATTCTTGTTCCGATTGTCATCAAGTGAATATTCTTCAACATCCAAATGTTCACCTCGTGTTTCCTCTTCCAGTAGGCAAAAGTGAATTATCCGATGATTTACCACTCGATAAATTAACATCGGAAGAACTTTCACAAGTTTATTCCGAATTAGCGGCTAAAGCCAAAAATCCTTACCATAAAATCTCAATCGAAAGAGCCAATTTCATAAAAATTACGAGCATTAGGGAAATAAGAAAAAAATCTTCACTCAGTGTTTTATCGCAAGGAAGAAAAGTTATCATAATTTTTGATGCTGAAAAAATGAATGATCAATCGTCTAATGCGTTATTAAAAACTCTTGAAGAACCCTTGGGCGAAACCGTATTGATTCTCACAACATCCAACAAAGATGCATTACTCCCTACAATTATTTCGCGTTGCCAATTAATTCGTTTTGAAGATTTAACCGAAGATGAAATATCGGCAGCTCTCCAAAGTCGCGAAAATTTAGATGAACTGCAGAGCAAAATCATTTCACGTCTTTCAAATGGAAGTTACACGCACGCCTTGAAGTTAATGCAAACCGATTTGAATGCAAAACGGAATCAGCTCGTCGATATTTTGGCTATAGTTCTTACCCAGAACTCTCTCAAAATTTCTGAAGAAATCGAAAAAATGACGAAAGAAAACGATCGAGCAGAAATCGAACAGTTGCTTTTACTTCTGCAGGTTTGGTTTCGTGATGTCCATACACTCTCAATTGGCAGCGATCAAGTTTTAAACGTTGACCAAAAAAACCGTTTGGAAAAATTTATCACTATTTATAAAAATTTCGATATCCACGCTGTTTTTAAAGAAATTGAAAAAGCCCTTTTACTTCTCAAAAAAAATGTATATATTCAATTGATTATTACAGTAATGGTTATTAAAATAAGACGTATTATTTTAGTTAAAAATTAAGGTTCATTAGTGCATCAACAAAAGTATCCGCAGGAAAACGAGAAGTCAAATTCTGTATCTTCAACAAACACAGAATTAAGAGGAAATAACTTTCCTGATGAATATTACTCTGAAAACGGGAATGTCCATTGTGATCAGTGCCAGCAAGAAACCCAGCAAAATGGAACTTCCGAAATTAGTTTTGCACTCATTAAATTCAAAGCAGACCGGTGCGATTTTTATTGTGTGGAAAAAGGATTGAATATTCAGATTAAGGCTTATGTAATTGTTGAAGCCGACAGGGGTTGCGACATCGGGATGGTGGTTTCGACAGGGAATCTGGCCTTTTTAAAAATGCAGACAAAAAAGGGGAACTGCGGTGAGTTAAAAAAAATTATCAGGTTAGCAAACGAAGGCGACTTACAACAACTTCAAGAGAATCGAACAAAGGAAGACGAAACTTTTAACGTAACCCTCGAAAAAATATCAAAACATAGATTGTCGATGCGTCTGATTGATGTTGAATACCAATTCGATTTGAATCGGATGACTTTCTACTACACAGCCGATCACCGAATAGATTTCCGTGAATTAGTGAAAGACCTGGCTTTTGTTTACCACACACGTATCGAGATGCGACAGATTGGTGTGCGGGATGAAACTAAAAGAGTGGGTGGTATCGGGGTTTGCGGCCGACAAATTTGTTGCACAATTTGGTTACGCGACTTTGAACGGATTTCTTCTCAACGCGTTGTTCAACAAGGATTGTCGCACAATCCACTGAAACATTCGGGACAATGCGGCAGGCTGAAATGCTGTCTGGTATTCGAACAATAAATCAAATGAAAAAAGAGTATAAAAGAATTTTAATTACCGCAGCCTTACCATACGCAAATGGTAAAATACATTTAGGCCATTTAGCCGGCGCATATTTACCAGCCGATATTTATGCCCGTTATCAAAGGTTAAAAAATCGTGATGTACTTTTTATTTGTGGCTCCGATGAACACGGCGTACCTATCATGATCACTGCGGAAAACGAGAAAACTACACCTCAAGCAATCGTAGATAGGTACCACGAGTTGAATAAAATAGCTTTCGAAAAATTCGGGATGAGTTTCGATAATTACTCAAGAACTTCGCTTCCGCTGCACCATTCTTCAGCACAGGAATTTTTTCTAAAGATGCACAGTGCAGGAATATTGAAGGAAAAAATTGAAAAACAGCTTTACGACCAAAAAGCGAAGATGTTTTTACCGGATAGATATGTAGAAGGAACCTGCCCGACGTGTAAAGCACCCGATGCCCGTGGCGATCAGTGCGAAAAATGCGGTACTTTTTTAAATCCGTCCGATTTAATCGACCCGAAAAGTAAAATCAGCGGCGATTCCCCGATTGTGCGCGAAACCTCGCACTGGTATTTTCCTCTCGGCGATTATCAGCAACGACTCAAAGATTATATCGATGGAAAAAATATCGAAGACGGTTGGCGCGATAACGTTATTAAGTATTGTCGAAGCTGGTTCAACGATGGTCTACAAGACCGAGCTGTTACACGCGATTTGCAATGGGGCGTAGAAGTTCCGTTAGAAGGTTATAATGATAAAGTTCTGTATGTGTGGTTTGATGCAGTGTTAGGTTATATCTCGAGCACAAAAGAGTGGTCGCAAAAGAACGGTAACGAGAAGTGGAAAGATTATTGGATTAACGAAGATACAAAGTATGTAGCATTTATCGGAAAAGATAATGTTGTGTTTCATTGTATAGTTTTTCCGGCAATGTTGATGGCTTGGAACGATAACAGCGATGTCAAATATGTGCTTCCCACAAATGTACCCGCGAATGAATTTCTAAATTTGGAAGGACAAAAGTTTTCAAAAAGTCGTGGATGGGGGGTCGATGTAGATGAATTTTTAGAAAAATATCCCGCCGATTCGTTGCGATATGCCCTTGCGGTTAATATGCCCGAGTCGCGCGATGCCGATTTTTATTGGAAAGATTTTCAAGCGAAGCATAATAACGAGTTAGCCGACATCCTCGGTAACTTTGTAAATCGCACGTTCACTTTTGCTCATAAAAACTTTGATGGCGTTGTTCCTAAATTAAACGAACTCTCTGATTCTGATTGTGCTTTCGTGAATGAACTTGCACTCAAAACCGAAATAGTAGGTAACTTAATTGAGCAATATAAATTCCGTGAGGCAACACTCGAAACTATGAACCTTGCCCGTTCAGCAAATAAATTTTTTAACGATAGCGAACCGTGGAAGACAATTAAGAATAATCTTCAACGATGTTCCACAACAATCAACCTCAGCTTACAAGCAGTTCGGACACTTTCTGTTTTATTCCAACCCGTTATACCCGGTGTTGCACGTCGGATTTATTCATTGTTTAATTTGCCGGCGACTAGCGAAAACTTCGGTTGGAATAACGCAGCCAAATTAGAATTAAAGCCGGGTACCAAATTAGGAATTCCCGAAATTCTCTTCACTAAAATTGATGACGAAATTATACAAAAAGAACTGGATAAATTAATCGTTCCCAGCAAATCTTCAGATCCTCAAGTGATAGAAATTAAACCTACGATTACGATTGAAGATTTTAAAAAAATAGATATGCGCGTTGCAACTGTTGTGGAATGTGAGAAAGTCCTCAAATCAGATAAATTATTAAAATTACAGATTTCATTAGGTTCAGAAAAACGTCAATTGGTTGCCGGAATCGCTCAACATTATAAACCGACCGATTTGGTAGGGAAAAAAATAATTGTTGTGGCAAATCTTCAACCAACAAAGTTAATGGGAACCGACTCGCAAGGGATGCTACTCGCTGCATCAGATACTGAAGGTAAACTCGTATTCGTTACAACAGATGAAAAAATTTCGGACGGTGCAATAGTCAAATAATCTTAAATAAATAACATTTTCCGATGTTCGATATTTCAGCTACACAGATCATTCAAGCTATTTTAGCCCCAGCAATAATGATTTCGAGCTGCGGGCTCATTCTTCTAGGGTTACAAAACCGGTATTCATTTATTGTAAATCGCATCCGATTATTGAACGATGAACGACGTCGATTACAGCAACAATTAATTTCCGGAAGAGAGTTGGAGTATTCGGAAAATATCAGATTCCACAGCGTCCGTCAACAAATTCAGGAACTTACTACACGTGCCTTCATTTTGCGTAATGCTATCCTTTTCGAAATCATAGGAGCGATTTTTTTTATCGTTACATCTCTCCTAATCGCTTTGTTCTTTTTCATCCCCCACGAATTTGTGCAAATCTTACCAATATTTTCCTTCTTAATCGGACTGGTTTCGGTTCTGATTGGATTACTATTCTTCGGGAGAGATATTTTAAAAGCTTACAAAGTAATTAAACTTGAAACTCAGGCGGAGGAGTAAATGAAAAAATTAACAATATTTGTATTAACGATAATCTTAATTCACTCTAATACACTATCGGGTAACAGAACCATCGAGGTTAAAAAAGGTGAAAGCTTGCAAACGGCAATCGATATCGCCGTCGACGGAGATACAATCTTAATTTATGAAGGCGAATTTAAAGCACTCCCACGTTCGTATATTGAAGAGGAGTGTGGTAATTGTAGTAATCAAAATACAATTGTAACAGCATCTGCTGGTTTCGTTGTACAGGGTAAAGCTGTTGTCATCAAAGGCGCAGGGCAATTCAAAACCAAACTTATTACCAATGCCGGGTATGGTTTTCTGTTTCAGAATAGCAGCGGCTCATCAATTTCTAATCTGACGATTAGCGGTGGGACTCGTGATGGAGATGCAAATGCTACAAATGGGGGAATCGTTACAAAGAATAGCATCGTTCACATAAAAAATATTCACATCAAAGATAACGAGGAATACTCGGATGATACGGTTGTTGGTATTTCTGGAATTGTCGGTCGTGAAAATTCTGAATTGGTCATCGAAAAATGTTCCATCCGTAACAATAGCTGGGACGGGATTGTACTTTATCGCGGAGCCGTTGCTGTTATCCAAGAGAATACTATTGAACAGGGCAGGGGCGTTGGCATCGGAATTACTTGGGATGCTAAAGCGACCGTTATAAAAAACAGCGTCTCATATTACTGGAAAGGAATTGGAACTTTCGGAAACTCGAATGCTATAGTTAAAAACAACCTCGTGTTTGAAAATATGGGCTGGGGTATTGTGATAACAGGTTCGTCGAAGATGGAAGTTGCAAACAATGTCGTTGACAAAAATGGTAACTGCGGAATTGCAGTTTGGGAAAGCACTGCTGTGGGTAAAATTTATAACAATATTATTACAAATAATGGCTGGCGCGACGAATGGGTGTGTCCGCAAGTCGGTTATTGGATGAATGGTGATTCGGTTAATGTTGATTTTTCGTACAATAACCTATGGAATAATATAATGGGCAACTACCGGCTAACCAAAGACTTGACTGGAATTAATGGTAATCTTTCGGTCGACCCTTTTTTTATACCGGAAAAAAATTATAAACTGGACCCCGCTTCACCTATGAAGAATGCAGGAAGTTTTCATCCTAACGGGAAAGGTAAAAGATTTCCGATAGGCAAACTAGACTAATAAATTTATTGGAAGTAATAATTTGTTAACTGTATTTATTCAAAATTGGAAATGATTATTGCTTGTATTAATTATTTTTTTAGTATATTCAATCAGTCAAGGTTTGCCCTTAATCTAAAAATTGAAAAA
>JBBIOD010000038.1:0-16274 GCA_037443545.1 Ignavibacteriales bacterium | reverse complement strand
ACAGAGGATGTTTTATCGAAGATCCGCAACGTAATTGATATGAATATAACAAGTTAAAAAAATGAACGACGATTTTTTATGGGATTTAGATGCGGCATAGTTGGATTGCCGAATGTCGGGAAATCAACAATCTTTAATGCAATTACTTCAGCTAATTCGGCTGTTGGAAATTTTCCATTTACTACTAAGGAACCGCACTCAGGTATTGTTACTGTCCCGGATGAGCGATTAACTATTCTTGCAAAAATCTTTAAACCGCCCAAAGTAATTCCAACCCCGATTGAGTTTGTGGATATCGCCGGTTTGGTTAAGGGAGCAAACAAGGGAGAGGGATTAGGAAATCAATTTCTTGCTCATATCCGGGAAGTTGATGCGATCGTACATGTCGTCAGATGCTTTGAGAATGAGAATATTGCACATACTTATGGGAATGTCGATCCAAAAAGAGATATCGAAATAATTGAGACAGAATTAATACTGAAAGATATCGAAACTATACAGAAAAATCTTCAAGAGCTAGAACGTCAATCAAAATCCGGCGATAAAAAGGTGAGACACGCACTTGAAGTGTGTCAGAAATTAAAAAATCATTTGAATGAAGGCAGACTTGCGAGAATGTTAAATTTGGATGATGGAGAAAAAGAGCTTGCGTGTCATCTTCATCTATTAACGGCAAAACCGGTTATGTTTATCGCAAACGTTGATGAAGATGGATTAACCAAAGGTAATGAATTTATCAAAGTTGTAGAAAAGTTGGCTGTTCATCGCGGATCGAAAGTAATGGTCGTCGACGGAGAAATGGAGGCTGAAATCGCTGACCTAAATTATGATGAACGCGAAAAGTTTTTGAAGGATTTAGGTTTATCAGAATCAAGTTTGGACAAAGTAATCAAAGAAGGATATTGGTTGTTGGACTTGATTACATTCTATACACACAACGAAAAGGAGTTGCATGCATGGACAGTTAAGAAGGGAACAAAAGCCCCAAAAGCAGCCGGTCAAATTCACTCAGATTTCGAAAAAGGTTTTATTAAAGCTGAAGTAATAAAGTTGAAAGAATTAATTGCCGTTGGGTCTGACGCGGCATTAAGAGAGAAAGGGCTACTACACATACACGGCAAGGATTATTCGATTGAAGACGGGGATGTTGTATTTTTCAGATTCAACGTTTAAAAAAGGGGAAGCCCGACGAATTGTTAGAGGATAGCCGGGAGGCGGTGGCGTATCCCCACCCATCAAATGGGGTCCATCGGGCTTGTATTTTCTTTAAGGCATTCCTAAAATTTTCTTAGCTTCTTCCGACATCAAACTGGGGTTCCATAAAGGTTCCCAAACAATCCTGACATCGGCGTCTTTAATGCCAGGCATTTGCAATATCCGGTTGCGGATGTTTTGAGAAATCCACGTGTGTGCCGGACACCCTGGCGCTGTCAACGTCATTTTAATACCAACCCAATCATCTATTATTTTCACATCATAAATCAAACCTAAGTCAACTACGTTCACCGGAATTTCAGGATCGTAGCATTCTCTTAGTGCTTCATAAACTTCTGTTTCTGTTATGATTGATGCTTTATCTTCGCTCATATTTTTTTTAAGTTTGATGTAATTATAAAATAAATTTATATAATTGTCAAGAGGTTTTTTTTTCGTGTTGCGAATATTTAATAGTTTTTAACGAAATTACCATCGTTCAAAATCGCAGAGTATTTTAAATGTTCGTTCATCGCAAAGAAAAAATTGGCTTTATCAATATCAAAAACAAAAAGTGCCGTCGATAATGCATCGGCTTCAACAGTTTTTGCGGCTGCTATAGAAATATTTAAAAATTTTTCGTCGAGCTCCCCTTTTTTCGGATTTAGTATATGTCCAACCTTTTTTCCATCTATCGTCACGAAGTTATTATAATTTCCAGATGTTGACAACGCCTCATCTTTTAGACTTATTGTAGAAACTATATTGCTTCGATCTGTCGGGTCACTTATACCGATTTTCCACGAGGTTGCATCCGGCGGAGAACCAATAGCGTAAATATCGCCGCTGTGGTTGATTAATGCCGATTCAATTCCGTGCGATTTTAAAATTGAAACTGCTTTATCAATTGCGTAACCAACTGCAATTCCACCGAAATCAATTTTAGTTTTGTTATTATTCAAGAATACGGAGGAATCATTTTCATCAATCACAATGTTGTTCATTCCAACTGCGCAAAGAATTTCACTCAACATTTTATCCGATGGCATCTCGTTAATCTCATTATCGCCCCTAAAGCCGTAAAGCTGCATCAACGGCTCAACAGTTATATCAAAATTCCCGTTAGTCAGTTTCGAAATATGTTGTGCATACTTTATTACCTCAATAATCCTTTCATCAACTTTAACCGCTCCTCTATAACCGAATTTATTTATTTGGGAAACTTGACTCGACGAGTCGAACACGCTCATCAGTTTATCAATACTATGCATTTCATCGAATGCTTTATCGATCGCGAGGTTGCATAAAACCCGATCATCACTGTATGCTTCTACTGTAACAATACTTCCCATCGTAAATGTTGACCGTAAAACTTTATGCGGTTGTTTAAAAATTGAATTCATTTTAGACGGAAGAAATAATTTGCCCCCTAAAACGATACCGGACAGCTTCAGAAAATCCCGTCTGTTAAAAATATTTATTTTGTTTTTGGAATCCATAGTTCATATTTCACTGAAAGCGGAGGAGAAAAATTTGTGGGCAT
Organism: Ignavibacteriales bacterium; assembly: GCA_037443545.1. Classification (GTDB taxonomy): domain Bacteria; phylum Bacteroidota; class Ignavibacteria; order UBA10030; family BY39; genus JASEGV01. The sequence goes on along the minus strand of JBBIOD010000038.1, from coordinate 13,537 downwards.
TGTTATTTGCCCAAAGATGGTTTGATAATTTCAAAAACGCGCATAATTTTCTTCACGCCGTTTGCAACAGAACGCGAAGAAATTGTGGCGCCGCTTATACTTTTTATATCCTTTCCAATTTCAATTTTACTTTTTGCATTCATACCGCGAAATTGTTTGCGGAAACTTTCGTTCTGAACTTCACCGCCGTGCGATTCTCTGTAAATTAATATATTCACATCAACCACATCTCCCGACGTATCTATCACCGTCAGGAATGTTATTGGCTGCGATTTTCCTTTCACGTTATCCAATAGCCCATATCCTACTGTTATTTTTGATATCGAACAAGTGAAAATATCGACAGAATCTTTATCCGAGTATTTGTAACTTCTCTTAGTAATTTCTGTTGAATCGCCGAAATAAGTTTTCAAAGATTCGGTTGCTTTCTCAAAAATTATGGCTTGGGGAAACAGAACGCCCCAAGCCAGAACTACTAAAAGTATTTGCGGTAAAATTTTCATTTAAAAGAAATAATATCCGATGCCGAAATTAAATTGTTTGACGTTATTGCCGAAGCCATCTTTTTCGTTCCCGAACATTTGCAAATCTGCCTTCACTACGGCGTTGTAAACCGGTTTATAACTCAACCCTAAAGTAATTTCGGTGCGGTTAAATTTATTATCGGCAACGAAACCAGCAGGCATCTTTGCTTGTGTGTTGAATTTTTCTAAACGAACGAATCCCCAAAGTTCTTCCGATGTTTCGGTAAAACAAGGCAGGAAATTGTAAGCACCCTCAAGCAGGAATCCGTTCATCATACTTGCGATATTTTTCGGAGTTGACGTTGTTTGAATTGTGGCAATTGTTAAAGTATCGCCTCCGGTATCTACAAATTTTTGATTAACTTTTTTTTCTGTGATTGTAGGGTATGCGCGGTTTATTTTTTCTGCATCTCCGATGTTTACGAAAGCATACTCGGCTTTGAACTCGAAATTGTTGCGCTTGTATTGTAAGTGTCCAACGCCCAAACTTACAAAACCGTCTGCGTCTATTTTACCTGAACGTTTGTCGTTTGCCGGAATTGAGTTACCAAAGAAAAACCCGCCTCCGATTTTTAAATCGGGTATGGGAGTGTAATTAATATTTCCGACGAAAGAAGGATTTTCCGAAAAGCTCTCTATTGCTTTTTGGCGTCCACCGCGTATCCCGTCTTTTGCGGTAAAACCATCGGCGCGAAGACCGGAAATTATTTGTGCCTCGTAATTTACCTCATCGGTAATATGGCCAAAAACTCCAATTCCGTTTTCCCACCAAGTAGTTGGGATTATACTTTTTTCAAAATTCGGTCTCTCCACGCCGTGGAACATCGGCGGCTCGTGATAAAGATTAATTATTCCCAGCGGTTGCAGTAGCACACCTGCACGAAATCCTATAGCTTTAGAATGGCGGTATTCTAAATAAGCCTGCTCTAACTCTACTTCTTTGCCGGCGTGTTCAATTTCAAGTTCCGACATTAGTGACCACTTCTCGTTGAAATTGTGACCTAAATAAATAATGAAGCGGTGGAAGTCGGCTTCTTTCTTCAATGAACCTTCTGGGACATTGATGTGAAGCTCGCCATAACCTCCAATGTTTGTTTGGGATTCTTGTGTAAATGCGGGAATACTAATTAATAGTATTATTGAGAAAAGGGTCGATAGTAATTTTATCATTGTTTTTCTTTCTTTTTTTTATTATTAAATAATTAATTAAAGTGAATAAGTGAATCCAGATGATACCAAAAATTTTGGCATCATCTTGTTGGAACCGATGCGAATCGAAAAATCCATTAATAAATTTTCCTTTAGTTGATATGCTGTGCCTACTAAACTGGATAGAGGATCGATGTTTATGAAAGGATCGGGATGTCGATTTCCTGCAACTTCAGAGAAAATATATAATCTGTCCGTGAGGGCGAAACTTGCTGAAATCCCTCCAATGAAAATATTACGGTTGTTATTGCCACCTACAAAAGAATAACCTATCATTGCGTGAACCGATACATTCTTAAAATTTTTAGAAACTGTAGTAAAGCCACTGTAATCAGTATTACCCGAACCTAATCCCTTTTCTAAATTACCACTTGGAAACTTTATAGTTCCTTTCAATGTAAGTGAGGGAGTTATATCTTGTTCTTCGAATATTAAAACTTCAGAGTTAAAATTTATATCTCCGATTCCTCGATATCTAGGATGGAATTGGTAGGGAATGTCGAGTGATAATTCGATGTTATCAGTCAAACCATAAAAAGGTGTTAACATAAATAAATTCTCTTTATAGTTTTTATCCCATCTTAGATGGTCGTAACCAAACTCAAACTGTAAAATACCTTTTCCGTTAACGCTTGCATTTTCAGTAATCATCGGTCGTTGTTCACTCGATAAAACTTTACTTACCGAAAACAGGGAGCTAATAATTATTAACAAAAAACTTAATTTCATATACTTATTCCTTTTTTTTTATTAAAGCGAAAAAGAACATCGAGCCTTGTGAATACAGGATGAGCAACCAACTTCAAGTTTCTGTAATTCAGTTGAACATCGCGGGCATTTTTCAACAAACAGACTTTCGATGACGATCTTGCACATAGGACAACAACGGATTTCGGTTTTTAATTTTTCGGTTGATGATTGATACATAGACTTATACGATAAATTGAGCAACGATGCCGCCTATAGTAAAAGAGCCGATCCAAGTTCCGACCCAGATTACGGTTGCCGTTTTCCAGCCGCGCTCTTTATACATTATTAAAATGGATGTAATGCACGGAACAAAGAGTGTAATTGTAACTAAAGCCACGACTGTTTGCATCGGATCCATTGCAATGTCATAAAGTCCAGCAGCGCCGAAGTCGCGGCGAACAAGCCCCATAACAAAAGCCGTTGTTGCTTCAGGAGGGAGCTTCAGCCAATATGTTGTTAAAGGTGATAGCGCTTTTTGCCAAACTTGTAATAACCCTGTTGCTTCCATTGTGCCAATAACTGCGGCGCCGAAAAAGAACCAAGGTGTGGCTTCTTTCATAAACGAGAATGTTCGCAAACTAGTTTTTTGTAAAACATTATTCATTCTTGGAATACGCATAGGCGGCAGGTCGATTAATAAAGGAGTTGATTCACCTTTCAATATTTTGTTCAATATTGTTCCAATGGCAATGAACACCAAAACGATCACAAAGACATAAATCAATAGAGCTTTGAATCCGGCTCCCATTAATAGCGCTGTAATTACTGCAAGCTGAGCCGAGCAGGGAATTGCAAATTGTAGAATCGCTGTTGCTATAGTTTTCTCACGTTCGCTTGCGAGTAAACGAGTGGTGATTGTAGCGGCTGAAACGCATCCAAATCCTAATATCATTGGAATTATTGCCCGTCCGTTCAATCCTAAAAAATTCATACTCCTATCAACCATAGTAGCGAGTCGCGGTAAATATCCGGTGTCTTCCAAAAACGAGAGTGTAATGTAAAAAGCAAAAACTAACGGAAACAGGAGAAATAATAAATAAGTAACGGTCATAGTAAGAACGCCGAACTCCCCAATCAAGACCGTTCCCAGGAAGGAAGTTGGAGTGATGAATTCAGAAACAGCCGAGCGAATCCAGGTTTCCCAAAGTTCATTTCCGAAATATGATTCGGTGAAGCCGACTAAATCTTGTGCAACGAGTTTCCCGATGAAAAGATACGCTATATATAAAACTCCGAGAAGAATAGGAATTCCGGTTAGAGTGTTGAGCGACCCGCGTCCGATTAAAGAAGTAATATGTTTTTTGACCGATGCTTCATCGATTATCTTGTTTACAATGCTGTTCACACGATTGCGTCTGTCGATGTACAATTGTTCTCGCTGGTCTAAAGGTTTTATACCGTGTTTGTTTGCCGTGTATTCATCGCCTTCTAAAACAAGCAGCGCCTCGGCTTGCGAGCCGACAGAGTTCAGCATATTATGTAATTTCAAGTGTAGGTCTTTGTTTTGCTTCCCCTGCCGTGCTTTCCCGATGAGTTGTTCAAGTTCTTTCAAACCTTCCTTTTTAACGGCGGTGGCTGTAACTATAGGGACGTCCAGTAATTTTTCGAGTTGTGCATTATCAATCTTGATGTGGTGTTTTTTAACTTCATCCATAAAGTTGATTACTACCACTATTCGTTTACCCATATCAATTAACTGTTGAGTTAGGAACAGGTCGCGCTCGATGTGTACGCCATCTACGATATTGATGATGACGTCTGCTTCGAGTATTATATCGCGGGCAACCCGTTCCTCGTCATTGAACGAGGACACGCCGTAAATGCCGGGTGTGTCGTAAACTTCGTAATGAAGATATTTACCTTTAGTAATTTCAACTGTAGTTCCGGGAAAATTCGAGACGTCCACGTAAATTCCGCTGAGGTAATTAAACACAACCGACTTGCCGACGTTTGGATTACCGACAAGAACTAATTTGGGGTTTGCACTGTCGGAAATGATTGGAGATTTAACGACGTGTGTATGTTGCTCGAGATGATTAATTTCGTTAGTCGGCATTTTAATTTATGATTACAATTATTTTGTGGGAGAGCCTTGACCCGAGTGCAATTTCTTGACGTTTCTTTTGTATTACTATTGTGCCGCCGTGAAGATGTTCCAAGCATTTTACTAAATCGCCTTCAACAATTCCGAGACGAATTAATTGGGTTCGCGCTAAACCATCGGGGAGAGTGATAATCCTGACAATGTTGCCTTTTTTTACTTTTGATAAAGGTATATAGTTTTTTGGATTCATATTTAATTTTCCTATTTGCACTTATTACAAATGCCAAAAATTTGATGTGTTGAATTCTGTATATGAAAATTGTTTTGCTTGGCTATTTTGCGTTCATAAGCGGATAAGTTATCAGCGGCAAACTCGATTATATTTCCGCAAGTTAAACAAATCAAGTGATGGTGTCCAGGCTTGTCTATGGCTCTCTCATAATACGAGCGTTCGGCTCCCAAACGATATTTTGTGAGAATTCCTGCCGAAACGAATAGGTCGAGTGTATTGTAAATTGTTGCCAACACAAATCCTTCCTTCTTTTTTTTTAAAAGCCCGTATAACTCTTCTGCTGTAAAATGGCGCTCAAGCTTTATAACCTCGCTTAAAATTCGATTGCGTTCCGGCGTGGAACGGAGTTTCTTTGCCTTTATGTAATTATTCAATATGTCGAATGTTGAATTATCGCTCATTTATTATTTAGAATTATTCTAAATAAAGATAAGGCTTTTTTGTGAGGAAGTCAAGTAAAAAAAAATCCCTCTCATTTTTTAATGAGAGGGATTTAGAATTTCGTTCTTCTAACTTCGTATTTGGATTTTAATGATTATGTCCTAAATTACGTGCAACAAATTTATTGTAAAACAACAAACCTATAATTGTCGCAACACCAATCAAGCTGAACAGTATCCAAAGTGTTTGAGGGTCTTTTAAATTATCAACAAAATAAACATACATGTTCGCGCCTAATATCCCGCCGATTGATGAACCGATCACTCCATACAAAAATGCATAACCTAAATATGTCGCCTTTTTGTCCGGCGGTGCAATCAATCCGACATAACTGATGAACTTCGGATGGGCAGTCATTTCTCCGATTGAAAATATTGTAATACCTGCAATAAATACCCAAATGTTGGAAGATATGGCGAGTATAGCCATTCCAACGGTTCCCATCGTAATGCCCACAATCATTGTAGGAAGAGCTTTTGTGTTTTTAACGATGTTTGAAACTACCATTTGTAGAAAAATAATCGTGCCGGCATTTATAACTGTAACATGTTCAACATCGAAGCGCCAGTTCAAATTAATTCCGATAGCGGCAAAACTTGAATTAACAAAATTGTTCAATGCAGTAGCATCGACATAATCTTTAACATACCATAAAACTGAATCGAACATTTGAAAATATAGTATCCAGAATCCTGAGTAGATTACAATCAATCCAATAAATCTGACATCCGACAAAACCATTATCATTCCTTTTAAAACCTCAGGAAGAGTTTTTGTGCTTGCGGGCTTAGGCGGTTCTTTGTACATAAATATAGTCGGTATCAACATAGAAGCTGTGCCAATGGCAGAAGCCACCATTACATACTCCCAGCCGAAAGTATTCTTGATATATGGAACAAGAATTAGCGGGAATAAAAATGCGCCAAAGTTGATCGACCAGTAAAAAATTCCGAAACCGAGTGTGCTGTTATTTTCAGTAGTCGTTCTTGCGATAGTTCCTGATATCATCGGTTTAAAAGCGCCCGCCCCGATTCCCATAATAACTAAACTCGAAAAAACCAGCGCATAATCAGTTGACTGACTGACAAGGAAGTATCCTAATCCTAAAAATGAAAATGCAAATATTAATGTTCTGCGGTAACCAAATCTGTCTCCGATTGCTCCGGCAAGTATTGGTAAAATATATAGCAGCGGTTGGATCGTGCTTTTTATTACACCCACACTTTCTTTTGTGAAAGATAATTGGTCGGTCATATAAACGGAAAGTATGCTCATCATACCGTAGTATGAACCGCGTTCAAAAAATTCCATCACAATCACTACCCAGTAAACTTTCGGGAATGATTTAATCGTTTGTAAAAAAGTTTGTTTTTCTTTAATAGCTTCTGCCATAATAAATTTCCTTATGGTTGTTTTTGCATACAATATATAAAAAATATAGTGAGAAGCAAAAAGAAGTAGTAGTTATTTGTTGTCTAATATTGTAATTCCATTCCCGTTTTACTTTTTACCGATTAAATCTCACTCTTTGCTTTTCAAACCCCCGTTTCATATATTTTCTAAAGTTTGGAACGATTCATTTCTAAAAACATCATAATGAGAATAATATGGAAAATAAACAATACGATATTGCAATAATCGGCGGGGGACCTGGTGGTTACGTTGCTGCAATCCGGGCGGCACAATTGGGTTTTAAAACTGCGGTAATTGAAAAAGATAAATTAGGCGGCGTATGCCTGAACTGGGGATGTATCCCCACAAAAGCGCTCCTGAGGAATGCTGAAATCTACAATCATTTTAAACATGCAAATGAGTTTGGAATTAGTTATGAGAATCTCCAATTCGATTTCAAAAAAATAATCAAACGCAGCCGCGATGTTGCGCTTCGCAACTCGAAAGGCGTCGAATACCTTTTTAAGAAACATAAGATAGATTTGATTTCAGGACACGGCAAAATTGTCGGCAAAGGAAATATTGAAGTCAGCAAAGACGGAAAATTAGCTGAGACCATCAATACTAAACATACAATAATCGCAACAGGCGCTCGTCCGCGTTCAATTCCCGGTGTGGAAATCGACCGCAAGAAAATTATATCCAGTTCTGAAGCGATGATTTTGAACGAACCGCCTAAGTCGATGCTGATTATCGGCGCCGGGGCAATAGGAGTTGAGTTTGCATATTTTTATAATACTTTCGGGACTAAAGTAACACTTGTTGAAATGATGCCGAGTATCCTTCCGACCGAAGATAAAGAAATTACAAAACTATTAGAGAGCAACCTAAAGAAAGCAGGAATAGAAATATTGACCGATACGAAAGTAGAAAAAGTTATTGTAGGTGAGAATGTTAAACTTACGGTATCAACAAAAGAAGGATCAAAAGAAATCGTAGGCGATGTTGCTTTGATGGCAATCGGTGTGCAAGGTAATGTTGAGAATATCGGCTTGGGAGAAATCGGAATTAAAAACGAAAAGAGTTTTATTAAAATAGATAAATATTACCGAACAAATATAGATGGTATCTGGGCGATCGGCGATATTATCGGTCCACCGCTCCTTGCCCACGTCGCTTCTGCGGAAGGAATAACATGCGTTGAAGCGATAGCAGGAAAGAATCCACCGACCGTCGATTACGAGAATATTCCCGGCTGCACATATTGTCAACCGCAAGTTGCGAGTATCGGTTTGACTGAAGAGAAAGCCATCGAACAAGATTATCAAATAAAAGTAGGGCGATTCCCATTTACGGCAAGCGGCAAGGCGCGAGCAATCGGCGAAACTGATGGATTGGTAAAATTAATCTTCGATGCAAAATATGGCGAGTTACTCGGCGCTCACATATTGGGCGGCGATGCTACTGAAACGATCGCAGAACTCGGAGTTGCGAAAACTTTAGAATCGACAGCCCACGAGTTAATAAAGACGGTTCACGCACATCCGACACTTTCGGAAGCTGTGATGGAAGCGGCTGCAAATGCAATGGGCGAAGCGATACATATTTAAAATTAGATGAATCAACTTAAATCAACATATCTCGGTCGAACGGATTACAAAGAAATCTGGGATTTGCAGACACAGCTTTTTGAGCTTCGTGCTGAAAATAAAATCCCCGATATTCTTTTCTTAAACGAACACAACCATGTTTACACTATCGGTAAAAGCGGAAACAGCCACCACCTTTTAGCGACTGAAGAAGAATTACGCACAACCGGCGCTGATGTTTATTACAACGACCGCGGCGGCGATATAACTTATCACGGTCCAGGCCAGTTAGTCGGTTATCCGATATTAGATTTGAATAAATATTATTTAGACACTCATCGGTATCTTAGAGATTTAGAAGAAGTTATGATACTGACTTTGAAAGATTTTGGAATAACCGGAACCCGCGCTGAAGGTTTTACGGGTGTTTGGGTGAACGGCGAAAAGGTAGCGGCAATCGGTGTGAAAGTGAGCCGCTGGATTACGATGCACGGTTTCGCATTTAATGTGAACACCGATTTATCATATTTTGACCGCATCATTCCATGCGGTATATTTCATAAAGGCGTAACATCGCTTCAAGCAGTTTTGAATCGGACAGTCGATATCTCTGAAGTCAATCATTCAATCATAAAGAACTTTGAAAAAGTATTTGGCGTTAAGATATCGATTCTCGAGAAAGAAGATTTTTTTAAACTAATAACATAACAAACCCGTCTGTTGACGGAAAAGGAATATAAATGTCTCCAAGAAAAAATATTGACGCAGTAAAATCAAAAGACACTCCGGCTTATGTAACCAAACCTGCGGCTAATTTATCTAAAGATGAATTAATAGAAATTTACAGGTTGATGGTTATATCCAGAAAACTCGATGAGAAGCAAGTAACCTTCTTAAAACAGGGAAAACAGTTTTTTCATATAGGCGCACCCGGACACGAAGCCGCACAAATCGGAATTGCCAAAGCTATGAAACCCGGTTACGATTGGGCTTATCCTTATTACCGGGATATTGCATTTAATTTAGGGTTCGGCGAATCACCTAAGGGCATTCTCCTTGAAGCTCTTCATCGAGCAGAAGCAGGCGGCTCGGGTGGGCGTGCGATGCCATGCCATTGGGGAAATACAAAGTTGAGAATTCCGTCTCAGTCGTCGTGTACGGGAACGCAGTTCCTCCACGCCGTAGGCACCGCGATGGGAGCTGTAAAAGAAGGCAAAGATGAAGTGGTGTATGTATCTTCCGGCGAAGGTACAACTAGTGAAGGTGAATTCTGGGAAGCGTTGAACTGGTCAACGAGAGAAAAATTTCCTGTAATATTCCATATTCAAAATAATAAGTATGCGATTTCGGTTCCGTTAGCAGACCAAATGGCGACCGGCTCGATCATAACTTTGACCGAAGGTTTCAAAGGTTTAAACAGGTACCATGTAGATGGCACAGATATTTTTGAAGTTTACGAAGCCGCAACTGAAGCCGTCAGCAAAGCGCGAAATGGGGAGGGACCTGCATTAATCGAATCGGACGTTGTTAGATTATTTCCTCACTCATCCTCAGACGATCAGAGAAAATATCGGTCAGCACTTGAACTCGAAGCTGACAAGCAGAGAGACCCGATTCCAAAATTAGCAAAACATTTAATCGATAAAAAAATATTATCTCAATCCGATGTAGATAAAATTAATGAAGAAATTACGCAAGTAATTAATGAAACCTCAGATTGGGTAGAAGCTCAACCCGTTCCCGATCCTTCTACGGTAGGATTGTACGTTTATTCGTCGAATGAAGTGATATCAAAACAGAATTTCGCTGAACCTGAACATAAAGGTTCTAATATCGTCATTGTAGATGCAGTGAATCATGCTTTGGCGGAAGAATTAGAACGTAATCCTAAAATGGTAATTTATGGAGAAGACGTAGGCGGCGACAAGGGCGGAGTTTTTACTGCTACCAAAGGTCTTGCTGCAAAATTCGGAAAGGGACGTGTCTTTAACTCACCGCTTGCCGAAGCGAGTATAGTCGGTACTGCAATCGGCCTCGCACTGCGAGGTTGGAAGCCGGTTGTAGAGATACAATTCGGTGATTACATATGGCCCGCTTTTATGCAGATTCGCGACGAGCTTGCGATGCTGCGATATCGTTCAATAGATAAGTGGCCCGCACCTGTGGTTATTCGTGTAGCTGTCGGTGGTTACATTCATGGCGGACTTTATCACAGTCAATCAATAGAAAATATTTTCACGCATAGTCCAGGATTGAGAGTCGTGTTTCCATCTAACGCTGCCGATGCCAAAGGATTGCTGAAGACTGCTTGTCGTTGTGAAGACCCTGTAATTTTTCTTGAGCATAAGGGAATGTACCGTCAGAGTTTTGCGGCATCCCCCGAACCCGACTCAAATTATTTGCTGCCGTTCGGATTGGCAAGTGTCAAACGTCCTGGTGACGATATATCCATTATCACCTACGGAATGATGGTTCAGCGTTCTCTGGAAGCTGCCCGTAAATTAGAAGAACATGGAGTTAACGTAGAAGTTGTTGATTTAAGAACTCTGAATCCTTTAGATAAGGATGCCATCTTAAAATCGGTGAAGAAAACAGGAAAAGTTTTGATCGTTCATGAAGATACTCTTTTCAGCGGGTTTGGTGGAGAGCTTGCCGCAATTATCTCGAAAGAAGCTTTTGAATATTTAGACGGACCAATTATGCGCGTGGCGGCAAAAGATTCTCCGGTGCCGTATGCGCCATCTCTCGAATATGCAATGCTGCCGCAAACTGCGGATATCATTAGCGCGCTCGAGAAATTAGCGGAATACTGATTGTCAATTAAATATAGAATTATAAAATCTAAAAATCGAAAGAGGTTATAATGGCTAAAATAGAAGTCATAATGCCACAGTTAGGTGAAAGCCTAACAGAAGGCACAATCGTTAAATGGTATAAGAAGGTTGGCGATAAAATAAAGAAAGATGAAACACTGCTAGAAATAAGCACAGATAAAGTAGATTCCGAGATTCCGTCTCCTGCAGAAGGCGTGGTTGCAAAAATATTGTATGAAGAACAAAAAACAATTGCCATCAAGACTGTCATCGCAGAAATAGAAACTGATGCTGGTGCAGAGGTTAGTGTCGAAACGTCTAAACTCGCTGAGCCGGTGGCTCCAATCCGAGATGAACCGGTCAAGTCAGCCGCAGTAGAACCAAAGCCGGTATCGAGGACCGAGCCTACAACTTCGGGAAAATTTTATTCTCCCCTCGTTCTTAACATTGCCCGTGAAGAAAAAATTGGTATGCAGGAGTTGGAAAAAATTCCCGGGACAGGAATTGGCGGCAGAGTAAGTAAGAAGGACATTCTCAATTACTTAAAATCTCGTGCACTCACACCTCCGGTTCCAGAAACGAAAGATATTTTCAAACCAGTTGGACCACGAGTTGAAACTACTCTAAAGTCGGTTGACGCGGGTGAATTGGTTGCAAAATATCCGCCGCCAAGATATGAAATTCTACAGATGAGTAATGTTATTCAGAGAATGGCTCACCACATGGTCAACAGCGTTGCAACATCACCGCACGTGCAAGCAATTTCACAGTGCGACATGACAAACATTGTTAAATACCGCGATGAGCATGCGAAGGAATTTGAAAAAATGGAAGGTTTTAAGCTTACGTATACGCCTTTCATTGCCGATGCCGTTGTGAGAGCGTTGAAAGATTTTCCGCTGGTAAACAGTTCAGTGGAAGGTGATAAAATTATTGTCAAGAAATTCATCAACTTGGGTATGGCTGTCGCTTCCGACCAGGGTCTGATTGTTCCTGTTATTAAAGATGCTGAAGAAAAAAACTTCATCGGTTTAGCGCGAGCTATAAACGACCTGGCAGTTCGAACACGCAGCAAGAAGCTAACTCCGGCTGATATCGAAGGTGGAACATTTACCTTCACGAACTATGGCGTGTTTGGTAATATTATCGGCATTCCGATTATTGCTCAACCTAATGTTGCAATACTCGGAATCGGTGCGATTAAAAAGCAACCTGTCGTAATTAAGGACGCCATAGCAATTCGCTCGATCTCCTATCTCACATTATCATTCGACCATCGCATTGTTGATGGGGCTCTCGGTGGGATGTTTATTGAGAGAGTTGTGAAGTATTTGGAAGAATTTAAATTAAATGGTTAATAAATTTTAATAATTGGAAAATGCGCGATGAATGTTTCTCGCAATCCGATCGCAGCGGATGTAAAGTACGCAAAGCATAGATAATAATACAAAAGCGAACATTGCGATCTTAGCGCTTTTGCGAGAAATAATTTTTCAAGGGTTGATATGGATAAAAGCGAAATAAAAGAAATATATCACAATCCTCGTCCGGATTGGCTTAGGGTAAAAATTCCAAGCGGAGAGACTTATGCCGGTTTAAAGCATATTATTGATAAACACCAACTCCACACAGTATGTGGCGAAGCTCACTGTCCAAATATGGGTGAATGTTGGAACAACGGTACGGCTACGTTTATGATTCTCGGTGATATTTGTACGCGAAGCTGTGGCTTTTGTGCAGTGAAAACAGGAATGCCAACAGGGCTTGATGCCGACGAGCCTAAACGCGTTGCCGATGCTGTAAAGTTGATGAACGTAAAACATGCTGTAATAACTTCAGTTAATCGCGATGAGTTGTATGACGGCGGCGCTACAATTTTTGCTGATACGATTCGGAAAATTCGTGAAACTAATTCCACTTGCACAATAGAAGTACTGATACCGGATTTCAAGGGAGATGAATTTGCTCTTGCCATTGTGCTTGATGCTTTCCCCGACGTTCTGAATCATAACATTGAAACAATTCCAAGGTTGTATCCTACAGTTCGTCCACAAGCAAAGTATGAACGCTCCATCGAGTTATTGCATCGAGCGAATAATAGAGGTTTCACTACAAAGTCGGGATTGATGTTAGGACTCGGGGAAACCATTGACGAAGTAATTGAGGTGATGAAAGATTTACGAAATGTTGATTGCAACATTTTAACGTTAGGACAATATCTACAACCTTCCAAACAACACTTACCCGTCGCCCGATTTGTCCATCCTGATGAATTTAAAATGTTGAAAGAAATTGGGCTGGAATTAGGATTCAAGCATGTTGAAGCAGGACCTTTGGTACGATCATCCTACCATGCCGAAAAACAAATTTGAAAGTACATAGATTACATTTAAAAACTGAGTGTATCTTTCTCGACTTCTTTAAACAACTCATCCAATCCCTCTTGAAGTTTTATAGTCTGTGCCAATGCTTTAATAACTTTG
>JBBIOD010000037.1:0-16303 GCA_037443545.1 Ignavibacteriales bacterium | reverse complement strand
TAGCTATTCATAATCATCAGTTTTGGCTTAATATCTAAGAAAATCGGGTATAGTCCCATAGAAAACAACTTTGCTTTATTTAATTTTCATATAGATTCTTACATGAGTTAACGAATACTTTTCCTTTAGATTTTTAGTGAGGCAAATAGATAAATTGCTACAAATAAAACAAAACATTATATTATAAAAAAACAATCATCATAAAGCTCATTGTGTTATGCAGATAATCTTATTTGGTCCACCGGGTGTTGGTAAAGGAACTCAAGCGAAGTTGCTTGCAGAAAATTTTAAAATAATGCACATATCTACCGGCGACATACTCAGACGCGCAATAGCTCAAGGAACCGAACTGGGGAATAAAGCCAAAGATATTATTGGAGCCGGTAAGCTTGTATCAGATGACATTATGATTGGAATTATCAGAGACGTGATAACTTCAAATGGTTGCACGAATGGTTTCATTTTGGATGGATTCCCGCGAACAGTCGTGCAAGCCGACGCTTTAAAAAAAATGTTTTTGGAATTGAATATTGCTATAAACGCGGTCATATATATAGACGTCGATGATGATGAAATTATCAAGCGTCTGCAACATAGATATAGCTGTTCGAAATGCCATAATATTTATAATATTCATAATGATAAAATTTATGATTATATTTGTACCGAGTGTGGAGGGGCTCTGGTTCAGCGCGACGACGACAAACCGGAAACGGTTTTAAAGCGGTTGAAAGTTTATAAAGAAGCCACAGCCCCTGTTAAGAAATATTATGAAGACGAAGGTTTTCTTCACGTCGTAGATGGTTTTGGAAAAATAGAAAACATTAATAATAAAATTAATTCAATATTGAAGAGCTAAATTGTTTTTCTGGAAAACAAGAACAGATAAGCCGATTGTTATAGCCCATCGCGGCGCATCGGTAACGGCTCCCGAAAACACGATTGCCGCATTTAAGAAAGCTATCGACGAAGGGACTCACGCTATAGAACTTGATGTTCGGCTTTCGCACGACAACGAGGTCGTTGTGATTCACGACTCACGCCTCGAACGTACCACAAACGGCAGGGGGAAGGTTGAGGATTTTGATTTAGAAGGTTTAAAAAAATTTGACGCAGGGTCGTGGTTCAATCCCAAATTTTCTTTCGAAGTAATTCCAACATTGGACGAAGTTTTTAAGCTTGTAAACAAAAAAGTTGGAATAAATATCGAAATTAAACAGAAGATTAAAAATAAAAATAAAATAATAAACAGTTGCGTCGAGTTAGCACACAAATATAAATTGCAAAAATCTCTTCTCATCACATCGTTCGAACATTCTTTGGTAAAGAAAGTAAAACAATTAGATAGCTCACTGATGACAGGAATTATTTACAGTCCGGTTATTCATTTAGGCAGTAATCCAATTTCACTTTCTAAACAATATCTTGCTGATGTGATTGTGGTTAGTCGCAATTACCTGCGTGAGCGAATGGTAATAGATGCACACAATGAAAAGAAAATGATTTTTGTTTACACAATCGAAAACCGGAATCATTTCGACAGTATGGTAAATTTAAAAGTAGATGGGATAATTACCAATGTCCCTAAGAGTATGAAGTATTATTTATCAAATTTATAAATAACAATAACAGGAGAACATAATGTTGACCACTCATTTACCTACTGATTCTTCGAACCGTACATTCGTAGAACGATGCCTTAGGCAATTCGTTGAAAAAAAATTAATAAAATTATTGGTTGGATGCACGCTAATATCATTCCTGTGCGTTACAACCGTGTCCGCTCAGACGCTCGAAGAGCGGTTAAATAAATTCGGTAAAAAGTTTGGCGAGGGCTATGTGAATCCATTCGTGACCGCATTCGGTGCCAACTTAAATTCCGGCCTTTACCATTCTGCCGATGTTGCAACCGGCATCGATGTTTATGTCGGAGTCAAATTCACAACTGCACTAATTCCTACATCCGCACAAGAATTTACTGCCGATATGAGCGAGTTAAATTCATTGCGTGGAAATCTGCCGCATTACCCAAATTCAGTAAAAACAGCAACCTTTTTTGGCAATGAAGGAACAAAAATCCCAGGAAGTTTAGCACCGGGCGATACTCTTCAATTACCAAATGGTACAAATCTTAAAGCGGTTCCTATTGCTGTTCCGCATATTATGTTAGGGAACATCTTCGGAACTCGCATGATGCTTCGCTACTTTCCTACAATGAAGATTGACGAATATGGAGAATTCTCTTTTATTGGGATTGGCTTTCAGCACGATGTCGGTCAGTGGCTTCCGGCTCCACTACCTTTCGACTGGTCGGCACATGTGATGTACCAAAATATGAAAATTAAACCGGTTGTCGAAGCGACCGCTTTCAGTCTCGGTACGGAGATAAGTAAAACTTTTATGTTTGCAACTATTTACGGCGGGGTTGCTTATGAAAGCGCGACAATGGATTTCAAATTTGGTTGGACGCCACCACCTCCACTGACACAAACTCCAAAGGAAGTTAAGTTTGAGTTGTCGGGCGATAATACGATGCGTCTAAACGCGGGATTTGCTCTGAAGCTTTTGATTTTCCATATCAGCGCTGATTATAGTTATGCGAAGCAGCCTGTCGCAACGTTGGGGCTGGGTATAGCTATATAAATATTTATTCCGCCAAAAGCGGACGAAAGTTACAACACAAAACCCGTCTCAAATAAACTAAGACGGGTTTCGTGTCTAAAAAGGAGAGTGTTATTATAATCGCCTTATCTTCACGCTTCCAAATCCCGCTTCTATCTGAATATTCATCTTGCCGCGAGCGCTGGAATAGTTCGAGGTTTCGTATTCATTATTTTGTTCTTCATCAAAATCTTTGTCGAGATCGACATTCGATATCCAATTCTTTTCGTAGTAAACTTTGGCACCCACGTATTTTGGAATTAAAATAGTAATCGATCCCAAACCAATCTCAATATCAACATCTACTTCTTTATTTAATTCACCGCTGAAATCAAGTTCGTATGAGCCAATCCCGCCGCTGAATTTTAGTTTGTTGAAATTTGCGTTCGATAAATTATAAGCTTTAAACCTGCTGACTCCGGTTTCGATGTTGATGTTTTCTATCGTCTGCTGATTCAATTTATTAAACATAATTGTAACGGAACTCGCACCGGTTGAAATATCCAAATCCTTTAACTTTAAACCTGTGAAATCAAAATTTCCTTTACCCGCCCCCAATTGTATGTCCAACGAAATTGGAATTCTGCCAGTAAGGTCTATTATCCACTTTTCAGACTCTAAACTTCTTATGTGAAACGATTTTTTTTTCGACATGTCGCTGCCGTAACCTGGGATTTCTAAATAACCGATCTTGTCAACGATCGTATATTTGATCTGGTTAGTTGGGTCGCCCAATTTTGGATCGCGTAAAATGTCGTAACTGAAAACATTCTCGGCGGCGCATTTGCCGATAACAAGTTTGCCAAAAGCAGATTCGATGTTTACTTTTAGCTCCCTTTCGTTGCTGTAGGGGTTTTCTTTTTGGTATCTTTTGTCATCCGATAAAAGGTTGACAGCGGATGCGGCTGTCGTGAAAAAGAGCAAAAAAGCGAAAATACTGTATGTTTTAAAATTTTTCATAAAACTCTAAACACTTTACGCTGTGCAAAAAATTAAGTTTCAATAGTGGCGGATTTTATGACGCAGATATTTGTTCAACAGCTCCCTTGCTCGGAATATATGCACTTTTACAGTGCCAATCGGAAGTTTTAGCTCTTCGGCGATTTCGGAATAATCTTTCTCCTCCATATGCCGCATAATTATAACACGTCGATATTTATGTGGCAGTTTATCTATTGCCGTTTGGATTAAAGAGGATTTTTCGCTGGCAATAATATGCTTGTCCGGTTCGTATGTTGAATCGGGAACTTCGTATTGCACTTCGCCGTCTTTGGTTGCTATAGGTTTATCAATTGAAAAAGTTTTAAGCTTCTTCTTTCGTATATAATCGATACCTTTGTTTAACGCAATCTTATATATCCACGAGAAAAAGGAGTATTCCTTTTTAAAACTCTCCAACGCCCTGAAAGTATTGATAAAAACTTCTTGAACAATATCTTCAACATCATCTTTGTCCTGCACAATTCTATAAAGCAGATAAGTAATAGTTGGTTTGTATTTATTCACCAATCTGAGGTAAGCTGCCTGATCGCCCCGTAAAGCCTTGTTAATCAGTCGCACATCCTCTTTTTGCGATTCAATCTTTTCTGCTTCGCTTATAGTTTTATTTGATTTTATTTCCCGAGCCATTCAACGAAATTAATTTTTAAATCCAATCGCAAAATAAACCGCCCCCAAAATCAGTACGAACGAAATTATATGATTCCACTTTGGAATTTCTTTAAAATAAAAAAGTGCAAAAATTATAAAAATACTGATCGATAATACTTCCTGTATTATCTTCAGTTGTGTAGCGCTAAACTGCCCGTAACCGATTCTGTTTGCCGGAACTTGAAACATGTATTCAAATAAAGCAATAAACCATGAAATAAATATTACCACTACTAACGAGTGGTTTTTATATTTCAGATGTCCGTACCAGGCGACGGTCATAAAAACATTCGAGATCGCTAAAAGAATAATCGTCAACATATTATACTTATTACTAAATTTTATTTAATGCTTGAGAAAAATCGTTAATGAGGTCGTCGATTCCTTCGACACCAACCGAGATGCGGATCATTCCGGGCGTAACTCCGTGTCGTCGAAGTTCTTCGTCGGCCAAATTTACGTGCGAAGAATAAACCGGGATACTCACGAGTGTTTCGGTACCTCCGAGCGACATTGCATTAATAGCCACTTTTAAATTATCACATACTGTTACAGCCCCCTTCGCCCCTCCTTTTACTTCGATTGTAACCATAGCTCCGAAACCGGTCATCTGTTTTTTTGCAAGCAGATGTTTGGGATGCGTAACAAGTCCCGGATAAATAACACGGTTCACACTTTTGTGTTTCGATAATACTTTTGCTAAAGCGAAAGCGTTTTCAGTTTGCCTCTTTACACGAAGCTCGAAAGTTTTCAAACTTCTGTCGAGTAAAAAAGCTGCAAACGGATCGGCGCAGCCGCCTAAATGTTTCGCTAAGGTTTTTATTTTCTTAATAAGCAGCTTGTTACCGATTGCTACACCACCAACTAAATCGGAATGACCGCCTAAATATTTCGTGACGCTTTCGATAATTAAATCGACACCAAACCTGAACGGCTGTTGGCTGATTATTGTAGCAAAAGTGTTATCAATGATGATTGTTATTTTTGATTTAAATTCCTTCTCCGCGTCGCGTGTGAGCTTTACTAATTTCACTATATCAATAATATCAAGAGTCGGATTGGTTGGAGTTTCGATATATACAATTTTGGTTTTTGGAGTGATTAGATATTTCAAATCGTTCAACGAATTCACCTCCACATATTTTACATTTATACCGTAGTTGGGCAAAGTATCTCTGAAAAAGCGGTAAGTTCCGCCATAGAGGGAAGGAATGCTGACAATCTCGTCGTTGGTTTTGCATATCGAAAGTATCGCCGTGCTAATGGCAGCCATGCCCGAAGAGAACAAAGCTGCGGCTTCACCATCCTGCATAAATGCAATTTTGGTTTCAACCTCATTCACCGTAGGATTGTGATACCGTGTGTAAACGTACACCGATTCGTCTCCCTCTGCATAACGGATTGCGTGTTTCGAGTTTTCAAAACGGTATGTGCTGGTCTGATAAATTGGAAATGCTACAGGTCCTGTATAAGCATTTAAACGTTTACCGTGGACTGCACGTGTAGATATTGACAATTTTTGAGTTTTATTGTTCTTCATAAAATTTCCCTTCATCTGGCGCACGTTTGCGCTCGTCCACCGTCGATGCTGTAACTGTTGCCTGTGATCCAGCCAGCCCGTTCGGATGCGAGGAATAAAATCAGCTCAGCGACTTCTTCAGGTTGACCTACTCTGCCCAGGGGGTGTGTCGTTTTGCTGTGTTCTAAAAATGCGTTATACTTTTCTTCTTCCATTCCTCCGGCACGATGTAAGTTTGTTACCACGACACCTGGATTAACAGAATTTATACGGACGCCTTTTATCGCCAATTCAAGTCCGACGCAATGTGTAAGCTGATCAACTCCAGCTTTGCTGACGCAATAAGCGAGGACGTTCGGGAAAGCACGCACCCCGGTGATACTCGAAACATTTACGATGTTCCCTTTTCGTTCAATTAGTTGCGGCAGTGCTAATTGGATCATACGAAACACCGAACGCAAATTTATATCCATCATATAATCCCACTGTTCGAGGGTCGTATTCTCAATATTTCCGCTCCCGATAATTCCAGCCGCGTTAACCAACACATCGATACCGCCAAAACGGTTTATTGTTTTATCGATTACTAATTCTCTATCTGCTTCGTTCGTTATATCAGCAGCAACAATCTCAATGTTCGGGCTGTTTATTTCATTTGCTCTTGTTTGCAGTTCGTTCAATCGCCTGGCAGTTACGACTGCGTTGGCACCACGCTCAACTGCAAGTTTAGCAACCGCTTTACCGATACCGCTCGAAGCTCCGGTAATAATAAAAGTTTTACCTTTAAATTCTTGGTTCATCGTTTATCAATTCTAATCTATAAAACATATTTTTATCGGTTGAATATACGAATTTTTAAGATATTTTCTTATTTGTTAAATATAATAAAAATTGTTATTTTAGGACAGATTTTAAATGATTTTCACAACATATGAATTGCGAAAATCGTTACGAGCCCTATCATAAACAACTTTCTTTTAAATAATTATTTGAGGAACAAAATGACTGAGTACATTAAAAATTTAATCGAACAAGTAAAAATTAAAAATCCGGGTGAAAACGAATTTCATCAGGCTGTTCAAGAGGTATTTGAATCTTTAGATTTAGTTTTAGAGCGTAATCCCGAATATCGAAAAGCAAAAATTTTAGAGCGAATGGTAGAACCGGAGCGAGTAATCATTTTCAGGGTCCCGTGGATGGACGATAAAGGCGAAGTTCAGATTAATCGCGGTTTTCGCATTCAGATGAATAGTGCTATCGGACCCTACAAGGGAGGTTTGCGATTCCACCCTTCGGTAAATTTAGGAGTTTTGAAATTTTTAGCATTCGAACAAGTTTACAAAAATAGTTTAACTACGTTGCCAATGGGCGGCGGCAAGGGGGGAGCTGATCTCGATACAAGGGGAAAAAGCGAAAATGAAGTTATGCGGTTCTGCCAAAGTTTTATGACTGAGCTATTCCGTCATATTGGTGCCGATGTCGATGTTCCCGCCGGCGATATCGGAGTCGGAGGACGTGAAATCGGTTTCATGTTCGGTCAATACAAGCGCCTGGTAAACGAATTTACGGGTGTGTTAACCGGCAAAGGGTTGAACTGGGGCGGCTCGTTAATCAGACCCGAAGCTACGGGATTTGGTGTAGTTTACTTCGCTGAAGAAATGTTAAAAACAAAAAAAGATTCCTTCGAAGGAAAAACAGTTTCAATTTCCGGTTTCGGTAACGTTGCCTGGGGCGCAGCTCTCAAAGCGACAGAGTTGGGAGCTAAAGTTTTAACGATATCAGGACCGGATGGATTTGTTTACGATCAAGATGGTATCAAAGGCGAAAAAATTAATTTTATGTTAGAAATGCGTGCAAGCGGCAGGGATGAAGTTAAAATGTATGCAGATAAATTCAAAGTACAATTCCATCCGGGCAAACGACCATGGGGTGTGAAGGTCGATATTGCTCTTCCTTGCGCCACTCAAAACGAGCTTGATGAAAACGATGCAAAAGAATTAGTAAAGAACGGTTGTAAATATGTAGCCGAAGGAGCCAATATGCCTACTACAATAGCGGGTGTAAAAGTATTTCAGGAAGGAGGAATTTTATATGCGCCAGGTAAAGCATCCAATGCCGGAGGTGTTGCTACATCCGGACTCGAGATGACACAAAACAGCATGCGTTTACCCTGGTCGCGTGAAGAGGTGGATGAAAAATTACATTCTATAATGAAAAACATTCACCACACTTGCGTAGAAACCGCTAAAGAGTACGGAACGCCCGGTAATTATGTGAACGGCGCCAACATCGGTGGCTTTTTGAAAGTCGCTAATGCAATGTTGAATCAAGGGGTTGTATAAAACTGTAAACCTATCTTTATTCCCTCTCGACGAATCGAGTAGTCGAGAGGGTTTTTTATCCCAATTACAAAATCGTATCGTTAATCCGTTTAACGAGTAACACGACTTTTCACATAATATTTCCCATACCTTGTTCTAATACAACGCAAATCGCATCAAATTTTTTAAAATATGAATGATTTTTTGATTGATAAAATTGATTTTGCGCCGGGGAAAAATTATTCGTTCCTCAAACCACAAGTCGAGTAGGTGAAACAAAATTGGAAAAATATTTTAAATCCATGTAACAAAAAGTTAGAGGTTTAATAAAAAACAAAATTTATCTCTCATTAACATAAGTGGATCAAACATTCAAACGGCATTCTGTTATACCTTTAAAGTGAGGCTATCCTCACGCAACAGGAGATCGTTGCCTGTTTCATAAAAATTAGTAGTTAACAAAATTATGTTCTTTTTGTAGAGGCACATGCTGTATTGCCAAAACCTTGTAAGGTTTATAAAATGGGTGAAGAAGTTTCGAACGCTTGTTATACTAACATTTCGACCGAATATATGTTAGAGCAGAATAACCCAAATCCGTTCAATCCAGTAACATAATAAAACTACTCACTGCCCGATGCTGTACAAATAATGCTTAAAATTTTCAAAGTGCTCGGTCGTAAAGTAGCTGGGCTTGTGAATGATTTCAAAGAAGTCGAGAATTCTTAAGCTACTCGGGACGCTGCAAATATTCCGAGTGGAATATTCTTCTATAAAATCGCTTACAGGAAATTACACGAGCGTTCGTAAAATATTATCAGCCGAGTAAATTTTTATAACCTTAAATTTTGTTACATGGAGGTTCTTTTAGTTGAGCCCGGAAGTTTTTTGTTTTATTCGATATCGCCCGAATTTGTTTCTACAATTTAATCCTTGCTTTTTAAAACTAACTTTCCTAAATTTCACACGTCATTTTATTATTTTCCCATCAAAGGAGTTTGACTTATGAATTTTTATCAATCAGGTTGGACAAAAGTTTTAACAACCTATCATCGCTTTGCGGGTAGTTGGGCTTGGATATTCCATCGCATCAGCGGCTTAGCTCTCACTGCTTACATCTTCATGCACATCATTGCCCTCTCGAATCTGCAAAAACACAAAGTAGATGGCGGAAAAGCATTCGACGAAGAAATGGCTCTTTTCTCATCTCCATTCTTTCTGGTAATCGAATGGCTCCTCTTTGCATTCGTTCTGTATCATACGTTAAACGGAATTCGAATCGTGCTTGTCGATTTTGCCAATGGCGCCCGCTACCATAAGAAACTTCATTATGCCGTTATAACAATCGGAGTTATTGCATTCATAGCGATGGGTTATGTTATTTTCAGTCATCAAGTGAATAATTCAGTCGCTGTGCTGTTTCGATAAAATAATAAGCTTACAAGATTTTAATAAAAGGAAATATTTATTATGTATAAACATTTAGGTTCACGAAATTCAGGTGCATCCGGTTGGTTGTTCCAACGATTAACAGGAATTGTGTTAATAGTAGCGATGGTCGGTCATTACATTCTGATGCACTACACCCCGACATCGGGACATTCATTTGCTTCAACATTCGAACGCATGCAAAATCCTTTGTGGAAAGTTTTTTACCTCACCTTTGTTGTTGTTGGTATATATCACGGCTTGAATGGAGTTTGGGGAGTTGTGCGCGATTTCAAAATGAAAAGATGGCTCAGTATGACGATACTCGGTGCGATGATTATTTTGGGAATTGCTTTTGCAGTTTTCGGATTTATGAACGTTCTGGTTTTTTAAAATAATAATAAATATCAGACATTGAATTTAGAATAAAGAAAGATTTGTTAAATGATTCACAAACATGATGTACTAATAGTGGGGGCCGGACTCGCCGGCTTACGTGCCGCAGTTGAGTTAGCCGGCAAAGCTAATGTAGCAGTGCTTTCAAAAGTTCTTCCTACGCGCTCGCATTCGGGCGCCGCTCAAGGTGGGATTGCGGCCGCTCTGGGTAATGAAGAAGAAGACCACGTCGAGTGGCACATTTTCGATACTGTAAAAGGGAGCGATTATTTAGGCGATCAGGATGCGATTGAGATGATGGTATCGGAAGCTCCCGAAGTAATCATCGAACTCGAACACATGGGCGTGCCGTTTAGCAGAACAAAAGAAGGAAAAATTGCACAACGGCAATTCGGCGGACACACACGCCCTACAGTCGGACCCGACGGAAAAGAAACACGCGTAGCAATCCAACGCGCCTGTTATGCAGCCGACAGAACCGGTCATGTCATTCTGCACACCCTGTATGAACAATGTGTAAAGCATAATGTACACTTTTTTTCAGAGTATTATGTTGTTTCGCTCATCGTAAAAGATGATGTCTGCCGCGGATTAGTTGCTTTCGATGTTCAGACAGGCGAGTTGCATACTTTTCACGCAAAGGCAGTTTTGTTCGGAACAGGCGGTTACGGAAGGGCTTGGAAAATTACATCGAATGCGTATGCAAATACCGGCGACGGAGTTGCGATTGCGTATCGTGCGGGTATTCCTTTAGAAGATATGGAGTTTGTTCAGTTCCATCCGACAGGATTGTGGAAACTTGGTATTCTTGTAACAGAGGGAGCGCGAGGCGAAGGTGGCTATCTGAAAAATAAAGCCGGCGAACGTTTTATGAAAAACTATGCACCGACAGTTATGGAGCTCGCACCCCGCGATATGGTCACACGTTCAATTACAACTGAAATTTTAGAAGGACGCGGGATTGACGGAAAAGATTATGTTCATCTTGACCTTACTCACGTTGGCGAAGCTACTTTAAAAGAACGCCTCCCCGAAATTATCGGCTTTGCTAAAACTTATGTCGGTGTGGACCCTGTAAAGGCACCGATACCGATTCAACCGACAGCACACTACTCGATGGGCGGAATTCCGACTTCTCTTTTCGGCGAAGTTTATTTGGATGAGAAGGGAAAAATTCTTACCGGCTTTTATGCTGCCGGCGAATGTGCATGCATCAGTGTTCACG
This sequence comes from Ignavibacteriales bacterium, assembly GCA_037443545.1. Taxonomy (GTDB): domain Bacteria; phylum Bacteroidota; class Ignavibacteria; order UBA10030; family BY39; genus JASEGV01. Next base: position 5,103 of record JBBIOD010000037.1, on the reverse strand, counting down.
GCGCCAATCGTTTAGGAACTAACTCGCTCTTAGACGGCGTAGTTCACGGCCGCCGGACAGGAAAACAAATTGCAAAATTTTTACAAACTGCCGAGTTCAGTGAATTACCGGGAAATGCCGATACAGCCGACCGTGCAAGGATTGATGAATTGTTCGCTTCTAAAAATTCCAAAGAATCGTATCATCACATTAAAGATACGCTGCGCCAAAATATGATGGCAAAAGCAGGCGTGTACAGGAACGAAAAAGATTTGAAAGAAATGAAGCAGATAATTCATGAACTCCGTGAAAAATATAAAAATGTCGGTTTGCGTGATAAGAGTAAAAATTTCAACACCGAGCTAATGGAAGTATTAGAGTTGGGCCATCTACTCGAATTTTCAGAAGTAGTTGTTGAAGGTGCGATTGCCCGTCAGGAATGCCGCGGCGCTCACTGGCGTACCGATTTTGAAAAGCGTGACGACACGAATTGGATGAAACATACTTTTGCTTTCAAAACTAATAAAGGCGTTGAATTAAAATATAAACCAGTTATAGTTACAAAATATAAACCAATGGAACGTAAATATTGATAAAATCCGAATCTCGAATTCGCCAAAGCGGACTATATATATACCAATATCAAAATATTAAAAAAGGATATTTAGAAAATTTGGGTTTTGATATTATTTCGAATTTCTGGTTTCGAAATTCGTATTTAAACTAATCTATAGATAGGTACAATTATGCAAGTAACATTCTCAATACAAAGATACGATTCATCTAAAGATAAAAAGCCATATCGGCAAGAATTTACACTGGAAGTCGAGCCGACTGATAGAATCCTGGATTGCCTCGACCGCATCAAGTGGGATTTCGAAGGAAGTTTAACTTACCGTCGTTCCTGCTCTCACGGAATTTGCGGCTCGGACGCAATCAACATCAACGGCAAAAATATGCTTGCTTGTCAGGTTCTGATCCAGGACATCAAAAAGAAGCCTATTAAAATCGACCCTATTCCCGGAATGCCTATCATCAAAGATTTGGTTGTTGATACTACCGATTTCTTTGCAAAGTACGAGGTAGTAAAGCCGTATCTGATTGCAAAAAACCCTCCGCCAAAAGAACGCTTCCAATCAGTCGCCGACAGAGCGTTAATAGATGAAGCCGTTAACTGTATTTTGTGCGGCGCATGCACAAGCTCCTGTCCTTCGATGTGGGGCAATCCGAATTATTTAGGTCCTGCCGCAATGCTAAAAGCATATCGCTTTGCATTCGACAGCCGCGACGAAGCCCCAGCCGAACATTTAGAAGCAATCGATACAAGCGACGGTGTGTGGCGGTGTCATACAATTTTTAATTGCGTAGAAGCCTGCCCAAAAGAAATTAACCTTACCTGGCATATCTCCCAGTTAAAAAAGAAAATGGTGGAGAGAGAGATGTAATTGGATTGATGGAGTATTGAAGTGATGGATTGTTGGAAGCCTTAGCCCGAGATTTTTGGGCTGAGGCTTTTTTGTTTAACTCCCTCCATTTTTCTATATTAAATAAAAATAATTTATCATTGAATTAAAACTAAATATGAAATTACAAAACGATTTATTCTTAAAAGCATGCAAACGTCAACCTACTGAGCGTACACCCGTTTGGATGATGCGTCAGGCAGGACGTTATTTGCCCGAATACAGAGCGGTCCGCGCAAAAACAGATTTCCTCACACTCTGTAAAACTCCTGAGCTTGCCGCCGAAGTTACGATCCAACCTGTTGATATTATCGGAGTTGATGCCGCAATCATTTTTTCAGATATTCTCGTGATTCCCGAAGCAATGGGAATGGAGCTGATAGTTGAAGAAGGAAAAGGTGGACCTCGATTTTCATCACCCATCCGATCTTCCTCTGAAATTGAAAGATTGTATATCCCCGACCCATACGATAAATTGAAATACGTAATGGATGCACTGAGTTTAACAAAGCAACATTTGGAAGGACGCGTTCCTCTAATCGGATTTTCGGGTTCGCCATGGACACTCGCCACTTATATGGTAGAAGGAAGAGGAAAGCAGGAATTTAAAATTATTACCGAACTGATAAACGAGCGACCGAAAGAAGCTCATAAACTTTTAGATAAACTTGCGCGCTCAGCCGCTGATTATTTGAGCGCTCAAATTGAATCAGGCGCAAATGCAGTTCAGATATTCGATACTTGGGGCGGTATTCTTCCACAAGAACAATTCGAAGAATTTTCGCTCCGTTACATTGAACAAATTATTGTAAACATAAAACGTAAAGACGAACCGATTATCGTCTTCTGCAAAGATTGCGAACATGCGCTTGAAGATATCGCGTCAACCGGTTGCGATGCTGTCGGTCTGGACTGGACTATCGATATCTGTGAAGCGCGGAAACTGATCGGGAATAAAGTCGCGTTACAAGGAAATATGGACCCGAAAAAACTTTATGACACTCCCGAAAATATAAGGGAAGAAGTAAAAATAATTCTGGAAAAATTCGGTTACGGAACCGGACATATATTCAATCTCGGACATGGCATACTTCCCGACATTCCCGTCGAGCACGCCAAAGCATTTATCAGCGCTGTAAAAGAAGAAAGTGTTAAATTCCATACAAATGAGCGATAAAAAAACAGCCGTAATATTATTTCAACTCGGCGGACCGGATTCTTTGCAGGCAGTCGAGCCTTTTTTATACAACTTATTTTGTGATTCGGATATTTTTAACTATCCGCTGGCATTTTTATTACGCAAACCTATCGCAAAAATAATTTCTTCTATGAGGGCAAGGTCTGTTCAGCATCACTATATCACTATTGGCGGCAAATCACCTATTTTAGAATTAACCAAACTTCAAGCCGATGCGCTCGAAACAGAACTGCGAAAAGAAATAAATGCAAAAGTTTATATCGGCATGCGGTATTCGAATCCCGATATCAAATCTGTAGTGCAGAGCTTATCAATAGCCGATTTTGAACAGGTTATTTTACTTCCGCTTTATCCTCAATATTCAACCACAACAACAGGTTCAAGCTTCAATGAATGGAAACGCCGATGCAATAAATACAAATTCGATCCCCGCTGTGAGAAATTAATTCATAATTTTCACGACCATCCTCTATATATAGAGGCGCTTACTAATCAGATAAATCTTACACTCGCAAAATTCAAGGGAATACCTTCTAAAGATATTCATTTAATTTTCAGCGCTCACGGAATTCCCGAAAGCATTATCGAAGCGGGCGACCCTTATAAGGATCAGATCGAAAAAACGTACGAATTGATTTTAAAAAAAGGAGGATGGGATTGCCCGTCAGATCTTTGTTATCAAAGTAAAGTCGGACCTTTAAAATGGGTTAAGCCCTCCCTGACAGAAAGCGTAACGCGTTTAGCTGAGACTGCAACAAGATATATGCTTGTGGTTCCGGTTTCGTTCGTCTGCGATAATCTGGAAACCTTGCAGGAAATCGACATACAGACGCGACGAACTGCTACTGAATTAGGAGTAAAACAATTCGAGATGATGCCGGCGCTGAATGCAAATGCAACATTTATTTCGGCGCTGAAAGAATTGGTACTGAATACTGCGCTTGCTTAAACTCGAAACAAAAATATCGAAGTACTAAAAAAGTACAAAATTCCAAATTTATGATTTTTAAAAATGAACAAAATCATCAATAAAAAAGTAACTGTAATCGGCGCCGGTATTTCGGGTTTAACAACAGCTTACTGGCTACATAAAAAAGGAATCGAAGTTACAGTCATAGAAAAAGAGAGTGAAGTCGGCGGAACGATGAAAACAATTCACGAAAACGGATGGTTGATCGAAAGCGGACCAAACAGCGCTCTGGAAACCACGCCCCTCTTCAACCAATTGTTCGAAGACTTAAACATTCTCGATCAGCGAGTTTATGCTAACGAAGCTTCAAATAAAAGATATATTTTGAAAGATAATATTCTTTATCCCCTGCCGATGAGTCCTCCCGCTTTCTTTAAATCAAAACTCTGGAGCTGGAAAGGAAAACTCAGATTACTCAAAGAACCTTTTATAGGAAGATCAAACAGGGAAGAATCAATCGCTCAATTTGTCGAGAGAAGACTTGGTAAAGAATTTTTGGATTACGCAATTAATCCGTTTGTTGCGGGTGTTTATGCCGGAAATCCCGAAGAATTATCAGTCCGTTCGGCTTTTCCAAAACTTTATGCGCTTGAAGAAAAATACGGCGGACTGATTAAAGGACTAATTAAAGGACGTAAAGAAAGAAAGCGGCGCGCTGAAAAAGCAAAAGACTCTGCAAAGATGTTTTCATTTAAGGATGGAATGCAAACACTGCCTCTTGCTATCGCAAATGTGCTTGGCGATAGAATAATTTGCAACAGTTCAGTAAACAAAATTATTCCTTTTCGAACGGGAAACACCACACACTTTTCAATCAACTACTCTGTTAAGGGTGAAGATAAAACTATTGAAAGTGATATCGTCATACTCGCCGTTCCATCTTGCTCAGCTTCAAAAATAATTGAACTGATTGATCCCGAAACCGCAGAAATGTTAAAAAATATTTATTACCCTCCTGTTGCGGAAGTTTTATTGGGATTCAGGAACGATAAAATTCAAAGAAATCTTGACGGATTCGGTTATTTGATTCCCGCAAAAGAAAAAAGGAAAATTTTAGGAACTATCTGGTCGTCCGTTATTTTTCCAAACCGTGCGCCTGAGGGGTATTCGTTGTTTACTACTTTTGCGGGCGGTTCACGTAATCCTGAATTATACAGTAATGGAGATGACAAAATTATTGAAATTGTAAATTCTGAAATTAAATCGATTATCGGAATCAGTGGCGAGTATGATTTCAGTAAAATAATCAGGTGGGAAAAAGCGATACCGCAATATAAACTCGGATATTATCAAACACTGAATACGATAGATAGATTTGAAAAGAATTTTTCCGGAGCTTTCGTATGCAGCAACTACAAAGGCGGGATATCGGTTGGCGACTGTGTTATGAGCGCGGATAAAACAGCGAGGAAAGTATTGGATTTTTTAAATAAAGAAGAGAAACAATGAAGATTGGGGGAATCGGAAAATATATAAAGGGAGAAATTGATAGG
>JBBIOD010000036.1:0-16919 GCA_037443545.1 Ignavibacteriales bacterium | reverse complement strand
GTTGTTGCACTTAATAACAAACAAAGCACAACAATTAAAAAAGCTGATAAAGCTGTTTTCATAAATCCTCCTAAAAGATTTTTTAAAAGTTTGAAATTTGAATTAATTAATCTCGGTGTAAAGGTTTACTAAATAAAATTATATTTATATAAGTATGAAATAATCGGGGAAATCAAATTATAGAGGAGTACCGATTTACTTCGTATGTGCATACATATAACACAAGAAACTCAATTTTCATTTAAAACTCCAAACCGACGAGCGAGAAGAGATTATCGGTTCACCTTTAGTATAAGTCTTTTTCCTCAAATTGTCAAGTGTTTTTTCTTATTTTTAATTTTTTTAGATAAAACCTGCCTGCCCAGTTTTTTTCGTTGTAATTACCTTATAATTTTTTTATATTTCTTCAGAATTATTTATGAATTTTCGATGAATAAAAAGAAAAAGAGCGATTTTTTTATCCCCGCGATTTCGGTTATATCCGATATTGTTGCTATTGAATTGGCGTTCCTTTTTTCTTACTGGTTACGTTTCAATACAAATTTTCTGGAAATATTCCGGGTCGGCGGCGAAATTCCTTCATTCAGTATATATCTTACAAGCTCACTAATTATCATTCCGATATGGTTGCTTATTTTAAATTCAAACAAAATGTACACACCCCATCGGAATAATTTCCTCGCCGATGATTTCTTTTCTATTCTGAAATCCATAACGCTGGGAATGTTGTTGATAATTGGTTTAGCTTTTTTCTATCGCGAGTTTTCATATTCACGTTTCGTTGTAATCGTATTATGGATGTCGGCAATTAGTTTTGTGTTCTGCGGACGCATATTAATTTACTTTATACGGAAAAAATTATTAAGCCGAGGGAGAGAACTCCGCAATGCAGTAATCGTCGGTATCAACGAAACAGCAAAAGCAGTTTATGAAAAACTATTGCTCAATAAATCGTACGGTTATAATTTATTAGGATACTATGCTGCCTCATCGGCTCAAAGCAATCAACCAATGTCAAACGGAAAATGCCTTGGAACCATTGATGATTTGATCCGCTCTATCAATAATCATGAAATCGAAGTCGCACTTATTGCACTCGAATCTCCAGACTTTCCTCAAATTTATAGTATCCTTCGTGAGACTGATGGTGTGAACGTCGAACTAATGCTAGTCCCCGATGTTCTCGGATTGATGACAAGCAGAATGAATATAAAAGAAATTGAAGGCATTCCGTTTATTAAGATAAAAGGTGTCCCGATAACTACATGGGGGAGTATGTTAAAACGAATGTTTGATTTTATATTTTCACTTTTTGTTTTAATAATTTTTTCACCATTGATGATTATACTTTCGATAATTATAAAAGCTAGCTCGCGAGGACCTGTAATTTACAAACAAGAACGAATTGGATTGAACAGGGAAATTTTCAGTGTTTATAAATTCAGGACTATGCTGGTGGATGCTGAAAAAGAAACAGGTCCTGTTTGGGCAACCAAAGATGATAGACGCACTACGAGAATCGGGAAAATTTTAAGACGAACTAGTTTGGATGAACTACCACAGTTTTTTAACACACTCCGCGGCGAAATGAGTGTTGTGGGACCCCGCCCCGAACGTCCTTTCTTTGTAGATCAATTTAAGAATAATGTCCCGAAATATTTAGACCGTCATCTCCTTAAGTCGGGAATAACCGGCTGGGCGCAAGTGAACGGGATGCGCGGACAAGCATCCATAGAAGAGAGAACGAAATATGATTTATACTATATCGAGAACTGGTCGCTCGCTCTCGATATTAAAATAATTTTGAAAACAATAAAAGCAGTTATTTTCGGTAAGGATGCATATTAAAAAGGTGAAATAATTATGGTAGCAGTTTTTGTTTTTTATATACACTTAGTAGCAGCATCAGCAATATTTACGAAGCGTTGGCAGGAAGCCGGTACAGGCGAAGCTTTTCTCGCTGTCGGATTTATGGCTCTGATTTTTGCCGTCGGTTGGTCGGTTGCAACTGTATTTTTGAAATTCTTTTTCGATAAAGAAGGTCTGAGCGTATGGTTCGACCGCGACCAGATGTCGCTGGCACTCCTCACTATATTAGAATCTATTTTTTATTATGCCTATATAAAATTAGAGCGAAAAAAAATTAAAATCCCCACTTAGTTTTGAGATACTAACCGGGGATAAATCGTTACCATTGTATAAATCTATGTATAGATGTAAGTATAGACAAATACGAACAATATCTTATTCGCGAAAGTCATTATAAAACCTTACCAATTAAAAAACGTATCCGAACGACAGCCTACTTCACTTGTTCAATCCAATAACCTGCTTCGAGAGCGTCGGCAAGTTTGGCTGCCGCTTTCATAGCATCCTGTTTCGTTTCATACCTTCCAATACTAACACGATACCATTTGCTTCCTTTTTTTTCGGCACCTTTTTCTGTTATCATTGCTTCATATCCTGCATCTGTCCAACGTTTCACATTTTTTTCTGCATTCGCTTTTTCTTTAAACGAAGCAACCACGATCGAATAACTTCCGATACCTGTTTCTTTGTGTACTTTTTGTTCAGCTTCTTTTATTACAACTTGTTCTGAGGGTTCTGAAGTTGGTACCTGTGTAGTAACATGTGCTTCATTTCGGGGAACTGATTCAGCTGTAGCTTGTGGAGTCGTTTCTTCTTCTATAGGTTGGGGCGTAGTGGGTTCAGTTATCTGTTCTTGGTGTTCAGGAATGACAATTACCTTTGTGGGTTTTTCCACCCATAAATTTACATAACCATACCGGTTAAGTGCGTAAAGAACAACTCCGATTAAAATAATCAGCCCAAATATAACCATAATAGGAAGCATTTTTGAACCTCCGCCTGCCATCGCTTGTCGTTTAAAGGGCGATAATGGTTGCTGACGCATATTACGTTTCTGTTCTTCCGGGATATTTAAATTTGGCATGTTATACCTTTAAATTTGTTGTTAATTTCATTTTAATGTAATAAAAAAATTTATAAAACGGTAATCAAGTTACTTATGATTTCCTGGTATTCAAAGTATCAATGGTTAAACTATCCCTTATCGAAAGTGTGTCGGCAAATTCCAGCATCGTGCTGCTTCTGACTTTCTCCATTACTTGAGGTGTAGAAACTATATCCGGCGATCGGACAGGCAGATCTGTTTGCGTCCGATAGAGTTTTTCCACTTTTTGATTTCTTTTTTTGTCATATCCGGCAACTGGCGCTTCGTTGTTCGTTTTTGGCTTAAGGACTTCTTTTTCTGATGTTGCTTCATCGACAGACCGTGATTTAACTTCGTAACGGATTACTGGAATAGGTTCCTGTGGGGTAAAACCCGTCCGTATGAAAATATAATACGATGCTATACCAATCGCAACAACTGCTATTGCCGATACGGAATAAGCCGGAATACGATTCCGGAAAACGTAAAATCTTAATATAGAGAAGAAAGAAGATTTTGTAGTTTCAAGTGTTAACCGTTTTTTAAGCCGCATTTCGAAATCGCCGCCGACTTCTACCTTCCGAAGTTTTTTTAAAATACGATGTAAGTTGTTATTCATCGATTGATACTTTCAGATATTTATGCAACATATCTCTTCCGCGATTTATTCTTGATTTAACAGTCCCGATGTTAGTACCGATTATCGTTGCTATTTCCTCATATGGCAAGTCCTGAATGTCGCGCAATACAACAGTTTCCCTGTATTTCAGCGGAATCAGGTCTAATGCTTTCTGAATTATCTCATCCATCATCACGCCATTTGTAACCGAATCGAGGTTATAGCTTTTATCTTCAAACTCAACCTCTTCCCCATCATATTTTTTAGATAACGAAGAGAAGAATGTGATACGAGCTTTCCTTCGCAGTTGAGTCTTCGCTAAATTAGCGGCGATCGTATAAATCCAAGTTGAGAATTTTGCTATCGGTTTGTATGAATGTCGGTTCACGAATACTTTGACGAAAGTTTCCTGAACGATAGCTTCGCTCTCAGCATAATTGCTCGTGAATCGGTAAATAAAATTCATTAGTGGATTTTTAAATTTGCCTACAATAACGTCGAACGCTTCCGGATTTCGCCTTGGAATAAAGCGATTAGTTCTTCGTCCGACAACATTGCGAGCGGTTTATTATTTAATCGGTTCAAAATGCCGCCGATAATTTAACTTTTGAATTTTTGAAAAGTTGCAGAAATAATCAGTCTCGTTTCCCGATGATTTTATAAATCAACAAAGTCATTGCGAGTTTCTCGTCGATAGAAGACGATTTCAGCGATTCGTCAGTCTCCACAAGTTGATCAAAGGCTTGCTCGATATTGGCAATCGAGTAATTCCTCGCAGCATTAAGGTATTCTTTTACAAAGAACTGATTAATTTTCAAGCGGTTCACGATGTCGAATTCGCTTTCTAAACCTGAACCTCTGATGATCCAAAGTTTTTGAAAATATTTGGATAGCATGACGATAGTTCCGAGCGCCGATTCGCCGTTGTTGAGCATGTTCTCAATTATTGTTACGGCTTTGGAAATATCTTTTTCGCCGATAGCTTTTTGCAGCGAGAAAACATTAAACGCCTTCGAAACCCCAACAACCGAATTAACGTCTTCTTCATCTATCATTTTTTTAGAATCTACATAAATCGTGAGCTTTTCCAATTCGTTGTGTATCTCGCGCATCGAATTGCCGGTGCATTCGGCAATCAATTGTGCAGCTGCGTCGGTTATCTTCTTCCCAAAATTTTTAATGTGATTTTTAATCCATCCTGCAACTTGATTATCGTACAATGGTTTAAATTCAACCACCATCCCTTTACTTTTAATCGATTTTGCAATAGCAGTTCGATTGTCTAATTTTGAGCCAACCATCAACATTATTGTAGATTCTGAGGGATTTTCGAGATAACGCCCGATTAAAGTTTTGTTATTTTCGCTCGTCAAAAGTTTATTAAACTCTTTTATAACAACAACTCTTTTTTCGGAAGTCATCGGATAAGCCGAAGCAATGCAGAGTAAATTTTTTACCTCAATATTATTTCCATCCACGATATCCACATTGAAACCCTTAACCGACTCGTCAACACTCTCTCTGATAATTTGTTGTATGAATTGATCAATCAAGAAATCCTCATCCCCAAAAAAATAATACAGGGGGAAAATTTTTTTTTGAATGATAGAAGTTTCCAAATCCTGTATTGAAGCTATGTCCGATTTTTCTTTAGCCATTACTTCTACTTTTTAAATAAAAATAAACAGGGATTCCGGCAATAATGATTGCAAGCCCTAATCCTGAATTCCGTAAATCGCCGATAAAAATAAATACGATAAAAAAAAGAGCTACCAGCACATAGAGCGCCGGAACAACAGGATAGCCCCAAGTTTTGTAAGGACGGTTTAAACCGGGTAACTTTTTTCGAAGGACGAACAATCCTACAACTGTAAGCACGCCGAAAAGGAGAGATGCGAATGCGGTATAAGTGAGCAAGTCGCTGTATGTTCCCGTCAGAGTAAGCAAGCAAGCCCAAATACATTGATAAACAAGGGAAACTGCCGGTGTTTTAAATTTTGCATTAACTGTTTTTACTTTTTCAAAAAATATTTTGTCCTTCGCCATTGCGTAATAAACACGCGGTCCAGCAAGTATCAACCCGTTGTTACAACCGAATGTAGAAACTAAAATTGCGGCAGTAATAAAAACTAACCCGGCGGGACCGAAAACTATTTGAGCAACTTCGGCAGCAATTCTGTTTTCGGCTACGGTTGCCATTTGCTGAACAGGAACGATATACATATAAGCCATCGTAGTAATCGTATAGATTAGTGCGGTGGCGGCGGTTCCCAAGACCAGAGCACGCGGGAGATTTTTTTCAGGGAATTTGATTTCTTCGGCTGTGAATGTAACGGAGTTCCAGGCATCGTAAGCAAATAGCGCCTTCGACATTGCCACGGCGATTGCGGCAAAGAGACTTAATCCGATAGCTTCAGGAATTATTGGAGTTAACACCGGTGTAAAATTAGAAAGCGAACCATTGCCAACTGTAAAACTTACACCAACCAGCAACGCAAGTGCGGCTACCTTCGAGACTGTGAAAATATTTTGAACCGCTGCCCCTAACTTAACACCTAAAATATTTATAACCGAGAGCAATACAATACTGATGATAGCAATAATTTGTGCCGAATTAATTGTAAAATTTTGGAATGAAAAAATGACGTTGCTTTCTGATAACAAAGGAATGAAAACACCTAAATACTTTGCAAAGGCGACTGCTACGGCTGCAATAAATCCGGTTTGTATTACAAGAAATAACGTCCAACCATAAAGAAATCCCCACAACGGACTGTATGCTTCGCGCAGAAAAACGTATTGACCGCCGGTGCGTGGCATAGCTGCGGCAAGTTCGGCATAACTCAAACTCCCAAAAACTGTGAGCAAACCACCTACCACCCAAATCAAAATAATTAAGCCGGGCGTTTGAATATACCCGGCTATCAAAGATGGAGCTATAAAAATTCCCGAACCAATCATAGAACCTACGACTAACATCGTGGCGTCGAAGACATTCAGCCCTCGCTTTAATTCCGATTTTTCGGGAGACAACATAAGTGAATTATTATTTTTTCTTTTCGGTCTCTTTTTGTTCTTCACCTTTAACGAAAACTTTTTTCATCACTACATCTTTCTCTGGTTTATCGGAAGGTTTTATTGTTTTAACTTTACCGATAGCTTTTACAACATCCAAACCATTAATCACTTTTCCAAAAACGGTATGCCTTCCGTCGAGGTGAGGTGTAGGGACGAGCGTAATAAAAAATTGGCTGCCGTTTGTATTAGGTCCTGCATTTGCCATCGATAGTATACCGGCAGCTTCGTGCTTTAATTTCGGGCTGAATTCATCCGCGAATGGTTTGCCCCAGATACTCTCGCCGCCGCGGCCTGTTCCAGTCGGGTCGCCCCCTTGAATCATAAAGTTATCTATAACACGGTGAAATATTATTCCGTTGTAATATCCCTTTCGAGCATGTCCAATAAAATTTTCGACTGTCTTCGGAGTTTCTTTGGCAAACATTTCGATTTCGATTGTACCCATAGTCGTTTCGATTACAACAATAGGATTTGGTGCTGGTTTTTGTTCCATATTTTTTCCCTTTGTAGTTTTTGATTGTCCTAATCCTATTGATGAAACAAATAATGCGATTAAAACAAAAGTTATTGTCTTCATAATTTTCCTTTCTTTAATTTGTTAATAATTTTTTATCCTATAAATAAAATACCTAATATTCCCGCAATAAAACAATAATACGAGAACCAACTGAAACGTTTCTTTTTTAACAGACCGAGGACAACCCGGATTGATGCATAACCGGTAATCGCTGCCACAGCAGTTCCTACAATATAAACTAATAATTCCTGATTTGTTATGGACGTTTGAAAAACTTCGGTAGCTTCTAGAATAGAAGCACCTAAAATTACGGGGAGTGCCATTAAAAACGAAAACTTTGCAGCATTCTCACGCGACACTCCAGCAAATAAAGCGCTGCTGATAGTAATACCCGAACGCGAAATTCCCGGAACAATCGCAACGGCTTGAGCAATTCCTATGATTATTGCTGACACCAAACCCACCGATGAACCTTCTTTAGGATTTGAAAATTTTGTTAAGAATAATATCAATCCGGTGATGAGCAACATAACCGAGACAAATTTCGGGTCGTTAAAGAATACACTAATCTCTTTTTCAAACACGATTCCAACGATTGCTGCCGGGATTGAACCGATTGCGATGAAGACCGCAATTTTTAAATGTTCGTTACTCTTAAAAAGTAATTTCAATTGTTTAGGATTTTTACACACCTCACAGACGGATAGAAATATCAATTTGATATCTTTCCAAAACATAAATACGACACTTAATAAAGTACCGAAATGGACAAACACTTCAAATGTAATATTGCCGCTGTGAGCGATATGTAAAAGCTCCTGACTCAAAACCAGATGACCCGAACTGCTAATGGGGAGGAATTCTGTAAGACCTTGAATGATTCCTAACAAAACTGCATCTAATAAACTCAATCTATCTCCAATGTATTTTTATATTTAACTGATGTTCCAAAAATAAAAAGCAGCGAAAAAAAAATAGGCACCTTCAACCATTTCAGGGGGGCCTGCTCGGTTTGCGTTCGGGCTGGTTCTCTCGATAATTCCCTTAGCCAACAGTCGTATCGACAACCTGCATAACCTGTAGGTTTGCGAGTGTTCTTCGGCGACAAGACGAAGAATGTAAAAAGAAAACCTAAATTTGTAGTAAACAACCTTGTATCGACAGTAACCATATATAATATCAGTTCTCTGTTTAATTTATTTGTTGGAATTTTGTTTAAGCTTTTCTTTCATTATTTCAGAAATTTTTAATCGGTCTTTCAAAAAGTAAGATATACCCAACAATGTCACGCCGATGAATCCGACGGCGTGTGTAACCGTTGCGTAACTCGCGGCGATTGTGTATTCTACTCCATATAGTTTTGTCAGTGTTTGGATTGTAAAATAGTGGTAAGGACCGATTGCTCCTGGCGTCGGGATAAGAATCCCGATACTTGAAATAGCCTGCACAACTAATGCTGCCGCTAGATCGAGGTTATTGTTTTCGACTAATCCAAAAGCATTAAAAACAAAATACATCATTACGATGTACAGCCCCCACACAAGGATACTTGTAACAAAAATAACAAAATAATTTTTTCGTTCTTTGAAAAATAAAAATCCGTCTAAAAACGAATGAACAATATGATCGACTAATTTGGCATTCTTATCTGAAAGACGACGGGTAAGAATTTGCAAAATACGTATCACGATATCCCTCCGGATCATCAGAAATATGAAAACGCCAAGAAATAAAAAACTTACGCCGGTGAGCCACATCCCTGTTTCTTCAAGCCAAGGAAAAGTTTCGGTTAAAGGACCTGAGTAAACAGCGGGTATCAAAGCAATCAAGAACATAAAGGAAATAATATCAAAAATTCTTTCGACCAGAACGGTAGCAAAAGCTGCACTACGCGATATATTTTCTGATTTGCTTATTGCGTAGGGCCGCACGAGTTCGCCGGCACGCGGAAGAATGTTGTTCATCATATAACCGATTATCAGCGCCGAAAACAGATTTTGAAATTTCAAATCTTTTTTAACAGGAGCGAGCAGGTAACGCCAGCGCCAGGCACGAATGGCATGACTTAGTAAAAGAATCGGAAACATAGCGAGCGCCCACCAGTAATTTGCACTTATTAGAATTTCGTAAAGTTTTCCAAAATCGGTCCATCGAAATGCAAAATAAAGAAAGCCGAAAGTTAAAATTACACTCAGAAAATATTTTAAGAACGATTTGAGTCCGGAATTCATCGGGTTGGTCAGCGGAGGTCGATTGTTTCAACATTTTTGGGTATATCGAATCTAAACTCGGCATCCGATATATTTGTGTTTATTTTGATAGTGTTCACTATGTATTTCGTAAAGTTATCGCTCACGTCCATAATTTCAATCTGACGCATTAAGTATGTGTCTAAATCTATCCATACTTTCATCGTTTTGGTTAACGACTTTTCGTCCTTCGGTGTGAGTTTTATAATGGCATTTTTCTTACCGAATAAAAATTCTTCACCGAGAAGAATTGTATTATAATTTTTCGGAACATTAACTAATACTCGGTCGGGAGAAAACGATTTTGGGTCTTCTTTGTAATTATTGATCATAACTTGATTGTTGAGATGGTAATACGACCAAACAGTTTTTCCATCTGTAACAATCGTTTGCTGTTCAAGCTCTATCCTGTAATTATTCCCTTTCTTCATTTTCAAAGTACCTTCGAAGTTTTGCTCCATTTTTGAAACACCAAAAAAAACGTTTTGCGTAAAGGTTGCAGTTAGGTCTTTAATTGATTCATATTTTCTTTCTACCTTCTTCAGAATTTTACTTGCGTCTTGAGCTTCCGTTGAAGGATGCAAGAATAAAACTGCTACTAAGATTAGAAATATTTTTCTCTTCATTCTGTGTTCCTCAGGATTTCTCTCAAAGTTTCTTCAGTTTCGACTAACACTTGACGGGCTTTACTACCGTCGTACGGTCCGACGATACCGGCAGCTTCTAATTCGTCGACAATCCGGGCGGCACGTGAGTATCCAACCTTTTGCCGCCGTTGAATCAATGAAACAGACGCTTGCTGATGCCGAACGACTAAATAAGCGGCTTCATCAAAGAGCTCGTCTCTTTCGTCAGCTCTGCCGCTGTATCCGTTTTTCCGCTTCTCTAACACAGAGGGGAGCTTAAACAAGCGGGTATATCCTTTTTGCTTCGCGATATGGTTCATTATTGCTTCAACTTCATCGGTTGATACATAAACGTTTTGAATTCGCATTGGTTTCGGACTTCCGGAAGGAAGATAGAGCATATCACCGCTGCCTAATAGAGCTTCGGCGCCGTTCATATCGAGGATTGTCCGCGAATCTGTTTTCGATGCAACCTGATATGCAATCCTAGCGGGGAAGTTTGCTTTTATTACACCTGTTATAACATCAACTGAGGGGCGTTGAGTTGCAACAACTAAGTGGATACCGACTGCCCGTGCCATTTGAGCAAGGCGTGCTATCGGCTCCTCAATTTCTTTTGCGGCAGTAATCATCAAATCGGCTAACTCGTCGATGATAACTATTATGTATGGCATTTTTAGATGTTTAAATTCGGGTGAAGATTTTATTTTCCCTGTTTTTACTTTATCATTATATTCAGCGATGTTACGGGCGCCGGCATTTGCAAACCGGTTGTACCGTTTTTCCATTTCGACTTCAACACTTTTTAAAATTGAAACTGAATTTTCAGGCGTCGTTATAATCTCTTCTCTAAAATCGGATGAAGTTGCAATGTAGTGATTCACTAATCTCTTGTAAAGTGTTAACTCAATTTTTTTAGGGTCAATAATTACGAACTTAACTTCAGATGGGTGTAGTTTGTAGAGCAAGCTGATGATGATAGAATTAATTCCGATGCTTTTTCCCGAACCGGTCGCCCCGGCAATTAAGAGGTGAGGCATTTTAGAAAGGTCGTCGACAAAAACTTCTCCTGAAATTGTTTTCCCCATCGCCAGCGGCAATGCTGCTTTTGCCTCCCGGTACTTGGTTGAGTTGAGGACACTTCGTATATTCACGATAGACGGATTATGATTCGGAATTTCTACACCAATTGTACCTTTACCTGGAATCGGTGCGATTATTCGGATACCTTTTGCTGCTAATGCAAGGGCTAAATCGTTTTCAAGACTCACGATGCGGCTGATTTTCACTCCTGATGCCGGAACTAATTCGTATAATGTGATGACGGGACCTGGTGTAACGCTCACACTTTCGAGTTCAATCCCGAAGTTGGCGAGTTTTGATTTCAGCAATTCAGCATTAGCACGAAGTTCTTCGTCGTTCACTACATCGGCTTGGCGTGGCGAATCCAATAACTCGACCGACGGGAAAACATAATCAATTTCTTCTTCATCTTCAGAATCTGGAATACCAGCCTCCGAACCTTCATCTGAAATTCCTCCAATATATGCCGATTCAAAAATTTTCTTCTTTGGTGGCGGAGTTTTAATATCTTCTTCTTCTGCCTCATCATCAGGAGCGTTGAAAATTATTTGCTTCGGCGGTTTCGGCTTTACCGGTTTTTCATCTTTTTGAGTTGTGTCTTCATCGAATTTTTTAATTGTAAATTCTGTTTCGGCTGCGGCAACATTTTCATTTTCATCTTCTTCTGCATCGCCGATGTTAACAACTCTTTGTCCGTTCTTTTTTGAAACGAACCACCCCGCTACCCGGTCGAAACTCTGTTTAATTCTGTTCAGAGTTTTGTAAATATCTAAATCGACTGCGAGGACTAAAATTATCAACAGAGAAGTAAGAACAATAAGAGCTGCACCCGCTTTTCCGATTAGTTTTGTCAGGACATCGCCCATGAACGCACCCACAAGTCCGCTCCATTCCTTCTCAACAGTACCAAAAATCTGACTGGTAACACCCATCGTAGCTGAAAATAAAATAGCAATCACGATTGCATAATTTGTCAGCTTCAACGCATTGGTCGGGTCATTTTTTCTTAAAATAATCCAACCCCACATCATCAATAGGACAGGTAGAATAATTACAGCATATCCGATTGTACCGTTAATCAACAGGTTAGCAATCAAAGCCCCGACGAGCGACAAAGCGTTTGAAACGTGCGACGCTTTTTCTTTTAATATGTCGTCGAAGGGAAGTTTAAAAAGATCAAGCAGAGAAATATCAGTAAATTGTTCATCGCTCCTCGAGTATGTTAAGATACCGATTAATAATAGAATCGAAAACAACATCATCAGAACAGAAAGTATCTGCGATTTGCGATTAACTTTCTGTCGCTTTCCGTTCTTCCTGTCCCCGTTTTTTTTTATTCTCTTTTCTGCCATACGAATTGCTATTTTTTCTGCGTTGGTCTTTGTTTCGGTTTAACTTCTGTTTGTATTTTTTTAGAGTCGTCGCGTTTCAAGGTCAATACGTTGTTGGCAAAAATTGGAACTTCCGGGATACAATCAATACCTGAACAGAGCTTGATGTCCTCACGGAAACCTAACTCGGTAAGGTATTTGCCATGATCCGACTGGCGAATCATTTTTAAAATTGACCTGCTGTAAGTTTTGTAAAGCGACATAGCGGCAAAACCCGAATCGCCAATTACAAAATTTTGCCCTAGTATTTGTTCAGCTTTCGAGAGGATCATACCGGCACATACTACATCTTCGATACAGAAATTGTTCTGATTACCAGCACAGAGTATAAAAAAATCTTCCCCTAGTGATGCCAGAAATTCAGCAACCTTGGATATATTCACAAAACCAGCAACCACGAGATTCTTTGCATAACGTCCCTTTGTAATGGCAAGGGAACCGTTCGTTGTACAAAAAATTATCGACTTACCTTTTACAGTTTCTTCAGTATATTCAGCGGGTGAATTTCCGAGATTAAAACCTTCGATCATTTTAGCGTGACGTTCGCCGCCGCGTAGGGTAACGTCGCCGAATAAGCTCCCGGAAATTTTCACGGCGCTTTCTATCGAAGGAACGGGAATAATTTCACGCGCACCGTTACTTAGCGCTGTGATTATAGTAGTACTAGCACGGAGAACATCAACTACAGCTACATTTTTGTCACGTAAAAATAAATCGTCAACTTGTGCCGGAGTAAAAAATATTTCTGCTGTTATTTTTGGCTTTGGAATATCCATAATCTATTTATTTACGAAGGGTAATTTTACAATTTTAGCTTTTGCTTCTTGATTTCGTATTTTAATATTAATTTGAGTGCCGGGTTCTGAGTCGTTTGCATCTACAAAACCCAAACCTATGCCGGCATCCAACGTTGGCGAGAAGGTACCACTCGTCACAATACCAACGGGGTTTCCATTTAAAAAAATTTCGTATCCTTTCCGAGGCAAAGCTTTTTTATCTTCCACTTCAAAACCTACTAAGCGTCGTTTTAAACCTTCTGATTTTATTTGCAACAGAACATCCCTCCCGTTAAAATTGCCTTTATCGAGTTTGGTTATCCAGCCAAGCCCCGCTTCTAACGGATTAGTGCTTTGGTCGATGTCGTTGCCATAAAGGCAAAAACCCATTTCAAGCCGAAGAGTATCGCGCGCAGCTAATCCGATTGGCTCTATGTTAAATTCTTTACCCGCCTCGAATATCGCATTCCACACTTTTTCTGCTAAAGCAATTTCTGAAGTGAGATACAACTCAAATCCCAGTTCACCTGTATAACCTGTCCGCGAAATAATCATTTCAACATCTGCCAATTTCCCGGAGGTAAAAGTATAATATTTCATATCCGAAAGATTTACATCTGTAAGTTTTTGGAGTGTCATTAAAGAGTTCGGTCCTTGCACAGCAATCAATGCAATATCATCGCTTCTATCCACAAGTTTAACATCGCCGAATAAATTTTCTTTCAGCCAATCGAAATCTTTATCTTTTTTCGAAGCGTTCACCACCAACATATAATGTGTTCCAAAATTATATACCAACATATCATCGACGATACCCCCATCGTTGTAACACATCGCTGAATACTGCACTTTGCCAGTTGTTAATTTTGAGGCATCGTTTGTTGTTACTTTCTGGATAAAACCGAGTGCGTCGGCTCCGTAAATTTCAATTTCACCCATATGAGAAACATCGAATACACCTACCGATTTGCGAACGGCTAAAGTTTCGTCTATTATACTCCGATATTGAACAGGCATATCGAATCCGGCAAACGGTATAAGCTTGGCATTTAATTCTTTATGAATATTATAGAAGGATGTTCGTTTCATATTTATTTCGGCAATTTTTTCCAATCGCTTAAAAACCTTTCGATACCGATATCTGTTAAGGGGTGCTTTATTAATTGCATTAGAACTGAATGAGGTATTGTTGCGGCGTCGGCACCGATCATTGCTGATTCTACAACATGGAGCGGATGCCGAATGCTTGCAACCAACACGTGGGTATCATATCCATAATTCTGATAAATTGTAATTATCTGGCTGATTAATTCCATACCGGATGTACTGATATCGTCGAGCCTTCCCACGAATGGACTAACGAAGTAGGCTCCCGCTTTAGCAGCAAGCAAAGCTTGGTTCGGCGAAAAACAGAGAGTTACATTCGTCCGGATGCCCTCCGCCTTCAGACTTCTTGTGGCTTGGAGCCCATCTTTTGTTAGTGGAACTTTGATTACAATGTTCTCGTGAATTTTAGCAAGCTCATGCGCCTCTTGCATCATCCCTTTGAATTCGAGGGATATTACTTCGGCACTGATAGGTCCGTTTACTACCGAACAAATTTCTTTAATCAGTTCTTTAAAATCTTTTCCTTCCTTCGCAATCAAACTTGGATTTGTTGTAACGCCGTCAATCAGGCCCATCGAGTTGGCATCTTTTATTTCAGCAATGTTTGCAGAGTCGATAAAAATTTTCATTAAATACCTTTAAACGTTATAATTTCCAGTGATATCTTTTTTTTGTTTTGGAGAATAAAATCTAAACTCATCAACTGCTAATGTAGGATCTTCTGCGAGTTTGATTAGAATGCGGAATCGCAGCATCATCTTTGTTAACCTACTGATGGTTCCCTCTCGTAAAAACTGAGTTAAACTTGGATGGACCGAAAGTTTTAAATGATATTCATGTTTGTCGTGTCTTAAACGTCGCAACCATCGCTCGATGTGGTTGACTATGCTTGGCTTGGAAAGTATTTGACCGCCTCCGCCGCAGACAGGGCAAGGTTCGGAAAAGCTCTGCAAAATACTCTGTCTGATTCGTTGTCGTGTAATCTGTG
The DNA here is from genome assembly GCA_037443545.1 of Ignavibacteriales bacterium. Taxonomy (GTDB): domain Bacteria; phylum Bacteroidota; class Ignavibacteria; order UBA10030; family BY39; genus JASEGV01. Next base: position 1,532 of record JBBIOD010000036.1, on the reverse strand, counting down.
CAATACCGAATTCAGTCAAAGGCAGAACTGATACTTTAGCACGGTCTCTCCTGAATTCTTTTTTCAGTTCATCGTAAACCTTTTTCTTGTTTCGCTCATCATCCATATCGATAAAATCTATTACGATAATCCCGCCAATATCGCGCAGACGTAATTGCCGTGCAACCTCACGAGCAGCTTCGAGATTCGTTTTCAGCGAGTTCATTTCTTGTTCTTTCTTAGCTGCGTACCTTCCGCTGTTCACATCAATAACAACCATAGCTTCGGTCTGCTCGATTATAACATAGCCGCCACTCTTCAGCCAGACCTTCCTGCTCAAACAGGTTGCAATCTCTTTTTCGACACCGAAAGCATCGAAGATTGGTTCGCGATCTTTGTAGAATTCTATTTTTTCCAACATATGCGGAGCAACCCATTTTACATATAACCGGATTTCTTTATGCAGTTTTTTTGAATCTACTACAACACGCTCAACATCTTCGCTGAACAAGTCGCGAAATACACTTGACGTAGTCGATATATCCTTAAACACGAGTGATGGTGGTTTTTCAGTTTTTACCGATTGTTCGATTTCTTTCCATTTTTTTAGTAATTCGGTAAGGTCCTCTTTAATCAACTCTTCGTCAATATTATCCGCCACGGTTCTGATTATAGCTCCAAAACTTTCGGGCAGCATCGAACGGACGATACGACGCAAGCGGCGTTTTTCACGAAAGCTATTCAGCCGCTTCGAAACGCCTATGCGGTTATTGAACGGAAGCAAAACTAAAAATCGCCCAGCAAGTGATACTTCCGAGGTTACACGAACACCTTTTTTACCTAAAGGCTCTTTCGTAACTTGAACTATAATATCTTGTCCTTTCGTAATTTGAGGAACTGTAACTCTTGCTGGCCGGGTATCCTTCTTTGTTTGGTCTGGATACTTTCGTTGTGAGGCTGCAGGAGTTCCACTCATTTCATCGTCATCATCCCCGATGTCTTCATCATTCTCTAAATCGGAATCTTCGTCGCCAATCATAGCGGAATACTCATCGAGAGTGCTGACGATATCTGAGAAGTGTAAGAAGGCGTCCTGCCTCATCCCAATATCTATGAAAGCAGCTTTGATACCGGGCATAACTCTGGCGACTCTCCCTAAATAAATGTCGCCAACCATTCTCTCTTTTTCTGATGTTTCTACATAAAGTTCTGCTAAACGCCCATCTTCAGTAATTGCAATCCTGATTTCATTTGAGGTTGCATTGATAAATATCTCTTTTTTCATCTATTTTTTCTCGTTCCTTTGATTTATACATGCAGCGCAGCCACCGGGCCTGAGCCGGGGCAAGGGCAAGAAACGAATCTGATATATCCATACGGACTACCCGAATTGGATCATAAACTTTTATTGTTAACACCATCATCGTTATCAAGTATCCTGCTGCCATTAATATTAAGTATAATATGCTTTATGTGTAGTTTTATTTTATTGCCATTTAAATTACAAAATTTATATGTAGATTGCAAAAGAACCGGTCATCAAATTTGTAATT
>JBBIOD010000035.1:0-17439 GCA_037443545.1 Ignavibacteriales bacterium | reverse complement strand
TCTCTAACTGACTTGCAAGTAATTCCCCAAAACGATTTGTTTCATCAATAACACCAATTATGCGCGGCTCTGTATCAGGTTTTGTAATTAATAGGGTTGGCAATACAAACGCCCCGATCATAAAAATGGGAGTTAGTATGAGTGAAATAATGAATGCTTTTGTTTTGACCTTCTCGATAAATTCCCAGCGAGCAACGGCAAGAGCTTTTTTCATAAATTCACCCCGTCCCTTTTTTAATTTTATTCCCGCCAACCATACTGATGAATATCGAATGAAGCGATGGTTCTACCATTTCATATTTTTTGATTTTTAATTTTGCCGCTAATTCAGCTAATAAGTTTGTTGCTACCTGATGGTCGCTAATTTCAAATTCTGCGGCATTCTCGTAAAGCAATAATTTATCTATGCCACTGATTGATTTTAAAAATCCGGCATCACCATCGAACTCAATGTGGACGGTGTTTTTACCGAAACGGCTTTTGACCTCAGCAAGTTTTCCATCGATTACTACCCTGCCGTGATTAATCAAACAAATTTTATCGGAAAGTTTTTCAGCCTGTTCCATCATGTGAGTTGAAAAAATTATCGCCTTCCCCTTGTCCTTCATTTCCATGAATAAATCTTTTAGCACAATTTGATTTACAGGGTCTAATCCTGAAAATGGCTCATCTAAAATAACTAAATCCGGATTATGCAAAATAGCAATGATGAATTGAACCTTTTGTTGATTACCTTTCGAGAGTTCTTCCACTTTCCTGTCGGCATAGGCAAGTAAATCGAGTCGTTTCAACCAATCGTAAGCCCGTTTACAGGCTTCAATATGAGGCACACCCTTCAGCGTTGCAAAATAAACAATAGTATGCAGCAATCGGTTTTTCCGGTACAAACCACGTTCTTCAGGGAGGTATCCGAGTTTATTTCTGATTTCATCGTCGAATCGTTTTCCGTCGAAAAAAATATCTCCTTTATCGGGTTGAATGATATTCAGTATCGTGCGAATGGTTGTAGTTTTACCTGCGCCGTTGGGACCTAGAAGTCCAAATACTTCCCCTCGTTTTACTTCAAACGAAACATCATCTACCGCGACTACTGTCGAGAATTCTTTACGAATATTTTTTACTGTAAGCAAAATGAATTTTAGATTTTAGATTTTAGATTTCATATTTAGGATTTAGGATTTGGAATTTAGTTTACGAATTTTGAATTTCCTTTATGGTGTTAATCTGTAAATCATTCTCGGAAAAGGTATCGTCTCGCGAATGTGTTCAAGTCCGCAAATCCATGATACAGTTCTCTCGATACCTAAACCAAACCCAGAGTGGGGAACTGAGCCATAACGTCGTAAATCTAAGAACCACTCGAATGCTTCCATAGGTAAATTGTGTTCTTTAATTCTATGAACTAATGCATCATAATCGTCTTCACGCTGGCTGCCGCCTATAATTTCGCCATAACCTTCGGGTGCAAGAATATCCATTGCCAAAGCGACTTTCGGATTTTCTGGGTCGCGTTTCATATAAAACGCTTTCACTTCTGAGGGATACCGATGAACAATTACGGGTCTATCGAACTGACTTGAAATTATCGTTTCATCTGTTCCACCGAAATCGTTACCCCATTGAAAATCGACACCATTCGTTTTTAATATTTCTACAGCCTCGGAATATGCGACGCGCGGGAATGGTTTTTTCACCTTCTCCAATTTTTCTGTGTTGCGTTCCAAAATTTTTAGCTCGTTGCTTCGGTTTTTTAAAACTGAAGCTACTATGTGTTCTAAAAAATCTTCTGCAAGTTCCATATTGTCGCTCAAATCGTTCCATGCAACTTCGGGTTCAACCATCCAGAATTCAGTTAAATGGCGGCGAGTCTTGGATTTTTCGGCACGGAATGTCGGTCCGAATACATATATTTTTCCGAAAGCCATTGCACCAGCCTCGCCATACAACTGTCCTGATTGAGTTAGGTATGCTTTTCCTAAATCGAAATATTCGGTTTCGAACAACGTGCTGGTTCCTTCGCAAGCTGCGGGAGTAAAAATGGGTGCATCCATCAAAGTGAAACCACGGTTGTCGAAGAATTCCCGGATTGAACGAATTATTTCATGCCGCACACGCATAATGGCATGCTGCTTCGCTGACCGAAGCCAAAGATGCCTGAGATCTGAGAGGAATTCGATGCCGTGTTCTTTCGGTGTAATCGGATATTCGCTCGCAATATGGACGATTCTGATATCGGTGGTTTCTATTTCGTAACCGCCGGGCGCTCGATCTTCTTTGCGGACTTTCCCTCTCAATATTAAAGACGATTCCTGCGTTAGTGTGTCGAATGAATTAAATACTTCTTCTGTTACATTATTTTTTACAATAACGCATTGAACCAGCCCGGTTCCATCACGCAGGATAACAAACCTGATTTTTCCGCTTGAACGTTTGTTGTAGAGCCAGCCTTTAATTTCGACTTCTTCGCCGACATACTTTGATAAATTTTCGATGTAATGTTTCGTCATTTGAGATTATAGTTTTAGTAAAATAATTGATTTTAGTTTGTAGGAATATACAAAAGATACAGTAGATGGGCAAATAAAGTAGAGACGTCCCATGGGACGTCTCTACAGACTTATAATTACGGAATGATATCGATTATAACAGTTCTATTGTAAAACCGTTCTTCGGGTAAATTATTTTCGAATGGTGAACGACGAACATCTTCGCCGAAACCGTAAGTATCAAATTTTACATTTTTTTTGCCGGTTTTATTAAGTTCTCTCTGGATTACATTCATTGCATCGGCTGCACGGCTACGCGACAAAGTAAGATTGTGGCTTTCTTCACCGATTAAATCAGTATGACCATGAATAACCACATTGCTGCCAGCCGGAATTTTTGGAACGACGGTTTCTGTCAAAAATTTGTCGTATGTTGCAACAGTTTTCGACTGGTCGAACTCAAATAATATACTGAAACGGAGTCCGGTTTGATCCTGCGGACCTTCGGAACGGGCAAGTCGAATCCTTTGCTCTTTCGTGATCGTTGCACCATTTTGTGCCTGACCAATCATAACGACTTTATATTCGCCGTCTTCGGCATCTCCTAAAATTGTATTGCCGCTGATTCTTTCCTGATTTGCTTTAAACGGTCCAAAGTTTTTTACCCTGCCTTTGTTATCAGATACTTCTACACTCCACGAAGCTAATATATTTTCGGAACCTGTAACCGTGAACAAAATATCTGCATCAATCGGGTCTTCCTGCAACGCCATAATTTTAACGGGTAAAAGCAATTCTAAATATTTTGAAGTTATATCAACGCGATTATCTTCAGCGGTTACTAAATTTAATTCTCGCGTTCCACCAGGTTGGTGCGAAGGTATTTCAGGTTTCGTTTGTCCAAAAGTTCCAATCCGTTTTGCATTGATCCCAAATACATCTACCAAATAATTTTTTATGGCTTTTGCCATAACCAAACCAGCCTCATCTCCTTTTTTTGATGCCCCATAAAGGGCGATTTCTGTATTTGGATATTTTCGCATCCGATCGCCTAAAACGTTTAACACATTATAATAAACTTCCATTTGTCGTGCCGAACGGCCTGCTGCCTGCTGCGGCTTCGGCTCGAATAAGTGTTCTTCTTTAAAATTATCCGCGGCGGCTGAATTTAATTGAATATAACGTTTCGGAATTATTGTTGAACCTTCATCGAAGAACACAAAATTGCGAATTGGGAATGTCTCGGCGACGCTACGGGCTTTAGGAATAATTTGAGGCGAACGAACCGAAAATGATACATCCTGTTCGGCACGTTGGCGAGGGATCGTCATACTTCCAAATTTTATAGCCGCACCAAAACGGACAGTAGTTAAATTCCATTTTTCGATTGTGCGAACACCTTGTCCGAAATGTATTCCGATACTCGGCGATAGTTCTATTTGCCATTCTTTTTCTCTTGATGTTAACGGAATATCGTATCCGACTCCAATCTGTCCGCCAAATGATGTTCCACGTACATTACTATAATCTCCACTACTCGTTACTCCTAATGAGTCATACTCAAATGATTTTGAGACATTAAAACCCAGTTTGGGACCTAAGAATAAATAAAATCCTTCGCCGATTGGATTAAAACGTAGATTCGGTTCAATCGAAATATAATTTAAGGAAGCCGAAAGTTTGTGCACACCACCGGAATTGACATCGCTAAAATCTCCACCTCTGCCATCGTAACCTAAATTCATAAATCCACCCCACATGACAGTCGGACGATATTCGATTAAGCCACCGATGTATAAACCAGCGCCTGAGCCTTTAGTAAACGCTGATGGTGATGTTTGTAATTCATTAAGTTTTGTAACATCAGAACTATAAATGTTATAGTTCAAGCCGAGACCTGCACCAAACCACCAGTGTGGACGGATACCCTCGTCTTGGGCAACAATATTTAGCGATAATGTTATTGAAAATAATAAAAGTAATCCAATAAATTTGAAACTTGATTTTGTTTTTTGATTCATTTAAATATTCCTTTTTGTTTAATGTTATAAGATATTTTTGTAATTAAAATTAGTTGTCTTTTGGACTGTAGTTCGGATGTAAACAAAATCCGACTTTTACATTTCCAGTTTGAACACAAAAGTTATTTTTCCAAGTTGCGGAACTTGATCGTATTGAGCCGGCAGCGGATCGAATCGCCAAGTACGAAGGGCCGAAATAGCTTCGCGTTCTAGAGTCTCATCGCTTCTACGCAGAGGCACGATTCCGGTTACAGTTCCGTCGGGTAAAACTGTAAATTGCAAAGCAACCGGCATTTCTTTATCAGTCCCTTCGGGATAGACTGGCATTCGTCCGCTTAAAAGTTTTCGGAAACCAACGCCCGACCACTCGATTGAGTAACCGGTTGTTTTTCCGGCGCCCGCAGCTGCCGAACGGTCAACCTTCGGAACTTTAGCTTTGGTTGGCTTTTCGGTTTCGGTGCGACGCTTTTCCGTTGTCTCGCGTTGCCTCTTTGCCTTCAAAGCAATAGCTTCGTCCGATTCGCTTTTCATAGCTGGTAAATCAACTTTCGGTTTTTCAGCTTTTTGACCCGACTCAACCGGCTGTTCAGTTTTTTGCTGAGGCGTTTCTGTCTTTTCTTCAACTGTACTTTGATTTGGTGCGCCGCTGCTGCTTCCCCACTGAAGTTCGACTAACTCACGCGGTTTTTGTTCGTTAAATCCAAAAAGTGCTAATATTAAAAAAAACAAGGCGTGGAACAGCAATGTACCAAATAAAGATACAACCTTCGTTTGCCTCTCGTCGAGTTCTAATATTTTTACACCGTTTGCCAATTTTATTTTGCAGATTCAGTTGCTATAAATAAACGGGTTGCACCGATTCCTTTTGCAATATCTAACACTTCAACCACTTCTTCGAGCACCAAACTTTTATCGGCTTGAATTACAATTTGATGATCCAGTGTGAAGATTGCTTTCAAAGCATCAGCTAATTGGTCTTTGGTTACTTGTTTATTTTCGACAAACAATTTTTTCGCCTTCGTCATCGCTATGGATATCGTTTTCCGTTGTGGAGGTTGTGAGCTTGTTGCAGCCGGAAGTGTAACATCCATTCCTTGAAGGACAGTGTAAGTTGAAGTTAAAATAAAAAATATAAGCAGCAATAAAACGATATCGGTAAGGGATGAAAAATGAAACATACTCAAATATTTTTTATGCCCTTGAAATTGAAAGTTCATTTCACTTCCTCCAAATGCTTTGTTCTGATTTTGATATCACCGCTTTGTGGATTTACAGATACGTGCAATTCTTCTTCGATAACATCGAGGATTTCGCGCCCTATGCGTTCCATTTGCAATGCAATTTCCTGAGTTCGCGCTACGAGCCAGTTGTATGCCCCGTAAGCAAGTATTCCAACGAATAAACCGAATGCTGTTGTAATCAGAGCTTCCCAAATACCATCTGCTAATGCAACAGGCGACGCTTGACCGCCGGTTGCGGCGACAGCTTGAAAAGTTGTTATCATCCCGGTTACTGTTCCTAAAAAACCTAACATGGGTGCGATACCTGCCACAGAAGCGAGGATGCCTAAATGTTTTTCGAGTTGAGCGATTTCTTCGCGACCTTGGTCTTCGATTGCTTCGCGAACTCGTCCCGGGTTGTGATGAACTTTTTCGAGAGCTGCGAGAACAATTCTTCCCGATGGCGAGCGGTCTTGTATTGCAAATTCTTTCGCGTGGTCTAAATCTTTTTTACCTAACATCATTCTCAAGCTCATCTCGAATCTGCCGGATGAAGGGCGTGAACGTCGCAAAGTGAAGTATCTTTCAATTACAATGTAACCGGCAATAAATGATAATATAAGAATTCCATACATAAGAATACCGCCTTTATGAAACATCGTCAGCAAATCCATTAACAAATCCTTTCTTTTATAAAGAATATTGAAGTTTTAGTCGCAACCTGATACCAGGTGCTTCGTAGCCATACCACCAATCGTATGAAGTATTTAAAATATTTTCAACATCGAAAGATAGAACTGTAGATTTAAGAACATTCGATGAAGCACCGGCGTTCAGTAAAAAATATCCGGGTAATTCGTCAGAACTCTCTCTTTCGATTTTACGGGATGAAAAATAATCTGCTGATAGCCAAATTTTCATCGGAATGTTTAAGTTCATCTCTCCACGACTGGTTAATTGTAAACCCGGAATCATTGGCAATCGCACATTTGTGGATCGTTCATTGATTGATTGAACAATCCCGTTCAGAAATATTTTTGCATTCTGTTGAATCATCATCGAATTATTAAACTTAAATATGATCTGTCGTGTATCGGTATATTCTAAATTTACTAATCCATCCTGAACAAACGGAAATTGAGTATCGTCCGCTTCGGTAAAAGAAATTGTTGCATCGCTTGTAAATATTCCGTAGGAATATTTTGTGCTTACCCCAAAATGAATCGGTTTGAATTCGTTCCGCAAAACCATTCGCCGAATGAGGTAAGGATTTTCGACCGAACGTTTTATGTATGAAGCCGGCGAAACATCAGGCTCTAACCAAGTTGAAAGAGAGAAATTTGTGAAAGCGTCCCACCGTAAAATCGCGACAGGAAATAAAAACTTTTGCTCGCCACGATCGGAGTTAGCGCCGTAAACATACTTTAATCCTCCGATCGCTGAAAAGTTTTCTGAAAATTTATATTGTGCGGTTGTTGAAAAATTTAGGAGTGCCGGCGACTCAACAGGAATTTGATAATCCAATGAAGTAGTTTCGTACGAAAAACGAGTGAGGAGACCTACTGAGGCTAAATCGGCTGTGGCTGAAGCATTCACAGAGGGAGAGAAGACACTTGCCTCGTTTCCATTATCGTTAATAGTAAGGGATGCCAAACCGAGTCCAAAATTGAACGAAACGGGCTTAAATTCAGATGAAATTATCTGGGTATTAAAATTAAACAAACGACGGGTTCGTTCAATTGAATAATTTTTAAAACCGAATATACTAAATTTATCTCCCGAAAAATCGGTCTTTGCTGCAACTCGGAAACTTTTTAAAAAATTGTTATCGGTGTAAACGTTGGAACTCCAATCGCCCCCAGCAAGAAATTGCGTAACATCGGCATTTTTTGTATGACCGTTCGTAGTTCCGAAGCCGCCGCGAATTGATGCTTCCCATGAAACATCAGAATAGCCAGCTGTTCCAAAAAGATTTAATGTCGAGTAATTGCCCGCAGCACCCTCGATATATGCCCGCCACGGTTGCACACTTACTTTGTATTGTGCAAATTTTCCGGCTGTAACCGGTACTCTAATTCTCTCACCTAAAATCGAAGTGTCGGCAGGTTTGGCTTCGAAGTAGTCGATAGTTAACATTTCTCCTTTCCGAGCAAATGGTAATACAACTGCTTTCTTTCCAACAATTGTAATTTCAGGAATATCGAGTTTCGGCATTTCTTTCGGTTTATCTTCTTGCTGCGAGAATAGATAGCTGATGTTAAAAAACAAAATAATTAACAATATATTTAGATACTTCATCGGCGTAATCTCCTTAATCTATCTTCAGCATCTTTTTTTACGATCGAATCTATTGGATTGTTAACGATTAGCTGATAGGCTTCGCGAGCTTTTGTGCGGTCGTTTAATCGCTCGTAACATTCACCGCTGCCTAACAATGCCCGTTCTAAAAGCGCCGGATATTGAGCAAATCCTTCGACCACTTGGTTGAAAGCTTCGAGGGCATCCTTCGGACGTTTGAGTAACAAATAATTTTCGCCCATCAGCAATAAAGCTTCTACTGCAATATCATCGCTCAATCGACTGATGATTATTGTTAGCGTATCGTTCGATGCGTTGTATTGCTTCAGTGTTTGTAACATACGCGCAACCTGTAGACGACTTCGATGTGCAAAAAAATCGTTAACTGGTGCCTGTGTTATTACTCTATCAAACACTTTGCGTGCGTTTGCGGTTTCTTTCAAACTCAATAGCGAAATGCCTGCATTATATTGTGCTTCCCAAATCAATGACGAGTTAGGATAACGTTCTGCTAAATTGTTGAATTGAGCAAGCGACTCACGCCACTGCTTCACCTTCTGATAAAGATAACCGATTGCAAGTATCGAAGATGGGGCGTGTTCACTTTCGGGAAATTCAGTATAAACCAGTTCGAAAAATTCAATCGCTTTTTTATGATTGTTTTCGAATTCGAACGACCTGCCTAATTGAAATAATGCTTTTACTCTTACAGTTCGATCTGTTTGAAGGTTTAGAACCTTCAAATATTCAATCGCCGCTTGTCCGAAACTACCTTGACCGAATAAAATATCTCCTTTTCTTAGAAGCAACTCCTCCGTACCGCCAGCTTCAGATTGGTCTGAGATGATTGCATCGATTGCGGCTAATGCTTCAGCCGATTTTCCCTGTGCTTGATAAGTAAATTGCAATCCGTTTATAGCATCAGGATGTAAAAGACTTTTTGGATATTCCTTAATAACTCGTTCGTAATATATTCTCGCACTGTCGTAAATTGATAAGTTATAAAACGCATCCCCCTTATTTAACAAAACGCGAGGCATAAGTTGGCTTTCGGGATAGTTAGTTTCAAAGATATTGAACTCATCGTTTGCCAGAGCGAATTGTTCGTTTGAAAAGAACGCCCAACCGATGTTGAATTGAGCCACTTCAACAAATAACGAATTCGGATAGCGTACAAGAAAACGTCTAAGATGCTCTATTCCGCGTTTAATATCACCTCGCTGAATAAACGACAAGCCCAACTGAAACGCCGCATACTCTGCTAAACGCGGGTCTTTCTGGTCGTCGGACAAAGAGCTGTATATCTGGCTAGCTTTTTCGTATTCACGCAGGAAGAAATAGCAATCGGCTTTACGTAGCGATGCCTCAATTACTAAAGAACTGTTTGGAGTTTCTTTAATAAACCGATCGAATGCAGAAATTGCCTGCCTGAATTTCTTTTGTTCAAACAACGACCAGCTTAAACCATACAGCGCATCGGTTCGTTTTGTATGTTTCGATGGCAAATTATTTATTGCAGTCGAAAAAGCATTTTCAGCCTCCTCAAATTTGGCAGCTTGATATAAAGCTTCGCCTCGCCAGAGATACGCCTCGGCAATTAGTTGATGTCGATTAAACTTTTTAATGAACTCAGAAAATTTTTCAACGCTAGTGCTGAATCTGCCAAGATGATATAATGCGATACCTTCCTGTAAAATTGCCGCCGCAGTTAATGTATCGGAAGAGGAATATTTTTGAACTTGAGCAAATGCAAATTGCGCATTGGACAAATCGCCGACTCTCAAACTTGCTTCGCCTAACATACGATATGCCTCAGCACGAATTTCGGATTGTGGAAAAAGCCGAGAAGCAATCTGAAATTGCCGCCTCGCTTCGTGATACTGACCTGTGCTGTATCTAATCATTCCAATTTGATAGTAAGCATTGTCGGCATACTCGTCGTACGGAAATTTTTCAATTAGTTTTTCAAACACTTCAACCGCTGCTGCTGTGCTGTCAGTTAGTATCGAAATAGTTCCGATTTGGTATAAAGCATTTTGGGCAAGCGAGTCGGTGCCCAAACTGATTGTTCGAAATTCTTTAACCGAATTTGTGTAATCGTTTGACCTAAGGTAACTCCAAGCTAATCCATACCTTGCTTGTCGGGCATAAATTCCGAACGGATAATACCGTAGTAATTCAGTGTAATACTTTTGAGCATTCTTGTAAGAACCGATGTAATACTCGGCTTCAGCAAAGAAAAAAAGCCACTCGTTTTTTTGCTTTGTTGTCGATATTTTTACAGCATTCAATTGTTCGATTGCACTCCCATATCTTTGTGTGCGGATATAAAGTGCGGCTAAACGAATTCTTGTATCTGTTATTAACTCGCTTGAAGGATAGTCGGTTGTTAATTTTAACAACTGTTCGATAGCAGAATTTAATGCGTTCTGTTTTTCATAAACCCGTGCCAACAAGAGGAGAACGTCATCTTTCCCGATACTTTTACGTGTGAGAGAATTAGCATTTAAAAGTTCAAAAGCGTTCTTTACATCCGATTCGGCATCCCGGAGATTATCCAATTCGTATTCAGAAGCCGCCTTCCAATAATATGCAGCGCCTGTAAAAATATTTTTTGAATCGGATTTAATTAGTTCTTTAAAAGATTGCACCGCAGGTTTAAAACGTGCAGAGTAATATGCCGATAAGCCGTGATAAAAAAGTGTTGTAACATATCGGTTGCCTGACACTTTTTGATGGAACAACTCCTCGCAAGTCTGATAGGCGTCTTCGTACTTTTCTTGTTCGATTAACGATTGAACGAGCAATCCGAGCGCTTCGATACGATTCTCCGATTGGGGCAACTCTCGCAAGTAGTCTTCTAAAAGCCACTGAGCTTTCTGAAAAAGTCCGGCATCGTTCAACTGTCGGGCTTCATCAACAACACTGAGCTGTGCCGATTTGGGTTCAAGCAGCGGATGCTGAGCGAAGGCAAAATTCGGGGATATTGCGATGATGACTAATAAGGTTAATATTTTCATTCTAACTATCGAATTTAAAAATGCATAAAAGGTTATGAGCTAATACGCCCGCTTCATCATTCTGTTTCAAAAAACATAACTTGGAGTAATATAATAAAATACAATTATCTTTTCAAGTAAATATTTAGAAATCTAGCTAATCCTTTATGATGTGCATCAGAGGGGGGAAATGAAACTTGAATAAATTTAGAATATAAACTGTGATATTTAGGCGGTATTAATAAATCTCAAATTTACGATCTATCTGCTCAACTCAATCATTCGCTGGATCGGAACGAGAGCTTGCAAACGTAACTCCTCGGCAATAATTATTTCCGGAGAACGATTCTTCATACAGAGATATAGTTTTTCCATCGTATTCAATTTCATGTAAGGGCATTCGTTGCAGGAACAGCTTGCATCGTTCGGAGGGGCGGGAATGAATAGTTTATGGGGACAATATTTTTCCATCTGATGGATTATACCAACTTCTGTTGCCACGATGAATTCTTTGTCAGAACTTTGGCAAACGTACTTGAGCAAACCACTAGTTGAGCCGATAAAATCGGCTTCGCTTAGAAGCGATTCTTCGCATTCTGGATGGGCAATAAGTTTCGCCGCCGGATGTTGGGCTTTTAATTCTATGATTTTCCGTTCATTAAATGTTTCGTGAACAATGCAGCTCCCCTGCCAAAGCAACATATCCCGACCGGTTTTTTTTATAAGATACCTTCCTAAATTTCTGTCGGGTGCAAATATTATTTTTTGATTTTGTGGAAGTTTGCTTATAATTTTCTCGGCGCTGCTCGATGTGCAAATAATATCGCTTAATGCTTTCACTTCTGCAGTTGAGTTGATGTAAGTAATAACAAGATGATCGGGGTTTTGCTCTTTGAAAAGTTTGAATGCTTCGGCAGGACAACCTTCGGCAAGAGAACAGCCGGCATCTAAATCGGGAAGTAAAACTTGTTTGGCGGGGCTTAATATTTTCGCAGTTTCAGCCATGAAGTGAACACCCGCAAAAACAATCACATCTGCATCGGTTGCGGCGGCTTTATTCGATAGTTCAAGACTGTCGCCCACAAAATCGGCAATATCCTGTATTTCTGAAAATTGGTAGTAGTGGGCAAGGATTACGGCATTAAGTTCTTTTTTAAATTTAAAAATTTCTTCTTCAAAATTTATTACGCTCATGTTTCTTTTTTCTTATCTTTATCGGTGATGTCTTCATACTTCGCTTCTTCGACGTTCTCGAAGGGATAATGTTTGACCTGGGATTGATCCTTTGTTATTCGTTCTTTACCGAAAATTCTGCCAATAATTCTTATCACTCTCCAAAGAAAATATAGTGTTAGCAATATTAAAATAAAACGTAACAAACGAATCTATCCCTTCTTTCGAAATGGGTTATAATATTCGACTGCAGCTTTATTGGGACGTAGAATTTCAGCTACAAGTTCATCGAAATCCTGTTCGTTGTTCACAAAATCCATCCCTGTTGCGTTCACTATCAACAGCGGGGTTGCTTTATAACGAAAAAAGAAATAATTGTATGCTTCATTTAAATCGCGAATATAATCGACCGACATATTTTTTTCTATATCGCGGTTCCGCTTTTTGATGTTCGACATCAATCTCTCCACACTCGATTGAATATAAACTACCAAATCGGGTGTAGGAATATTGTGTTCCATACTACCGATTAAAGTTTCGTACAGTTTTAATTCATCATCGACAAGATTTAGATAAGCGAATATTTTATCCTTTTCAAAAATGTAGTCGGTTACAAGAAACCTATGAAACAATTCGGCTTGAAACAATTCTTGTTGCTGCTTATATCTGCTCAACAAGAAAAATATTTGAGTTTGGAAAGCATAGTGGAACGGGTCGTCATAAAATTTTGGTAGAAACGGATTCTCTTCAAACTTTTCCAATACCACTTTGCCATTTAAAATATTGCCCAACTTAACAGACAAACTTGTTTTTCCTGCTCCGATAACCCCTTCGATTGCGATGTGCCTGATGTTTGATTGTTCGATAAGTGAATTGATGTCTAACAATTTTCTATCCTTCTCGTTTTAGCCCGCCTGAGGCGGATTGATTGTTAATGAATGAGTTGTCCGCATAACTAAACTTTTATCCCGACAATGTCGCAATAGTGAAATCATTGTTTTGCCTATGATAGGGTGAACCGCCAGAGGGGCAATTTCGCTGATTGGTTCGAGTACAAATCTTCTGCGTTCTAATTCCGGATGCGGAATCGTCAAGGTGTTATTATCGAACGACCAGCCGTGATAAAATAAAATATCTATATCTATTGTTCGTGGATCCATGTGAGAAAGTTTTTTTTTCCCTAATTTAGATTCTATTTTTTGTATTTTGTTAAAAAGTTCAAGTGGATAAAACTCGGTTTCTATTTCTATAACTGTGTTATAAAATCTCTCTTGGTTGATTACTCCCCAAGGTTCTGTTTCATAAATTGACGATACTAATTTAACGTACGTAATTTTATTTAATTCCTTCAGAGCTTTCGAAAGAAAATTTAGCCTATCCCCGATATTTGAACCAAGACCTAAATAAACTCGGAACATAGCTAACTTCGTTCTCGTGATACTCTTATTTCAACATAATCGACAACACCCTTTACAGGTGGATGCGGTTTACGTAAACATACAGTTACATAATTAATGCCCTGATGCGTGCGTAAAATTAAATCGGCTATCGTTTCGGCTAAAGTTTCTAAAAGAAAATATTTTTTGCCGTTTATAATATCTTTTATTTGTGAATATACAGCTTCATAATCGATTGTATCATTTAAATTATCTGTTTCAATGGCTTTAGAAAAATTTGTATGCATTTCTATATCGACTTCAAATTTACCGCCGAGCCTTTGTTCCTCTCTATCGGCTCCGTGGTAAGCATAAAACACTGCGTTTTTAATTCGAATTATATTTTGAGATGTCATACTTCCTTAAAAGTTTGAAAAAATATATTACTTTTAAAAGTAATAAGCAAGGCAATTAAAATGATTTTTCGATTTTTGCCCACGTATCTTTAAGAGTTACAGTCCGATTAAAGATTAGCTTACCGCCCACCAAATTGTAATCGGCACAGAAATATCCAAGTCGTTCAAACTGGTATTTATCCATAGGTTTAGATTGGTTCAAACTTTTTTCTAATTTACAATTCGATAATATTTCAAGAGAATTCTGATTGAGGGTCGCTTTCCAATTATCGCCCCCAGGATTATTGACAGTGAACAAACGGTCGTATAACCTTATCTCAGCATCAACCGCATGAGTCGCCGATACCCAGTGAATAGTTCCTTTTACTTTTCGCTGACTATTTGGAGAACCGCTTTTGGTTTCGGGATCGTAGTTACAATGAATTTCTGTTATCTCTCCCTTTTCATTTTTAATTACATCCACGCATTTAATGATGTAAGCATAACGGAGGCGGACTTCATTACCGGGTGAAAGCCGGAAATATTTTTTTGGCGGGTCTTCACGGAAATCGTCCTGTTCGATGTACACTACTTTTGAGAACGGAATCTTCCGAGAACCCATACTCGCATCCTCCGGATTGTTCACTGCTTCAAGTTCTTCAACCCGGTTATCAGGGTAATTTAATATTACAACTTTCAAAGGACGCAAGACTGCCATAACACGCATCGCACGTTTATTCAAATCTTGCCGCAAGCTATCTTCGAGCACCGCTACGTCAATCGTGGTTTCGCGTTTTGCTACACCGATACGGTCGGCGAAATGATGCAAGGATTCAGGAGTATATCCGCGCCGACGCAATCCGCATATTGTCGGCATCCGTGGATCGTCCCAACCTTTTACATAACCTTCTTCAACGAGTTGGAGTAATTTTCTCTTACTCATAACGGTATATGTTAAATTGAGTCGTGCAAATTCGATCTGTTGAGGATGATGAATACCAAGTTCGTTTATGTACCAATCGTAAAGTGGTCGGTGGTCTTCAAATTCTAATGTGCAAATTGAATGTGTTATACCTTCGATTGAATCGGATTGACCGTGAGCCCAGTCGTATGTCGGATAGATGCACCAAGTATCACCTGTGCGATGGTGAGTTGAACGTAAAATTCTGTACATAATCGGGTCGCGTAAATTAATATTAGGGGACGACATATCTATTTTGGCGCGCAGTGTTCTTAAACCGTCGGCAAACTCACCATGAAGCATGCGCGTAAATAGATCCAAATTCTCATCGATAGAACGATTTCTAAAAGGACTATCTCTACCGGGTTCAGTAAGTGTTCCGCGATAATCGCGTATTTCTTCTGCTGTTAGGTCGCATACGTAAGCTTTTCCTTTTTTAATCAATTGAACAGCGTACTGATACAACTGTTCAAAATAATCGGAAGCATAATATTCTCTATCATCCCAATCGAATCCTAACCAACGGACATCTTCTTTAATAGAATCCACATATTCAACATCTTCTTTGCTCGGATTAGTGTCATCGAAGCGCAAATTACATAATCCGTTATAATCGCGTGCTATTCCGAAGTTCAAGCAAATCGATTTAGCATGCCCGATGTGTAAATATCCGTTAGGTTCGGGGGGGAAACGGGTATGAACTCTTCCGTTATATTTGTTAGTTTTCAAATCTTCATTAATAATTTCGCGTATAAAATTTGTACGGATCCCATTATCGCCGTCGATAACGTTTTTATTTTCTTGGTTGCTCATTCACAGATTTTTCTACTATTGATTTTCTATTACATTTCGTTGAATTGCAGTTTCTATTCTCTTAATTACTTCTTCTTTCCCTAATGTAAAAAGGATATCGTAAAGTCCAGGACCTTCACCCACCCCCGATACAGATAAGCGGGTCGGATGGATTAGCTTCCCGGCTCCAATTCCCAATTGTTCGGCAGTTTTTTTAAGGACTGCTTCGTAATCCTCTTTTGTTGGATTTTGCAGAAACGAAAATTCCTTCATTAATTTAGTCAAATGTTCCGGGGTTTCTGCTCTCCAATGTTTCTTCAATACATTTTCATCATACGATTGCGGAATTTCAAAAAAATAATTGCTTTTTTCCAAAATACCGGAGATATAATTTATTCGAACACGCATAGCACCAATTACATTCGATAAATATTCATCCGATAAATTCAAACCTCTGTATTTTGAATTTGCTAAAATATCTTTTAAGATTGGAATCAAATCTTCATTCGATTTTTGATGAATGTGTTGGAGATTTATCCAGTTGAGTTTCTCGATATTGAATATAGCTCCGGCTTTACCAACACGTTCGAGCGAGAACTCGTTCACTAATTCATCTAAAGAAAATATTTCCCGTTCGTCGCCGGGATTCCATCCGAGGAATGCTACAAAGTTAATCAAGCCTTCTTTGAGATATCCTTTTTCTTTATAATCTTCGACAGCAACATCCCCTTGTCGTTTGCTTAGTTTGCTACGGTCGGCATTTAACAAAAGAGGAAGATGCGCCAATTTTGGAATTTCCCAACCGAAATATTCATACAACAAAATATGTTTGGGGACACTCGGCAGCCACTCTTCACCGCGTATAACATGTGTTACATTCATCAAATGATCGTCAACAACATTTGCTAAGTGATACGTCGGATAACCATCCGATTTTATCAGCACCTGATCATCAATCAAGTCGCTTGCAATTTCTACTTCTTCACGTATCAAGTCGTGAAATTTGATTATCCGATTTTCAGGAACTTTCAGTCGTATGACGTACGGAGTTCCATCTTCTAAATTCTTGTTGATAACCGATTGTGAAAGTTTTAAACAAGTTTTATTATACTTTACAAAAGCACCCGTTCCTTCTACCTCATCTCTTATTTTTTCGAGTCGCTCGCTTGTGCAGAAACAATAATAAGCTTTACCATCATTCACAAGTTGTTTTGCATATTTTCTATAAATATCAAGCCGTTCGGATTGAATATAAGGACCGTAGCTTCCACCTTTCATCGGACCTTCATCGAATTCTAACCCAGCCCAGCGTAAAGTATTGATTAGATTTTCGACTGCCCCTTCGACATAGCGTGTTCTATCAGTATCTTCGATTCGAAGTATAAAAACACCGTTATGTTTCCGAGCAAAGAGGTAATTGTATAGAGCAGTCCGCAAACCCCCGACGTGGAGATAACCTGTTGGACTTGGAGCAAAACGGACACGGACGATATTTATTTTAGATGAATTCATTAAATATTATTTCAAAAATACGATTAAATTGTGTGATAATCAAGAAATTAATTGACATTGAGCTAGGCTTTTCATATATTTATGTGCATTTTTTTCAAAACTTGGAGAGGTGGCCGAGTGGCTGAAGGCAACGGTTTGCTAAACCGTCATAGTGGGAAACTGCTATCGAGAGTTCGAATCTCTCCCTCTCCGCACAAGTAAGTCGA
>JBBIOD010000034.1:6393-17723 GCA_037443545.1 Ignavibacteriales bacterium | reverse complement strand
AAATTACAAAATTTATATGTAGATTGCAAAAGAACCGGTCATCAAATTTGTAATTATTGCTTTTTCTGATTACTTTCGTATCAATAAAAGAGAATTAAGATGAAAATCGGCATAACTTGTTATCCAACATACGGTGGCAGTGGAGTGGTTGCGACTGAATTAGGAAAAGCTCTGGCAATAAAAGGTCATCAAGTCCATTTTATTAGTTACGCAATGCCAATGCGGCTGGAGGGTTTTTTAAATAATATATTTTACCACGAAGTAGAAATGACCAGCTATCCCCTTTTTGAATTCCCACTTTATACACCGGCACTCGCCAGCAAAATGGTAGAGGTTGCAAAATTCGAAAAGTTAGATATCCTGCACGTCCACTATGCAATCCCTCACACAATTAGCGCCTTTTTAGCAAAACAGATTATCGGTCAAAAACTCAAGATAATTACTACTTTACACGGAACCGATATCACTTTGGTCGGATTAGAACCGAGTTTTTTGCACATAATGAAGTTCGTGATTGAACAAAGCGACGGGGTTACGGCTGTTTCCCGATTTCTAAAAGATAAAACTATAACAAATTTTCAGATCGAAAAAAATATCCGAGTAATCTACAATTTTATAGACCCTGCGAAGTATTATCGTGCTTCAAATGACGACCTAAGACAATCAATCGCTCCGAATGGCGAAAAAATTATTACTCACACATCTAATTTCAGAGCTGTGAAGCGTGTCCCGGATGTTATTAAAATATTTTTTGAAATCTCAAAACAAATTGAATCGAAATTAATTTTAGTTGGCGACGGTCCCGAACGTTCGGCTTGCGAAGCTTTATGCAGGGAAATGGGGATATGCGACAATGTAAAGTTTTTAGGGAAACAGAGCGAAGTTGTTCCTATTTTATCAATTTCAGATTTATTTTTAATACCGAGCCAATCGGAAAGTTTCGGGCTGGCAGCTCTCGAAGCTATGGCATGCGGGGTTCCAGTAATCTCTTCGAGCGTAGGTGGATTACCTGAATTGCAGTTACACGGCGAAACAGGTTTCATCGCCGAAATCGGTGACATACAGCGCATGGCTAAATACGGTATTGACCTTTTAACGAATGAACCGAAGCATAAATTGTTTACTGAAGCTGCGCGCAATCGTGCAGTAACTCTTTTTAACGAAAATAAAATAGTTGATGAGTACGAAAAATATTATACAGAAATTTTATCTAAATAACTTATTGGAAAACTTAGGGAAACTTGGAAAATTTCGTTTCGATATTACTCGACTTTTTAATCCGCAGCGGGTTTGCAATATTTTTCTGGGCAATGATTGGAATTGAGAGAACGACCTGGAAAAGCCGCGGGCTTCAGGACTGCGACCTTGATATGCGTTAGGTTACTTTGTGTATATCAGTTGCAGAATTCATCTTTCGCCAAAGCGGTAAAATGGCACACCACCCGACACCAGTTGCAGCCTAATTTGAAAACGATTTTAATCCTTCGTGATAGAAAAAATTGATACAAAAAACATCTGCTCATTCATCAACAAATCTGCGAAATATATTCCTCGCGACATCGCATTTTAGCTGAACTCTGAAAAACCCCTTGTATAATCGAAATCACGAATATCAGACAGAACGTTCGCCTACCTTTTTACCAAAGATATACAGGATCATAATTAAAATTACTACACCGATTGCAATTGAGATATATGGCGATAATCCAAAAGCTGTAGGTATGTCACCGACCAACATGCCGACCAAACCTACAATAATTGCGTAAGGTAATTGTGTTCGGACGTGGTCAATATGGTCGCAAGCTGATGACATCGAGCTCATAATTGTGGTATCAGAAATCGGCGAGCAGTGGTCGCCAAAAACTGCCCCTGCCAACACCGAGCTGATATTGCCGTACAAAATAAGCTGTATAGTTTCGGCTTTCAAGCCTTCATCGACCGACAAGGTATAACCGAGCGGAATAACGAGCGGCATCATTATAGCCATCGTTCCCCAACTTGTCCCAGTCGCAAAACTGATGATTGCGGCAATCAAAAAAGTTAGCACTGGTAAGAAATGTGGCTCAACAGCGCCGCGTAAAGCTTGAACAAGATAGTTTGCAGTGTGCAATTCTTCTGTAACAGAACCAATCGACCAAGCTAACACAAGAATCAGAATTGCCAACAGCATCGATTTGATTCCGTTGAACCAAGCTTCGACCGAATGTTTGAGACTCAATATTCTTTGAAACACAGTAAGAATAATTGCCATAAACCCTCCGCTGAATGAAGCCCAAAGCAGCGAAGAATATGAATCCGATTTACTTATAATATCGCCTATCGAATAGACTCTGATACCGTTTTCCTGCAAAGCTTGTACGCCGGTGAAATATAATCCGCCAAGTGCCACAACAATTACAGTGAATATAGGCAATAGCCCATTGTACCAACGGATTTTGTTCGAATCAATTTCGTTTCCAGCGAGGTCGGTTAAATTTGCTGCCGGTTCAGCCCCGTCGCGCAAAACTTTAGCATCGAAGCGGGCACGCCTTTCGGCTTTAAGCATCGAGCCGAAATCGCGATTCGTAACTGCAACCAATAGAACAAATACTAATGTTAAAATGGGATAAAACCTGTAAGGAATCGTACTAATAAAAACAGAATAGGCATCTTCCTGATAACCTATACTTTTGAGACCCTGCTCGATTAATCCGACTTCGTAACCAATCCAGGTTGAGATAATGAATACGCTCGCAACGGTTGCCGCTCCCGCATCTACAATGTAGGAAAGTTTTTCACGCGAAACTTTTAGCTTATCTGTAATCGGTCGCATCAAATTCCCACGGATAAGAACATTGGCATAATCATCAAAGAAAAATAAGAACGATAAAGCCCAGGTTGCAATCTGTCCGCGTTTCGGTGATTTTGCAAATTTAATTACTAAGTTTGCAATCCCTAAACTGCCGCCGTTCCTCGAAATCACCCCCACCATTCCACCGAATAACAAACTAAAAACAATAATCTGCACATGACTCGTACTTGCAACGGAATTGATTACAAAGTGATCGACAACTCGGAGTAGCCCATTGAAAATATCGAAGTTAAAAATTAATGCAGAACCTAACCAAACACCTGCGAACAAAGAAACAACAACTTCACGAACTAACAACGCTAAAATAATTGCTAGGAGTGGTGGTAAAATGCTGAGAATCCCGGAGATCGAACGGAGTGGTTTTGAAACTTTGATTTCGTTGTATTGCAGTTTAATCTCTTCAACGCCGGAATAGTTAACTGCGGCATTTTCGATTATTAATTTTCCGTTTTGAAATTTTTGCTTTATAGGAATGAGTTTCCCTTTTTCGGAGGTGAAAACATTTTGAAGAAAAACTGAATCAGAAAAATTCTCAACAACATTACCCGATTTGTTGATTACGGTAATTTCTAATTTAAAAGGTATTCCTTTGAGAACGACAGATGGAAGCGATATCTCAAATCTATCAATCTTTTCATTCGGTTGGGAACGACTATCAATAATTAAGATCGTCATTAATGTGATTAATAAGAAGAAACGTAAGGAAGCAGTCATGAATCCTCAGAAGAAATTGCAGTATGAATTTATGTCAATTTGGAACATTATCATATCTTTTGTTCTATATTTCGTTCGCGATAAAGTTGTCCAACGATTCCGCCTATTATAAATACAATACTTGAGTAATAGATCCAAATTAAAAGGACAAACAAAAAAGCGTATGTACCATATAGATTGCTGAACGAGTGAGTCGTTTCAAGGTACCAAGCAAATAACTTAGCTGCCGATAACCAAAGAATCGTTGCAGTAATTGAAGATATTATTGCAGCCCTCCAGGATATAGCCACATCAGGAATGAAGCGATAAACTATCAAAAACATAATGAATGCAAGTACTACGGTTAACAGAAAAGGAATCGCTTCGTCAAAAAGCATAAATTCAACCCCAGAAAATCCTGGTATGGTGTGTATCAAAGTTGTTAACAGAGAATATATCCAAGTTGAAACAATAATTACCAAAAAAAGAACACCCACAACTAACACCCAAATGAAATCTTCTAAAATTGTCAATATCATAAGTTTTGAAGATTTGATTTTATAAACCCGGTTCAACGCAGTTCGCATCGAACTAAAAAGCGAGGTAGCAGTCCAAGTTAAGATGGCAATACCGGCGATACCGAACGAATTCCGATACTCGATGATGTCTTTGATAATTGTTTGTATTGAGTTTTTAATACTCTGTGCGTAGGGTTGATTAGGGAATGCGGCGGCTAAAATTTCTTGAATCTTTTGTACACCTAACTCGGATGAATTTAATACGATACCAAACAGCGAGGTAAATAATAATAATATCGGAATTAAACAAAGTACACCGTTAAAAGAAATTCCGGAAGCAAGGAACAATAGTTCACCGTCGAACAAATGTTTGAAAAAATTTTTAATATAATACACACTCGAGTCAACAGTATTTTGAAATGCAGTATTTATATTACGTTTCATCTTTTGTCCTATAAAACTTCTAAAGCAGCGTATTTCAACATTAATTGTTTCCTACCTACATTTTCAAAATCGATAACAGCTCTTGTTTCATCACCGTTCCCGTTCAACTGAAGTATTTTTCCGTTTCCAAAGGTAGAATGCCTTACAACGCATCCGACGTGCAATTCTTCGGCGACTTGTGATTGCGTTTCATACTTGCGGAAGTGTTGAACCACTAGCTTTTTTTCGCTGTAGTTTTTGGGTTTCTTTATAGGAACTTGCGATTCAGTAGGTCTATCAAAAAAATCAAGTTCTTTATTAAAGCCCGATTCTTTACGAAGAGCTCCATTTTCATATATGTATAAACCGTCATTTATTTCTTTCAAAAACCGGGATGGATTTAGATATGTTAATTCCCCCATTCGATAGCGTGAATATGCATAACTCAAATATAATTTCCGCATACAGCGTGTCATTCCTACGTAAAACAGGCGTCGCTCTTCTTCTATTTCGTTTGTACTTTGTATCGCTTGAAAGATTGGAAACAATCCTTCTTCCAAGCCCATAATAAAGATAACATCATACTCTAATCCCTTCGCGCTGTGAACTGTCATTAATGTTACAGCATTATGTTTATCGTCCAATCGATCTACATCTGCAACGAGTGATACCTCTTGCAGAAAAGCTTCAAGTCCACCGTCTTCATTTTTTTCAGAAAACTCAGTTATCGCTGATAGCAATTCGTGAACGTTTTCCATTCGCGAAAGCGATTCGACAGTTCCCTCTTCCTTAAATGCTTTTAAGATACCGATATCATCTACGAGGGACCGGGATAATTCGCTTGCCGACAACACGGTTTTTAGGTCTATAAATTTCTGAATGAGTTTGCGAAACTGTTTTAATTTTTCAATGGCATTTTTTGAAACCCCCTTTGCATCGGTTAAGAAATCGACTGCCTCAAAAAATGAACATTTGCATTCTTCCGCAACAGCTATAAGATGATTCACAGTTACATCCCCGATTCCGCGAACAGGATAATTCAATATCCTCTGAAAGCTGATATCATCTTTCGGATTTACAATTAGCCGTAAGTAGGCAATTATATCCTTAATTTCTTTTCGCTTATAAAATTCGATGCCCCCGATGATCAGATATGGGATTCCACTACGTCGTAGGGCATCTTCGATTGAACGGGATTGAGCATTCGTGCGGTAGAGGATGGCAATGTTCAGAAAATCAATTTTGTATTTTAATATCGCTTTTTTAATGTTTGCCGCTACCTTTTCGCTTTCGTCGGTGTCGCTCTGGCAACTTAAAACAGATATTGGCTCGCCTTTCGGATTATCTGTCCACAAAGTTTTTTCGATACGGTTTACATTGTTTTTGATCACCTGGTCGGCAGCTGTTAATATAGTTTGTGTCGAGCGATAATTTTGTTCAAGATGGAAAATTTTGGCTTCTGGAAAATCTTTCTCAAAGTCCAAAATATTCCTGATATCTGCGCCCCGAAAACCATAAATACTCTGAGCATCATCGCCAACTATGCAGATATTTTTGTATTTCCCAGCTATCATCTTAATCAATTTATATTGAGCACGGTTTGTATCCTGATATTCATCCACTAGAATAAATCTGAATTTATCCTGATACTTACAAAGAATTTTCGGATGTCTTTCGAATAACTCAATCGGTTTTAGAAGCAGGTCGTCGAAATCCATTGCATTATTTTGCTTCAGCCGTTTTTGGTATTCCTTGAAAACAAGGTGTGTCTTCTCTTCAAAAATATCTTTGGCTATTGTTCCGAATTGATCGGGGGATACGAGTTTATTTTTGGCTGAACTTATTCGTGCGCGGATGGCATTAGGTTTAAAGCTTTGTGTGGAAATCTCAAGGTCGTGTTGAATATTTTTTATCAATCTTAAACTATCGTCTGTATCATAGATAGAAAAATTTTTTCCAAAGCCGATATGCTCGCTTTCGTATCGAAGTAAGCGGGCAAACATTGAATGGAAAGTACCTATCCAGGCACTTGCACTTTTATCGCCGACAAGTGAAACGATTCGTTTTTTCATTTCATCGGCAGCTTTATTTGTAAAGGTGAGAACTAAAAATTGATAAGGCGGAACACCGATGCTTAACAGGTAAGCAACGCGGTAAGTAAGAACTCTCGTTTTGCCGCTTCCGGCTCCTGCAACTATCATAACAGGTCCTTCGACCTGTTTTGCGGCATTTTGTTGCACGGAATTTAATTGATTAATAAATGACATGAAATAAGTGATAAATAAAATGTTGACTCCACAAACCACTGTTCAACTGAGTATAAGGAGGAGCTAACCGTTAAAGTATAATTCCACCTTCGAGACGAAGTAAAAATTCTTTTGTTTTAACACCAGCAGCATACCCGATCAGCGAGCCGTCGGAACCGATAACCCTATGACAAGGCACCACAATCGGAACCGGGTTGGCGCCGTTAGCTCGACCGACTGCCTGGAAACCTTTCGGGACGCCTACTTTTTTTGCAAGCTGCCGGTACGATATCGTTGTCCCATAAGGTATCTTACTTAATTCTCTCCACACGCGAGATTGGAATGGTGTCCCTTTTAAATCAAGTGGGAATGTGAATTGCACTAATTTTCCGTTTAGATACCTGTTTATCTGTTCGATATATTCTTTATTTCTCGATTTGTTTTCTAAAACCGCATCAATCTCGAAATGTGCATTCAGCCAATTAAAAAAATCTTTTTTCGTTTCCTTCGGGATACTAACCCGGCACAAACCTGAATCTGTAGAAGCAATATAAATATGACCGATGCGAGAATCAAACGATGTACAATAAACTCTTCCTTTTTCTTTTGGAGCTTCTTTCATTGATCTCATAAATGTTTTTTCCACACACGGATTCACAACAGTAAACTTCATCTATTTTTGCTAACGATTAAGGAAATAAATTCGAATTGCTACATTTAATTTTATACAATTAAACTTCCAACAAATTGCCGTTAATTATAATCATAAATGAAAATAGATGCAAGAGTTTTTTCACATTTTTAGAAAAAAATTTTAAAAAAAATATTTTTTTTCCCATTTTTTAGATTTATGAAACGTTGTGAAACTCACTTAAATATTTCCTTAAAGTGTTTTTGTTAATTGATTAAAAAAATGCACGAACCTCACCCCGCATCTGATGGTTAGTTTTCAGTTTAGCTTCTTTTCTGCCGTCGTAATAGACTGATGTTTGGATAAAACTTGTAACTCTATACTCAAATGCCAACCTCCAAAGCCAAGTTTTTCCCAAAACACGGCCCGCCGCCAACTCAAAAGGAATGTTTTGAGTGACCCCGATAATTTGAACTTCTTCTCTGTTAAATTCAAGACGAGCCAACCCACGATCTTTAATTGAATAAATAATGCGTGCACCTTGTATATTAATATTAGCTGTTGTAATATTTGTTGTTGATTTATTCTCAGATTTTCCTAAACCAATTTTAAATCCAAATTCAAATTTTGGTTCAGGACGATACATCCAATCGGATGTTACAAAATTACTTCCGATATCTCGCACACGATAATTCACCTGACTTGCGACCACTCGATTGATTTTGTTTTCGAAATCAATCTGATTGGATATTTCTTTTACTAGTTGCCATCGTAAACGCAGCGAACGATCGCGATTAAAACTTCTTTCGGTAGCGGCTGCATATTGGATTAACCCTTTCCGTTCCTGATACCTCAAACGCACCGAGAAAACCGGGTCATTTTCCAATATATTAATGTCTTGTGTAAATCCCCTATTTCCGCTTATAGTAAACGAATCGCTTAAAAACGAATTTAGGTTTAATAGATATATTTTCCGTGGATCCGGTATAGTTGATTTTTCTTCTACCCTGAGAAAAGTTTCGAACGAAAACATATTTGATATACTTCCTGCCAGAGTTTCATTAGAAATAAATTTTGAGGGTACAAGTTTCAGCCGCCAATTTGCTTTTAGGTCGACTACCGGTGTTAATTTATCGGAAGGGATAGTGAGCAAAATATAATCGCCGTCGAATCGTGTTGGTCTGAACTCATCTTCTGTGGCAATTCCGTTACCGTCGATATCTCCGATATAAATATATGATCCGCTTCCTTTTTCGACCCGCTGAAACACACGTTCCAATTTTGCGGATTTCTGGGTAGAAACATCATACAACAAATCAGTTTCAACTCCGCGGTTCAACGCAGCATACCTTGTGAACCATCGGAGCAAAATTGTCTCGGTATTCCCGCTTGCCTGATTTTTGAATTCCTCTGTATAAATCCTCTTCCGGTAAGTAACGTCTACATTTGCAGATAAATTTGAAATCGGACGCATCGCTGCTGAATAAATCTGTGTTAACGTATTCGATTCTTTCAGGATTTGCTTCCTCGAAAATAAATTATCAACCCTCCATTTGTACTCAACACTGAAGGAACTGTTAAACATATTCCCTAACAAAATCTTTGGAGAATATTCCTGAAAACTGAAGCTCCCCGCTACCATCGTATCTTTTTGAATCGAAAACGCTTCACGAATCTCATTTTCGTATTTAAAATTTGTTGTAAAATTTGATTTAGAAAATTCTACACCTCCCATTTGTCGCAGCCAGTTGCTTCTTGAATCAAGAAATTTGTCCTCGCTATTGATTGATTCAATTTTATATTGAAACTGAGGCATCGAAACTTTACTAAAGCTAAAATTCCCTTCGAACCTTTCCGAAGTAAATAAATCGCCTCGTCGCATCCGTCCGTAACCACTTCCGATCGACAGCTCCCTAATCGGATTATAAATCAATGAACCTTCAGTAATTTCTTCGTTCGTTTTTGCGGGTTGGATAAGATTCCACTTCCTATCAAATTCAACATCACTCATTCGATCTATTGATCGGAATTGACGTGTTACAATGCGTTCAAGTAATTTTAAATCGAATGTTCCGAAATTCAAATTCCCGAATTTTACTTGTTTCGGATTGTATTGCATCGAAAATTTGTAAGCGCCTCCGCGATTATCATTATCATTTATATTTGAGAACCTGTTTGCATCTAAACTGCTAACAGCAGCTTCACCTGTAATTTTGAAATCATCAGTGACTGCCGATTTTACATCAACATCAAAAATAGTATGAAGTTGTGGCAATGGAAGAAACCGCACTGGCATATAACTTCCCGAACCTTGGCCGACAAAATTAAAGAACCCGGCGCTGATTTTTGCATATTCACCTCGCCCCTCACCGACATAAGAAAAATTAACACTGTAATGAGCCTCTGTGACGCCCGGTGCGAAGCGGTAGATGACTTTAGGGTGTGCTTGTATAATCGTATCAACACGAATGTATTGCCCTTTTCCTGTACCGATAAAACTTGCTCCATCCTGAGCCGCACCGGCGCGATCGTCTCCCGCATTTCGCAGTATAGCTTTATCATTTTCGCTCAACGTCAAATCGATAGGGTTATCATAATCGTCTCCTTCCCGTATAAAAGTGGTTGAAAGTGAAATTCTCTCCCGCAAAAAATTGGAAGAAATTTTCCCGGAAATAAAGTTCCTCGAATATTGCCTGTCAGTGTATTCGAAATCAATTACAATTCTTGAATTCCCGTGTACCAATTTTTTAGATGAGAAAGTCAATTCAGCAAGTGCATAATCGATAATATAGTCGTTGTTATCGCCCCGTTTCATCAACTCGCCATCCACATAAACACGCTCGCTTCCGGCAACGATGATAATTGAGCGTTCCTGATTTTTCCCAAAAAGCAGATACGGTCCTTGTACCCCTTCTATTCCCGCAAACTGATTTGTATTGAATTTTCCCTTTGTAACGGCACCCGATAAAATTATGTTGCTGTTCGAAAAACCAGCATCATATTTTGCAGTCGCCATACCTCCTTGCAGTTTGCGATTTATCCGGCCGAATTCGTTTCCATCGTAGCCGATGTTGAAGTCGCCCAAAGTGGTACTCATATTTTTTGTTTTCAACTCGATAAATACTTTATCAATTTCCTGAAGTGTTTGCGTGTTTCCTTCGGGTTGAATCGGAGTGTTCTCGTCAGTCAAAGCTGCAGTAACATCTACATCTTCCGATAATTTTCCCGACATCTGCATTCGGAAACCGGAGTTGATCGACATATCGCGATTGCTGCCCACAGTGAAGCCGCGTGTTAGACTTCCGTTTGCCTGCAGTTCTTTGCTAAAAATATTCTCTATCGAAAATGCAGAGGCTGATTCAGTTGACTTGATTATTTTCCCTTTCACACTATCTGTACGAATAATAAGTTCCCGCCGAAAATATTTTTCTTTAAAAATCAAAGGAAAAACTTTATACGATACATACAAATGATTAGCAGAGTCGTTTTTTATTTTTTCAAACGCTTCCTCAAATAATTTTAATTTATTATTTTGAGAATCCCAGATGTAATCCTTTCCCAATAGTAGTTGTGTTGAACCGACAGAAACATTCATTGTTTGCTTGATTATATATCGATGTTTAAGTTGGTAGGATGAATCAGGATGGGCTAGGGGAAAAGCAATCGACTTGTGCAACTCGAAAGGTTTAAATTGAGAGAGCAATGAGCTGACTATCAGCAATTGGAAGCCGATTAAAATATATATATTTTTGAGTTGAAAAATTTTCATTACCAGTAGCAATATACAATACCTGTATGAAATTTTAAAATGGCTTTGAAGTTTATGACGATTTTCTTATATTGAAGGGGAAATTTGCCGAAGTGGTGAAATTGGTAGACGCGCTGGACTCAAAATCCAGTAGGGCTTACACCCTGTGCCGGTTCGAGTCCGGCCTTCGGCACTAAAGGGATTTTGGATTTTAGATTTT
>JBBIOD010000034.1:0-6293 GCA_037443545.1 Ignavibacteriales bacterium | reverse complement strand
GGGAATTTGAGATATTTATTTTTTCCCAATTCAGTAAGACGCAACCCTTGAAACGGGATAAACCAGACTCAAAATCCAATAGATACCGGTTCTTGACTCGTTCGACGAGCCGAGTCCGGCCTTCGGCACTAAGATGGGTTGCAATGTAGATGTATTGTGGTCAATAAAGGATTGGAAGCTATCCTAAGGCATGACTTAAAATCATATTACTCTTAAATGAAAACGATATACCCATTGATTAATAAACTGAAACATGGCTCCCAATAGCGAAGCAAAAGCAAGAATCAAAATAAACAAACTACTTGAAGAAACAGGTTGGAGGTTTTTTGACGTTGACGGTAAACCTGCAAATATAGTTTTAGAAAACAATACCAAGATAACCGATACGTTACTAAACGAATTTGGAGAAAATTTTGAAAAGACTTCAAACGGATATATCGATTACTTGCTGCTGGACGAAAAAGGATTTCCGCTCGTAGTTTTGGAGGCGAAAAAAGAAGAAATAAATCCACTCTCGGCAAAAGAACAAGCAAGAAAATATGCAATAGCTCAGAATTGCCGATTCGTGATTCTCTCCAACGGTAACCAGCATTATCTCTGGGATTTACAACGTGGAAATCCTAACATCATTACAACCTTTCCATCGCCTGATACTATTCAGGATTATATAACTTACATTCCTGAGCCGAATAATCTAATCAACGAAATAGTTAGCGAAGATTATATAGTCCTATCACAGAAACCCGATTATGATAAAGACCCTCAATGGATCGATGAATCTAAACGCAAAGCATATTTGGAAGAAAACAAACTCAGATTGTTACGAAAGTACCAGCTCAGAGCGATTCAACGGATTCAGGAAGATGTGAAAGAAGGGAAAGACCGTTTCCTTTTTGAAATGGCAACGGGAACTGGTAAAACCTTATTGGCAGCTGCAGTTATCAAGTTGTTCTTGCGTACTGGCAATGCAAGAAGAACTCTGTTTTTGGTCGACCGATTAGAGTTAGAAGACCAAGCCGACAAACGGTTCAAGGAATATTTACGGAACGATTATCAATGTTGTATCTACAAAGAAAATCGTGATGATTGGAGAAAAGCTGAAATTGTTGTTTCTACGGTTCAATCTCTCTTATTTAAAAATAAATACAAACGGATATTTACTCCTACAGATTTTGACTTGGTTATTTCAGATGAAGCTCACCGAAGCATAGGAGGAAACAGCCGAGCCGTGTTTGAGTATTTTATCGGATATAAGTTGGGTCTGACTGCAACACCAAAAGACTATCTAAAAAAGATTGACCCACAAAAACTAAGTATAAACGATCCGAGAGAACTTGAAAGAAGAATGTTATTGGACACCTATACAACTTTCGGTTGCTCAGACGGTAAACCTACGTTCCAATACTCGCTCCTTCATGGTGTCAAAGACGGTTATTTAGTAAATCCTATCGTGGTAGATGCTCGGACCGAAATCACTACACAGCTTCTTTCAGATAAAGGATACGCTGTTTTGGTTGCCGGTGAAAATGACGAAGAAAATGAACAATCGTTTTTTCAATCAGATTTTGAGAAAAAATTCTTTTCCGAAAACACAAACAGAATATTTTGCAAAACTTTTTTGGAAAATGCCCTCCGTGATCCCGTAACAGATGAAATCGGGAAAACGATTATCTTTTGTGTTACCCAGCATCACGCCGTCAAGGTTACACAAATTCTGAACGAGTTCGCCGACAAAATATTTCCGGATAAATATCAATCGGATTTTGCTTTGCAGGTTACATCGCAGGTTGCCGATGCTCAACAATTCTCAATCAATTTTGCCAACAACAACTTGAGCGGAGCCGGAAATTTCAACCCTCTGTACAAAACCAGCAAGACGAGAGTTTGTGTTACAGTTGGAATGATGACCACCGGCTACGATTGTACCGATATACTGAATGTTTGCCTGATGCGACCAATTTTCTCTCCCACGGATTTCGTTCAAATCAAAGGCAGAGGAACTCGACAACATAATTTTACAAAAGAACTCCTGGACAAGAAATCTACGGGGCAAGTTCTTGAACCGGAAAAGAAAGCATTCAAACTATTCGACTTTTTTGCCAACTGCGAATACTTCGAGGAAAAATTTAACTACGATGAAATTCTCAAACTTCCCTGGCCACGCCAACAAACTACCGGCGGTGGAATTATTTACACTCCGGTGGATGATTTTCAGAGCGGTATTCCCGACCCATTGAAGTTCATCAAAGAAATGAGCGTTGGTCTGGAAGGTATGAAGATCGACCGTATGTATTTTGACAATTTCGAGGAAACAGTTAAGGATGATTCAGAGGTCAAGAAAATGATTGCTGAAATGGATTTGGATGCAATAGAAAGGTATATTGTCCAGAACATATTCGATAAACCGGAAGAATATTATAATCTTGAGAAATTGCGTAACGCTGCAAAAATTGACAGGCGGTTAACACTCCGTGAAATTATTGAAAAGATTTTCGGATTCATTCCTTATTTCAAAACGAAGGATGAACTGCTTGAAGATGAATTCGATAAATTCGATAGTCGCTATCTTCCAGATGAACAAGTGTATTTGTATGCAAAGAACTATTTCAAGAGTTACATCAGCGATAATGAGTTCCGAGATATAATCGAGAGCAAGAACTACGCTTTGCTGAATACCAATCCTAACGGAGAGGTATTTAGAATGTTGCCACCTGATTTGCGTTTACTCGTTCCCGAATATATCAAAGACAATATTCCTTTAAATCAATTTTTATCGTAGGAAGTAAAAATGAAAAAAGAACAAATTCAAGAATTGTTTCAAAGATTTGAAAACGCATGTTACATTTTTAGGGGTGTTGAATGCTGGAGCGCAAGAGAATTACAAACAATTTTGGGCTATACAAAATGGGACAACTTTGTTAATGTCATTGACAAAGCTCAAAACGCATGCATGAGCAGTGGCATTGGGGTCTCAGACCATTTTGCCGATGCCGGGAAAATGGTTGACCTCGGCAGCGGCTCCAAAAGAGAAATTGAGGATATAGCGCTAACAAGATATGCTTGTTACCTGATTGCACAAAACGGTGACCCGACGAAAAATGAAGTGGCATTTGCACAAACATATTTTGCCGTCCAAACCCGTAAGCAGGAAATTATCGAACAGCGGTTGCTGGATATTGCAAGAGTGTCCGCACGAGAGAAACTAAGCAAAAGCGAGAAGAAACTTTCAGGAATTATTTATGAACGAGGTGTCGATGACAAGGGATTTGCCGTCATTAGAAGTAAGGGTGACCATGCGTTGTTTGGTGGATTCAGTACAAGTGAAATGAAATATAAATTGGGCATTCCCGAAAATAAACCATTGGCGGATTTCCTTCCTACCCTTACCATCAAAGCTAAAGATTTCGCAACAGAACTTACTAGTCATAATGTTGTTGAAAAAGATTTAAAGGGTAAAGAAAATATCAGCAAAGAACACATAGATAATAATTTAGCGGTGAGAAAAATACTTATCGAACGAGGAGTCAAACCAGAGCAATTGCCTCCTGCCGAAGACGTAAAAAAACTCCAGCGCAAATTAGAAGGAGATGAAAAGAAAATGCTGAAAGATGCAAAAAAACGTAAGAATCACTGATTAAGGGGATTAACGGATGGCACAGAAAATGAAAAAAAAACTTTTAGAAATCATCAGCGTAATCTTAAAATCAGTTTAATCAGCGATCCAGACAATGGAAGAATTAAAATACAAAGACATCACTGAAAAAATCATAGGCGCCGCTTTTGAAGTTCACAAATTTCTCGGCAATGGATTTCAGGAAGTGATCTATCAACGAGCATTGGCGTACGAAATGCGGCAGACAGGACTGGGGTTTGCGAGAGAGATTGAACAAGACATTTTCTACAAAGAATTGGAAGAACCGATTGGAACACGGAGAGCCGATTTTGTAGTTGAAGGAAAAGTATTGGTAGAATTAAAAGCCATCACACAACTTGAAGCTGTTCACCTTGCTCAGGCGCTCAATTATTTAAAAGCATACAAACTCGAAGTCGGTTTACTCATCAATTTCGGATCGAAAAGTTTAGAATTCAAACGCCTCATATTGTCTGCATCGCGGATTAATCAGATTAAAGGATGAAACGGATGTTAAGGAATATACCATCCATTAATCCGCGTAATCTGGTCATCCGTGCAATCCTCGATCCAGACATATTTCCGTATAATCTCTTAATCCGTGTAATCAGCGATCCAAACATATTTCCGTGTAATCCATTAATCCGTTAAATCAGCGATTTAGACAAATGTTAGACTCCGAAACAAAACGTAAAATAGATACAGCCCGCGATATACTTGTAGGCAAAGTACCAGACCCGAAAAGTCAGGTTGAGCAAATTACCATTGCGCTTATCTACAAATTTATGGACGACATGGATAAGGAAGCAATTTCCTTCGGCGGTAAGGCAACATTCTTCAAAGGTGAGTACGAAAAATATTGCTGGACAAAAATCTTCGACCCTAAAATTGGCGGACACGAAATGCTGAACCTCTACGGCGAAGCAATTGTGAAGCTCAACCACAATCCGAACATCCCACAACTGTTTCGTGATATTTTCAAGAATGCTTACCTGCCGTATCGAGACCCTGAAACATTGAAACTCTTCTTAAAAACCATCAACGAGTTTCATTACGATCATAGCGAGCGGCTTGGAGATGCTTTTGAGTATTTACTTTCTGTTCTTAGTTCACAGGGCGATGCCGGACAATTCCGAACACCAAGACACATCATTGATTTTACTGTAGAAGTATTACAGCCGAAGAAGAACGAAACGATATGCGACCCGGCATGCGGCACTGCGGGTTTCCTCATCTCCGCATACAGATACATCGTCAAGCAAAACACTCTTCACATAAAATCCGCGAAATCCGTTAATCAGCGTCAATCCGCGATTCAGACACTCACGCCCGATGAACGAAAACGATTGATGAAGAATTTTGTCGGATACGACATTTCCCCCGATATGGTACGGTTGAGTTTGGTAAATATGTACCTGCACGGATTTATTGCACCCAACATCTATGAGTATGATACACTTACGAGTGAAGACCGTTGGAATGAATATTTCGATGTAATTATGGCGAATCCCCCGTTTATGTCTCCAAAAGGAGGAATAAAACCACATAAAAAGTTCACTGTACAGGCAAGTAGAAGCGAAGTGTTGTTTGTGGATTACATTGCCGAACATATTCACCCAAGCACAGGACGAGCGGGTGTTATTGTTCCTGAAGGAATTATTTTCCAGAGCGCTACGGCATACAAGACGTTGCGAAAGATGCTTGTTGAGAATAATTTGTTGTATGCTGTTGTGAGTTTGCCCGCAGGTGTGTTTAATCCTTACAGCGGAGTAAAGACTTCTATTTTGTTGATGGATAAAACGCTTGCCAAGAAAACCGATAAAATTCTTTTTGTAAAGATTGAGAATGACGGCTTTGATTTAGGCGCACAGCGGAGAGAGATTGATAAGAACGATTTGCCGGAAGCGAAAGAGATTCTGCTGAAATACAAAGACTTTCTGCATCGCGGATTAAACGGATTAAAGGATTCCTCATTTGTTGACCATGGATTAAGCGGATTAAATGATTTTACAGATTATGTAGAACAGTTTTTCAAATCGGCGAAATCCCATAATCTGCGTCAATCCGCGATTCTGACGGTTGATAAGAAAACCATTGCCGCCAAAGGCGATTACAATCTCTCCATTGACCGTTACCGTGTAAATGGGGATGCAAGACTAAGTCATTATGGTATGGTGAAATTGGGAGATGTCTGCGATATACAAAGCGGTTCAAGAGATAAAGGTGGTGCACGCTCGGAAGGAATACCAAGTATTGGTGGCGAGCAGATTTCAGAAGATGGAAGTATTCGATTTGAGAAAATGAAATATATTTCTTCAGAATTTTATTATTCAATGAAAAAAGGTGTGCTCAAGAAGAATGACGTACTAATGGTTAAGGATGGAGCTACAACTGGGAAATCAGGATATTACTATGGAGAATATGAGAAGGCTGCTGTGAATGAGCATGTATATATTTTTAGGACAATTGATAAAATAATTCCTTATTTACTCTACAGCATCTTTCGGACTGATATATTTAAAAATACACTCAAACCATATATCAAAGGAATTATTGGAGGAATTAGTTCTGAAATATCTGAGATTGAAATCCCTTGTCCCCCTCTCGAAATCCAGCAGCAAATCGTTTCAAAAATTGAGGGATATCAGGCAATCATCAACGG
>JBBIOD010000033.1:0-17895 GCA_037443545.1 Ignavibacteriales bacterium | reverse complement strand
GCGGCGTGCGAACACGCGAAGAAGCCATAGAAATGGTTGAAAGCGGCGCAGACAGGATAGGTGCAAGCGCCAGTGTCAAAATTGTGATCGGAGAAACCGATACAACTAAATCAACCGGGATGTATTAATAGAATAAAGAAGGAGAAGTTCGATGAGGAGTTTACATTATGTAGCACTTGGATTATCCACTTTTATTTTAGCGGGATGTGGATCGACCAAAGAAACTGCTGAATTAAAAGTACCGAGTGGTGTTATAACTGAAGAACTTTCTCTGCCCCCAACCGAAAATTCTGAAAAAGTAGTTGTCGAAAACTTTTCTATTCAAATCGGTGCATTCGAAAAAGAGGAAAACGCACTTCAATTTGCATTCAACGCAAAAAATCTTTTGAAAGAAGATATCTACAATATCTACGATAGAGCTAATCTCATATATCGTGTGATGATCGGAAGATTCAACAGCAAAGATGCTGCGACTGAATTCCGCGACCAATTTGTAAAAAAATTCCCGGATTACAACAAAGCCTGGGTGATTGATGTAAACAATGAAGTAACCCGATGAAAGTAAATTTATCCATATTACTTTTACTGTTTTATTTTTGGGGATGTGCCGCACTCTTCAAAAGCGAGCCGGCTAAAACTCCCGAAGCAGAACAGAAAGATTTTTTAGATAAATACGAAAAAACTTTTAATCCCGCCGATTACGATGATGATGTTGAGAAAGAAGAAAAGGAGGAGGAGACGAAAAATTTGGTCGGTACAAAAAAGGGAGAATTTGATAAGGTTGAACCGGAAATTATATCCGGCTTTAGAATTCAAATTTTAATGACCACCGAAATTGACGAAGCTCATTCGATGAGGAATCAGATATCCGCAATTTTGCGTGACGATTGGGTTTATACGCTTCACGAATCACCCTACTATAAAATCCGAGTTGGTGATTTTCCAGACCGAGCATCAGCAAATAATTTGTTAAAATTTCTAACCGACTCTGGTTATAAAAATGCATGGATAGTGCCTGATAGGGTATATAAATCGCCTCCTCCCAAACCTAAAGAACCTGTTTTAGAAACAGAATAAGATTAAAATTTAATTTTCACCCCATCGATGGGCCAGCGCGCCCTGACTTTAATAGTATCAGGATAAATTCCTAAAATTTCAGAATAGCGATGCGGAAATATTTTTCCCGAATCGTATTTACCGTTATTATTTTCATCCACAAACGCCTGAATCGTATATTGCCCTTCGTGTAAATTTAAAAATTCAAAATTCTGGACTTGGTTTACTTTAAGGGAAAGCGGAAAAACTGTAAAATTATTAATGTTCATTAAACGAACGGCAACCCGACGATAAAGAAAGTCGAGCGAATCTACTAAAACGCTGCCCCGAATTAATCCTAATTTTTTTGAATCGACTATAGTGAATTTAATAACCACAACGCTATCGGGAATAGAGTTCCCCGCTGCATCGTATATAGAATCCGTAACCATTTGTATTGAATACTCGACTTTACTTTGTAACGGGGCAGATGGTTTGAAACGTAGATTAGCACCGGATGGCCAGAAAAATTTGCCATCGACTTTTACTTTTCCCGAATCAATAAATTGAAAACTATTTTCAAAACCGATTTTGTTTATCGGCTCACTAAACATCATATGAATTTCTTGTGTAAAAGGCACATCAGCAGCATTCTTTGATATGTTAATAAATACCAAAGTTGGTTTTGTGGTATCTGGTTGAGTAGTTCCGCGAAAATAAATGAAATTATTTTTTAGCGAGATAGAATTTCCCGCTGTATCAATAATATTGTGCGCAATCAATTGATAAGTTTGAGAATCCTGAATTGAAGTAGTTAACAAAATTGCATTTAGTTGTTGACTTACCAAATCGAATGAATTGATTTCCAATAGATTGTTTGTAACAGTATCCGTTATTGTAAAAGAGATCGAACCAAAAACCGAAGTGTCGAGCGGTTCACTAAATTTTACTAAAACATTATTCCTATCAATTGCTGATGCACTAACGATAAAAGGTGAAGAGGTATCCTCGAGAGCCAGCTGGAATTTAAGATTCGAAACTGTCGGATTTTCGGGAACAAGATAAACATCTGAATTCGCACAACTGAACCGGTCTATCTGTGGATCGTACAATAAATTGTTATACTGATCCTTGATGGCAAAGAGGCGGTAAGTTCCGTGCGATAAATTTTTCAGTATAAACGAACCGTCGTTTCCTGTTTGTGTAAGATAATCGGGTTTTACATTTTGTGGATTCAGGGTATCGGGGTTTCGGTTATCGAGTTTGTAAGCGAATAATGTAACACCTTCAGGTTTTTTATCAAAAACTTTGCCCGATATTGTTGCAGTGTCGATAACGCCGGCAGTTGAAAACGCCAAAATAAAAGCATGTTCCATTCGGTTACCATTCCTGTCTTTCACATCGCTTCCGAGTGAGAATACGTACGTCGTACTATCGCGTAATTTTTCGGTGAATAGAATATCTAATTCCTTACCACTCCATTCAAATTCCAACAACCCCAGATCAGGTGAAATAAAAACAGCTTCCTGAACGGTGCGTTGCTCAACATACTCACTGAATTTTAAATAGATGCGATTACCTTTAAAAAAAAGAGAGTTCTGTTCGGGAACAGTTCCAATAACTTGAGGGGGCATTGAATCTGGAGGACCACCCGACGGATAAAATTGACCAGCACAATTCACACCCATTACTGATATTCCAAAAATAATAATTGTCCTTAGTATGAAATTAATGTTCATTAATTTAATCCCACTTCCGTATTTTGTTGCCTCGCTGCTCTGTTTTTTCTGAACTGAGATACTGCTTTCTGATGTTCCGAATATGTTTGGGTGAATGTATGTCCTTCAAAACCGGTTGCTACAAAAAAAATGTATTTGTGCTTTGCAGGATATAATGCAGCAATAATGGATGCTTTGCCTGGATTGTTTATCGGACCTGGTGGTAAACCAAAATACCGGTATGTATTGTATGGAGATTCGATTTTTAAATCACTATACCTTAATCTTCTTGGGCCATCTTCTATAACATATTGAATTGTTGGGTCGGCTTGTAAAAACATTCGCTTACGTAATCTGTTGTAATAAACTCCGGCAATTGTTGCACGTTCGGAATCGAGGTCTGTTTCACCTTCGACTATTGAAGCCATTGTTATGATTTCGTTGTTGGAAAGTCCAAGTATTTTAGCGCGTTGTTGTAAGGTGTCGTTGTAAACTTTCCAGAACTGCTCAACCATTCTTTCGATTATTTCTTCCTCATCGGTTTGCCAGTAAAACTGATATGTGTCGGGCATCAAATATCCTTCCAACGATTTTCCTTCGGCGCCTAATTTTTTTGCGTAGCTTTCATCGAACACAAATTCCACAAATTTAGCTGAATCTATGCCGAGTTGTTGTGTAAATATTTTTGCCTGTTGCGTTGCTTTTAACCCTTCTCGTATAGTAACACTCACTCGTAATGCCGATTTCCCTGATTTTAAATCATACAATATTTCCAAATTCGACATCCCACCCGTGAAGAGATATTTTCCAATTTTAATATCCTTTTCAGCGCTGATAATTTTACCGGCTATCTCGAACAAGGTTTTATTTTTTAAAACATTATTCGCTTTGAGACTTTCAGCGACCTGACCGAAGGTCATACCTTTTGAAACTTTAATAACTATTTCGCCCTCGAAATAATTTGGTGCGAAGAATGTAAAATACACTAAACCGGAAAACAGTATAACAACAAAAGCAAGAAGTAAAATGATAAATTTTGTCAGCTTTTTTTTCATTTGTTTATTTTGATAAGATCAAATCCCACGACTGCTTTGGTAGATTATAATTTGGATTTAAGTTAAGGACATTTTGAAAGCTTTCTCTCGCCTTCGCAAGATTATTAATTGATAGAAATGTTCTTCCCAAAAGATAATACGACCAATCTAAATTTGGGAACATGCGAATTGACTGATCCAGTAGGTAACCCGCCTGTTCAGGCCTTCCTGAATTTAACAAGTATTCTGCCTCCTCGTTCATGCGGACGACATTCTGTGGGACAAACATTGCGTTCCGAGGATCATACTTAAAGACTCCCATAACTTCAGGAAATCTATCATCAGTTTGATAAATGGGTGTTTGATTAGCTAAGTGGAACCAATTCCGAAGCACAGCTAAATGAGTTGCTTTTTTAGAATCTAAAAATTTTTTCAAGCCATCAAAACTACCGATGTTTTGAATCATCTCAGTGGAAATCAAACCAACCATATCCACTATTTTTCTATCTGAATAATACGCTATTGCCCCAACGTCATGAGCAGCTACCACTGCGTCCTGTTCTAGGTTATTCTTTAGCCATTTTGCAGTTGTAACTTGTCTGTCGTTTATGTATTTACAATCTAACGGATATTGTCTAAAGACCTCCGCTGTCGATATTCCCAACCGAGCTAAGAATATCAAGAACAGAGCAGATATCGAGATAAATAACATCTTTTTATTCTTAAACAACGGAACCCTGTTATATAAAAAGTTGATTGTAACCACAACTCCTTGAAGACCAATCACAATTATAAATGGTAATACGGGCATTAAATAGCGCCCATTTTGATATAGAAATGGTAAATAAATAGCAAACGCTACTGATAAACCTGCGCACCATAAAAGATACACAATAAATTTATCTCTCTGTCGCATTCCGATACTGAACAAAATTTTGAACAAGCCAATTCCTGTAAATATTGCAAAGGGAACCAAGTGCTTGGCCGTTAAAAATTCTATTAGTTGCTGAAAATAATTTTGACCGCCACCGGAATAATATTTAACCTTCGCAGTAAAAGTGTTCGGAAAAATTGTTCCAGATAGATAAAAATTAAAAGCGAAGTATACAACAGAAATTGCACCAAAAATTAAGGCCGATTTCTGCAACCATTTATAGCTTTCAGGAATATTTTTACCCTTTTTTATTTTATCCGTTTTTATCCAAAATTTTTTATATAGAATATCAAGGCTGATTGCAATTATGAGTATAAGCGATTCGGGACGAGTCCATAAGAATAAGCCAGCACAAATCCCTAACGGTACACCTCTGTTAATTTTATAAAAGTATATCGTAAGTATTAGTAGGAAAATCGCAAGAGTAGTTTCCATACCCGACAAAGAAATCCACACTAATCGCGGTTCAAGTAAAAGCATTAGCGAACCGACGATTGCAATTAAGATTGAATTATCAAACTCTTTTCGGAGTAAAAAGAAAAAAGTAATAAACGATGCAACGGAGAAAATAATACCGAAAAAATAACTCAACAAAAATTCGTTTTTAGTGAAGAAGAAACCTATCGATAAAATAATTGTGTACAGGGGCGCAGTTGAACCGGCGGTAGCTAGTTCGCATTTATAATATGAAAAACTTCCATATTCATACAAGTTTTTTGCAAATTGAAGATGAATCCATGGATCGTCCAAAGTAAATCCGAAAAATCCGTTTTGTTCATAGCTATTACTCAATATTAAAACTAACATCGCAATTGTTGCGACACTTATAATAATCAGTAAAATGCGAATTTTATTTTCCTGAAGCGAAAAATTTATTGGTGCTCGACTACTATTTGTTTTGGGTGTTAGTTTTGCCATACTAGTGTTTCAAGTGATACTTAAATTTGCTACAGCACTAATTTCATAATCCGAGGTAACCCCTCTCTGTAACAGCATCCAACCCACTACTGCAACCATAGCGCCGTTGTCGGTGCAGTACTCTAAATCGGGTATAAAAACCTTTACACCGCTTTTGTTACCTTCAAGAAGTAATCTATTCCGTAATTCTGAGTTAGCCGAAACCCCGCCTGATACAGTTAAATGTTTAACTCTATATTTCTCGACAGCAGACATAGTTTTCGCCACTAAAACATCTACAACTGCAGCTTGGAAACTTGCACACAAATCGGAAATCTGCTGAACATCTAACTTTTTTGAATTCTCGTTTATCGGATAATATCCCCCGTTCTTCAACCAATACAA
Source organism: Ignavibacteriales bacterium (assembly GCA_037443545.1). Classification (GTDB taxonomy): domain Bacteria; phylum Bacteroidota; class Ignavibacteria; order UBA10030; family BY39; genus JASEGV01. The sequence continues at coordinate 11,872 of JBBIOD010000033.1, read as the reverse complement.
CACCGAAGTTTTAATACCACTGAAACTGAATTCAAAACTTTCTTCACTTAAATACGAGCGGGGAAATTTCACAAAATTATTATTTCCACTTTGAGCAAGCTTATCGACCAGCGGACCGCCGGGAAAAGCAAGTCCTAACATTTTTGCGACTTTATCGTAAGCTTCACCTGCTGCATCATCCAGAGTTTCGCCTAATAATTCGTGATTGAACGGTGCTTTAACGAGCACTAGCTGAGTGTGCCCGCCCGAAACAATCAAACAAACAAACGGATATTCTGGTTTTTCGTTCCCTATAAAGTTCGAGTATAGATGTGCCTGCATATGATTGATTCCAACGAGGGGAATCTTTAAACCGTAAGCAAAAGCTTTTGCAAAATTTAAGCCGACTAACAACGCTCCAATCAACCCCGGACCGTAAGTAACTGCCACAACGTCAATCTGATTTTTACTTATGTCGGCATCAATGATTGCTTTTTCGACCACAGGAACGATAAGTTTTTGATGAGCCCTCGATGCTAATTCGGGCACAACGCCACCATATTTCCGATGTATGATTTGCGATGAGATGATATTCGATTTCACATCACCATTAATCAGGATGGCAGCCGAAGTTTCGTCGCACGATGTTTCAATTCCGAGTACTATCATAGGTATGATAATAAATAAAATTTTTAACAGACTTGCAACCGGTGTAAAATTTTTCTATTTTGCTGGTGTAATAAATCAAATAGGATACAATCAATATGAAAAAATCTTTCTTACTTATTCTGTTACTCGTTTCTACTTTCGCATTTTCACAGGACAAAGGATTCGGTATTGGAATAATGCTGGGTGAGCCAACCGGCATAAGTCTAAAAACCTGGTCTTCCCGGACTAATGCAATCGATGCCGGTTTGGCTTGGTCGTTTTATAAAAACCCTGCTTTACACATGCACGTCGATTATCTTTGGCACGATTTCGATGTAATGAAGACGAATGAGCGCATTCCTCTTTATTATGGTGTTGGTGGAAGAATTCGGCTTGGAGATAAAAATGGTGGCCGGATGGGGGTTCGTGGTGTTTTTGGAATTGGATTCTTTCTGAAGCAAGCGCCGATCGACTTTTTTATTGAGCTCGCTCCGATACTCGACCTCCTCCCCGGAACGACACTGAGTATGAATGGTGGAATTGGGGGAAGATATTTTTTTTGAATAATATCTTTTTGCATCTTTCCATCTTTTTAGCTATATTGACTCGCCAAATTTTAGAGTTTAGATCATTTAGAAAGAATTATTTATGTCAAAAGTATGTGAAATATGCGGAAAAAAACCACTTAGCGGCAATAATATCAGTCACGCCCACAACCGTACTCGCCGGCGTTGGCTACCGAATTTAAAAAACGTACACGCTACTGTGAATGGAAAACCTGAACGCGTAAAAGTTTGTACTACTTGTATAAAACAAGGGAAAGTTACAAAGGCTGCATAAGTTTTAAAATATCGGTTTTATAAAAAGCCCAACCAACGAGTTGGGTTTTTTTTTTACTTGCATAAATCAAAATTTTTCTTTAAATATGCCTATGGCTAACAATGTTACAATAACATTACCTAACTCGCTCACCTTCCTAAGAATTATTCTCACTCCTTTTTTTTTAGTCTTGTTTATTTCTGATTCGTTATTTTACAAACAAATTTCATTAGCGGTTTTCATTGTTGCAGCACTCACCGATTGGTACGACGGGTGGGCGGCCCGCAAATGGGGTAACATCAGCCGCCTCGGTATATTTTTGGACCCGCTCGCCGATAAAATTTTATCTTCAACAGCCCTTATTGCATTCGCTTATCTAAATTTAATTGATGCATGGATGGTCGCCATTATTGTTTTCCGCGACCTTCTGATAACAATCTTGCGCTCAATCGCTGAACTAAGAGACCAGCCAATTGTTACAACATATTTAGCAAAAGCTAAAACTACTATTCAATACGTGGTCATCTATTATACATTAGTTCTCTATGTAGTTAGGACGATTCCACTACTTCAAATTAACCATCCAACATTATACGATCTGATCGACAACCTACTCCATCCGCAAGTGCTTTTCGGTATGATGATACTAGTTACTATCTTCACTGTATGGACAGGCGTTTCGTATCTATACTACAATCTGAAATTCATCCGATCGCTCTATAAAAAAAATACTTCCGATGCAATCGAATAGAAAGATTCCTTTCGCAGCCCGTATAATCGCAACCGGACTTTTTACAGGTTACTTTCCAAAGGTACCGGGTACGGCGGGTTCAGCTTTAGCTTTAGCAATTTTCTTTTTTAGCGGTATCGGCAATTCATATCTTTTTATCCCATTAATTATTTTCACTTTTTTTATCGGAGTTTTAACCTCATCAATTTTGGAAAAATCGTTAGGCAGCGACCCATCGGTTGTTGTAATAGATGAAATTGTTGGAATGTGGATTTCGCTACTATTTTTACCTTCTAATTTAATAATAATTATTTCTGCATTTTTGTTATTTAGAATTTTCGATATCGTTAAACCATTCCCATGTCGAAAAGCCGAAAAATTAAAACTCGGCTGGGGCATCATGTTAGACGATGTTATTGCAGGAATATATGCTAATCTGGGTTTACAAATTGCGGTTTTAATATTATGAATGCTTCAATAATTTCCATAGGCGACGAGTTATTGATTGGTCAAGTGATTAACACCAACGCATCGTATATTGCAGAGGAATTAAACAAGATTGGAATTTCTATACGAAACATAATAACGATCGGCGATAACCAAACCGACATTATTTCTACTTTTGAGAAATATTTTTCCGAGAACGATTTAGTATTCATAACAGGAGGGCTCGGTCCCACACACGACGATATAACAAAAAAGGCTGTGTGCAAATTTTTTAACACACAACTCGTAGTTAATGATAAAGTAAAAGAAAACATAAAACGAATTTTAGAACTTCGAAATTTAAAGTGGAATTCCGCGGCGGACGAGCAAACCCTTGTTCCTGAAGGATGTAATATTATTCAAAACAACTACGGCACGGCCGCAGGCTTCCTTTTTGAACGCAATAAAAAATACTTCATCGTTACACCGGGCGTCCCTTACGAAATGAAGGGAATGATGAGCGATTCTCTCCTTCCGTTTCTAAAATCTCTCCATATTGGAAAACAAATTTTACATCGCACTTTAAAAACTACAGGTATAACCGAAGCATCGTTAGCTGAACTGATCGGAGATGTTAACTACCTTATTGGAAAAACTGAAAACCTGGAAGCAACTTTAGCTTTTCTCCCCGCGCCGACAGGTGTCAGGTTGCGGATTTTGATTACAGGAACGAATACTGAATCCATTGAGGCAAAAATAGTTGAAATCGAAAAGAATATTCGCGCAAAAGCGGGTAACTATATTTACGGGATTGACGATGAAGAATTAGAAGAAGTAATCGGTAAACTTTTAACAGAAAAAGGATTAACTATTTCTGTTGCAGAATCCTGCACAGGCGGTTTAATCGCAAATCGGATTACTAATGTTTCGGGAAGTTCAAAATATTTCGAACGCGGCATTGTAACTTACAGCAATAAATCAAAAACTGAGTTACTCAATCTCCCTGAAGAACTGATAATCAAACACGGTGCAGTGAGCGAAGAAGTAGCAATAGCGATGGCTGAAGGAGTAAGGAAGATATCCAAAACCGATATTGGAATATCAACAACAGGAATAGCTGGACCGACCGGCGGGACTGCTGAAAAACCAGTCGGTTTAGTGTGGATTGGATACTCTGATAAGAACCAAACATTCGCACAGGAATTTCGTTTCGGAGATATTAGATTGATTACAAAAATTCGAACATCACAAACTGCGATGGAAATTGTGAGAAAGAAAATTTTAAATTTATGAGACTTTTTATAGCAATCGACTCACCCGCTTCAGTAAAAGCCCAAATGGCTGATATTCAAGCAAAGTTTATTAAATCGGAAACCGATGTAAAATGGGAAACCGCCGATAAATTTCATATCACTCTAAAATTTTTGGGTGAAACGAAAGACGAATTACTCCCTGCCATCAACGACATCCTCGGAACAATTGGAACAAAATTCCAGCAGTTTCAAATTGAATATAATGATATCGGTTGTTTCCCAAATTGGAAACAACCAAGAGTGATATGGGTGGGGGCTAATGAAACAACCGGAACACTTTTAAAAATAAAACGCTTTTTGGATATCGAACTTGAAAAATTAGGTTTTGAAATCGAAGACCGAAAATTCCACCCACATATTACATTGGGTCGCGTAAAAAGTCAGCACAATATTAAAAACTTGACTGTTATTATGGAAAGTCTTAAATTCAAATCAGAAGTAACGACGTGCCGGGAGATACTACTGATGCGAAGTATCTTAAAACCTTCCGGATCTGAATATACGACACTAACAACAGTGCACTTTCAAAACGTTTGATTTATGAAAACAAAAATTTTAAAAAAGAAACATCAAACTTTATTTCTTATAGACGATGAGGATATTTGGCTCGAAACAATGCAAACTGTTTTAAATGGCGAAACATACAACGTTATCACAGCCGACAGCGGTATAAAAGCCCTCGACAAATTAGCAAAAGTAAAACCCGATTTAATTTTGAGCGATGTTAGAATGCCTGTTATGAACGGCTTCGAACTTTTTGATAAAATTAAAGACAACCCAAAGCTGAACACGATCCCTTTTGTATTTATGTCGTCGCTTGATGATTACGATGCGAGGCGTGTTGCAAAATGCCTCGGAGCCACCGATTATATCACAAAACCGTTCGACACAGAAGAAATCAAACGGGTAGTCTTAGATTTATTACAAAAATATAAAAACCGATAGAGTGGAGATATTATGGCAGAAGATATAAGTAAAGAATCGCGTTCGCAGGCTTTAAAAATTGCAATAGAACAAATCGAAAAACAACACGGCAAGGGTGCGGTGATGCGTCTCGGTGATCGTCCGGCAGTAAAAGTTGAATCAATTCCAACTGGGTCGATATCGCTCGACCATGCTTTAGGAATCGGCGGGATACCACGAGGCAGGGTTACCGAAATATACGGACCGGAATCTTCTGGTAAAACTACTTTGTGTCTTCACATACTTGGTGAAGTTCAAAAACGGGGCGGCATTGCTGCATTCATTGACACCGAACATGCTTTAGATGTTGCTTATGCGAAACGTTTAGGTGTCGATGTAAATAATCTGTTGCTTTCGCAACCTGAATTTGGCGAGCAAGCTCTCGAAATAGTTGAAACTTTAGTTCGTAGCGGCTCGATAGATGTTATTGTGATCGATTCAGTCGCCGCTTTAACGCCGCGGGCTGAAATCGAAGGAGAAATGGGCGACCCGACGATGGGCGTTCAAGCGCGGCTTATGTCGCAAGCGCTCCGTAAATTAGCCGCTGCAATAAACAAATCAAAAACATCTGTAATCTTTACTAACCAACTCCGTCAGAAAATCGGAGTAATGTTTGGTAACCCCGAAACTACAACAGGCGGCAATGCACTTAAATTTTACGCTTCAATCAGGTTGGATGTCCGGCGAATCGAAGCAATTAAAGATGGCACTGCTGTAATCGGCAACCGAACACGTGTTAAAGTGGTAAAAAATAAAATGGCGCCTCCATTTCGCGAAGCTACGTTCGATATTCTATACAACGAAGGTATTTCGAAATTGGGCGACTTGATTGACTTTGCTATCGAGCAGAACGTAATCCAGAAAAGCGGTTCTTGGTTCTCGTATAAAGAGGATAGAATCGGACAAGGCAGAGATGCGGTAAAAAAATTACTCCTCGAAAACGAAAAACTTCAAAAAGAAATCGACCAGATTCTACGTAGTAAATTAAACTTAAACGGCGAATCACCCATCGAATCTGAACGAGCAGAAGTTGCTACACCCAAATCTGAAATTAAAAAAGCTAAATGATAATCAGCAATATATCGCAAGCTAAAAATAAACCGAAATTTGTTGTACTCTTAACCGACACGAATAATAAATACACTATTTATAAAGATGTTATTAAAAAATGCGGGTTAAGGAAAGGCGATTCGATTACCGATGGTAAGTTGAACGAAATTTTATTTTTAGATGAATTCCACAGGGGGAAAGATACAGCCTTACGATATTTCAGCTACCGACAGAGAAGCGAGTACGAGCTTCGCAAAAAACTCGAAAGCAAAAAATTCAAGCCGAAGATAGTCGATTCTGTGATTGCAAATTTAAAGGGGATAGGTTTAATTAACGACCGTGAATTTGCGGAAAGTTTTACACGTAACACATTAAAGGGAAAAGCTATCGGAAGGAATTTATTAAAACAGCGGCTTCTCGATAAAAAAATACCCAAAGATATCGTTCTTCAAATTATCGAAAAATCGTACAGCAATATAAATGAAAAAGAATCGGCTTTAGAGACAGCAAAAAAGCAGTTAAAAAAATACCGCATCACAAAATCAAAATCCAACGATAAGCAGAATTATATACGGCTTTCAAGTTTTTTATCGCGCCGCGGTTTTTCGTGGGAGATTATTTCAAATATTATGAAACAAGTTTTTAAAAAAACCGAATTCCCCGAAGAATGAAACGAGTCGTTTTTGATATAGAAACCCTCGCCTTCCCGTTTGAAAATTTTGATGAGGTTCAACAAGAGTATCTATTAAAATTTGCCGACACCGAAGAGAAGCGCGAACAAGCTCTTCTCCAATTAAATCTTTATGCCCCCACTGCCCGCATCATAGCAATCGGGATGTTCAATCCTGATACCAATCAAGGGAAAGTTTTCTACCAATCGGATGTGAAAGAAGAATACACAAGCGAAGATGGTCAAGTAGGATTTGTATCGGGAGATGAGAAGGAAATTCTCGTATGGTTCTGGAATGCAATCAAGCATTACGACCAATTTATTACATTTAACGGCAGATCTTTCGATTGCCCTTTTATTATGCTTCGGTCAGCGATATTAGGAGTCGTTCCCTCAAGAAACTTAGTGCCTTACCGATACGACACAAAAATTCATTGCGACCTGTTAGACCAGCTTTCGTTTTACTCCGCTGTTAAAAAATTCAATTTAGATTTTTATTGCAAAACTTTCGGAATTAAAAGTCCGAAAAGCGAAGGAATAACAGGATTAGATTTAGGCGACCTCTTCAGAGGAGGGAAATACCGAGACATTGCCAACTATTGCATCGGCGATGTAATAGCCACAGGCGAACTTTTTAATATCTGGAATAAGTTTTTAAACATTAAAGATTGAAAATATCACATCAACATTGTTATTAATAAAATAAAACACTTCTCCAAGATCGTTTTCCAACCATCGAACAAAAGAGACACCTTCCGTATAAAATCTTTGTATCCAGTCAATTCACTAAAAAACTGGATCTAGTTACCATTCTCAATTATTTACCCGATTTCATCTACAATAAATGATAAACCAAAAATTTTTGACAGCATGATAGAAATAGGAAAGAAATTATCAGACCTTCTTTTATATACCCTTCTATTTTCATATTCAATAAATTCTCAAATAATTTTGGTGAAATAACTTTCTACGCTGAAACCGAAGGTGGGAAGTTCATCCCCTACATATATTACAAAATTGTAATTGAATAATCGAATCTCCGCCAGAGGCGAATGTGCCAATGGCACAATTGTATCACTGAACAAATGATATAATGAGTCAATGTTTTATTACCTCACCAGCATTTATGCTCCGAACATACCCATTTCTGCCATTTTGGGGACCAATTCCATCGGAAATTCCCCTCTCATGTAAGCCTCTTCAATGACGGGGTTAATGTTTTCGTCTGTAAATTCCCGGATAGTGTTTCGAATTAATATTTCTTCTTCTGAGAGAAGCGTGTCGATGTTATAATAATCAATTCCTTTAAATTTTTGCATATTTATACTCTCTTAATTTAACGATTAATTTTGTTTAGGAACGGTGGAAGGTTTTTTCTCAATTTTTATAAAAATTTAATAAAAAACTACAAAATATATAGAGGAAAGTCAAGGAATGTCATAGCCCGGCGAAAATGTCAGATCTACAATCTCGCTTAGGGAACACCATTAAAGGAATAAAACAGCCTTAACGAGACGGTTTCTGCAAAAGAGGCCGGCTTATTTTATATTCGTTCCTATAGTTTTGTCCTCTTACCTTTTTCTAAGAAGCGGAAAATGTGTATATTGATATCAAATTAAAACGTTTATGAAGACCATAAGAATATTATTTATTTTTATTTTCATTAACTCAATATCTCCTCTTCATAGTTTAGCGTCCGGGGTCAAACAACTAATACGATTAAAGCCAATCGATTTACAATTTTTATATCAATTCAAACATTATTCTATTAAAGACGGACTTGTCGGTAATCGTATCAGAGCATTACACCAGGACTCGAAAGGATTTCTTTGGATTGGAACAACTGAAGGAATCAGCATATTTGACGGCACACAATTTTCGAACATCACTACTGTAAATAAGCAACAACTGAATCCCATCACAGCAATATTTGAAAGCAAAAAACAACCGACAACCATGTGGATTGCCGAAGCAAATAAAGGCGTTTTAAAGTACTCAGATAATATCTTTTCTCGTTTTATGATCGACACATCTAACAGTTCTGCCAATACAGTATTCTGTTTTTATGAAGATAAAGACGGGATGCTTTGGTGCGGGACGGGAACGGGGGTTTATTATCTCGAAAATGGTAAGTTCAAAAAACTATACAGCGGTATAGCATTTGAATCAGCGAAAAAAATATTCCCGGCAAATGATTCCTCTTTAATAATTATCAGCGACAGGGATTGCATACTTTATAATGTAGCGGAGAAGAGTCTGAAAATAATCGAACTCAATCTTCTCCAATCTCAATATACAACAAATGCTCTTATGGATAGTGACGGGGATATATGGGTAGGCACGAATGACGGGTCTTTAATCTACATTAAAAATCTTGAAGTACTCATTCGTTATAAATCAGAAAATACATACATGATACCTGTATTGGATGATCAAGATGGCAATATTTGGGCTTGCGATTCTAAGGGGATCTGGAAAATCAATAAAAATAAAACAGATAATAACATAGAATGTTACACAGAAAATAATGGATTACCGTTTACAAGTTCATGGGTGATGTTAAAAGATAAAGAGAAAAATTTATGGTTCGGCAATTTTTATGACGGAATAGCAAAGTTAGAAAATACGACAACACTCTTTTTTCCAATGAAAAAACCGAAAGATGCGACTCAAATTAAAAACGATATCTGGATAGCTTTTAATGATAAAATAGTAAAATTAAATGAGAGTCAATCGGATATATGGCAGATGAATGAATATCCATTCAAATTCGATAAGCCATCTTCAAGGATAGAAGTCATTGATAGTGATTCAAATAATAATTTATTTCTATCTATCAATGACGTAGGTATTGTACGATATACTATTCATAATGATCACAAGACTAAACCAGTTCTTAACTGGTCAGGTACCCACAAATTGAATGCTTTAACATGGGGAATTTATATCGACTGTGATATTAATATTTGGTTTGCCCGACAAAAGAATCTTGCCGGGTACACACAAATCAAGGACAATAAATTTATTACGAGTAAAACTGCAGCTCAACCGTATGGAAATGATATTTACAGGATATACCAAACTAAAGATCGCAGAATCTGGCTCGCAAGTTATAATGGCGGTTTATCAACTTGTTTCATCAATGAATCCGGTGAAATAACGGGATTTAATGTTTTGGAAAAATTTAACAATATACGTGTAAGAGCAATTTACGAATCAAAAAAAAATACTATCTATGTTGGCACATTGGGAAACGGCTTGTTTGTTTTAGATTCCACCTCAACCAAGAATTTTACTGTTACACATGGTCTGATAAGTAATGCTATTTGGGATATCGCTGAAGATGAGGAGGGAAAAATCTGGTTAGCGACCTCGCATGGGATCTGCAATCTTGAAGGAGAAAATGCAAAACATGATCTTGATCTCTTCGGTAAATTTATTTTTAAATGTGGAATATTATCAGATAGACGCGTCTGGGGATTGACCCGAACCGGATTGATTATTCATTCATATGCTAAAGATTCTTTAAGGGATATTCCACCGCCAATCTACATCAATGCGATAAAAGTAAACGACGAACAAGTCCCGTTAAATAGCGACTTTAAACTCTCGTATCAACAAAATAATATTGATATAGAATATGTAGGTATTAGTTATCGCGGGGAGAAATCGATCAGTTACAAATATTCTTTTGGTAAAGAAGAACAAAGTTGGCATTTAACAAACAATAACATTGCATCGTTTATCGCATTGAGTCCGGGTAAATATTCTTTTTCCATCGTTGCAATTAATAAAAATGGTTTAACGAGCGATTCGCCCGCGACACTAACTTTCATAATAACTCCGCCTTTCTGGCAAACATGGTGGTTTATTACATTTGTAATATTAATAATTCTAACATCAGCTTTTTCTTTATACAAATATCGCATAAATAAACTTTTAGAAATTGAACGTTTACGGACACGTATCGCATCGGATCTTCACGATGAATTAGCAACAAATTTGAGCAGTATTGCTATGTTTGGAAAAATTCTTCAAAGTGAATCGCCGAAGGAATCCTCATTGCTGGATCGAATCGTCACGCTGTCAAAAGAGTCAGTAGATGCGATAAGGGATATTATATGGTCAATTGATCCGAAGCCCGAAACACTTGAAAGTTTGTTAACAAGATTTAGAGATACAACAATTCCAATATGCCGGGCGAAAGGAATTAAATTTATTTTTAATGTCTCCAATATAGAAAAATTTCCATCTAATAATTTATTTCCGGAACTCAGAAAAAATCTGTGGTTGGTACTTAAAGAAGCTGTTAGTAATGTGTGTAAACATTCAAATTGTTCAGAACTTACGATCTCTGCCGATTATACCGATGGACAATTTACAGTACGAATAAAAGATAATGGAGATGGATTTGATCAATCAGAAAAAAACAGTGGTCGGGGCGTTGGGACAATGAGAATGCGAATGAATGAACTGAAAGGAAACTTTAATATTGAATCGAATTCAGGCGAAGGAACAAAAATTATTTTTACATTAAAGATTTAAACTCAAAACGCACAAAAAATAGTTAATATTATCTATTGAAAAAATTATTAAACAATCTTAACTTTACACTGAGATTTCAAATTATAAATCAATAATGCCAATTTCTGTTGCAATCGTCGAAGATAATCCGGATTACCGGCTGGGTACGTCCTACATTTTAAAAGCTTCCCCCTCCTGTAAAGTTGTGGGGGAATTCGAATCGGCTGAGGATTTATTTGAAAATATTGAAAAAATAAATCCTGACGTAATTTTAATGGATATAAGTTTGCCTGGAATTTCCGGAATTGAAGCTACCGCACGCATAAAGAAGGATCAGCCCCGCATCCAGATTGTAATTCTCTCGATCCACGAAGATGATGATTCGGTTTTTCAGGCGATATGCGCCGGAGCAATAGGATTTGTAACAAAACCTGTAATGCCGGAAAAATTGTTAGAATCGGTAGAACACGCCTTTGGGGGCGGTACGCCTATGTCGCCTCATATTGCTCGTAAAGTTTTGTATATGTTTAAGGAATTCGCCCCGCCTCCAAAAGCCGATTATCAACTTACTCATCGGGAAATTCAAGTATTAGAGCTTCTTGTTCAAGGCGACGACTATAAAGAGATTGCTGAAAAACTTTTCCTAAGCATATTTACTGTCCGCGCCCATTTGCGGAATATTTACGACAAACTCCATGTTCACTCAAAATCACAAGCAGTTTCTAAAGCGCTCAAGGAAAATTTGTTAAA
>JBBIOD010000032.1:0-17922 GCA_037443545.1 Ignavibacteriales bacterium | reverse complement strand
CCTCATAAAAAAATTATCCTTGCCTCCGCTTCAAAACCGTTTATGAGCCGGCTTCACCCGAAGGTGAACGGAAACAAGGATATTTAATTTTGTTATCATAAAATATTTTGAAATTTATCTAATACAAATATAACCAATACTAAAACAAAGTCAAGTGAAAAATTGCTTTTACAAACTTCTCTCGACTGTCCACAGTGCTGAACCGATGCACACGCCCGGCAATCACACAACTGAAATAGATTTTATTCTTGCTCTTCCAAGTTAGGAAGCTCTCAAGGATTGCTTTTATTTCTTTCAAATTTCGTTTATAGGCTATCATCTCAGTTGAACCCTATCTTATTCACTACCTCGTGTAACTCTGAGGCTGTAAGGTGTGAATATACTTCAGTAGTTTTCACGCTTGAGTGTCCGAGTAACTTCTGCACTTGATATATATTACAACCGCTCTGAACAAGCCACGTTGCATTTGTATGTCTCAATGAATGGAAGTGTATAGCATCACTAAGCCCGACCGCCCGAGCATACGCTTTGAATTTATGAGATACAAAACTCCCTTGTAACTGATAACCGTTTTTATGAAATACAAAGCCATTAGAGTGAAGCCCTGAACGTCTTAAAAGCATTCGATAAACATCTTCACCCATCGGGAGCACCCGAACCCGACCCGACTTCGTTTGAAATGATGCACTCCCGACCGTTACAAGTTTCCGCTGCAAGTCCACCTCTTGCCATTTCAAGTTTATTATTTCACCTAATCGTAACCCGGTTAATGCTGCAAACAGAAACACATCTTTAAGCACTTGCTCGACCGTTGCACCTAATAGCTTATGAAAGTCTTCTCTCGTTAAATATGTAGGTAACTGCTCCGCTGTTTTAACTTGTGAAGATTGTAAGAATGGATTTTCATTCAATAACTGCCATTTGACTGCAAGGTTGAACGCTGCCCGGAGCGCCCTAAATTCAATATTGACCGTTGTAGGTGTGCAAGTCTCTAATCTTTTTGCCTTGAATGTTTCTACCTCCCGGAGCGTGTAATGATTAAGCAGCTTGTTTCCGATAACAGTTTGAAAGCTCCTCATCGAAAGAAGATAACTCCGCAAAGTGTTTGCGCTGATAGCATTGGAATACAGTTTCGTAAGTGTGTTTTGAAATTCGGAAAGTAAAACGGAAGGAAGTTTCTTTTGTAGGTGTGCCTCGAAATCGTGCAAAACTTTCAAAGCATCAGACTTCATTTTTTGACCGGTTGACTTCCACCGGACACGCCCGCCAAGGTTATAAATAATATACCAAACTCCACCTTTGCGCTTGAATAAAGATAAGTTAGAAATTGCCATTAAAAACCTCCGTTTTATTTAGCAATTCTATTAGCAGTAAAAAGAAAAACGTCTAAAAAACTACCGTTTTGCTATTAACCCGCTGATTAAGAGTCAGCTGCTCTACCAATTGAGCCATGGGCGCTTGCTGAAACAAGCCCTCCAAAACGTTGGGGGGCCGGTCGCTAAGAAATTATTGCCCGCCGCCCGGTGGCATGGTCTGTGTAGGCGGTGGTAATGGTGGAGGTATCGAGCTTGTTCCGCTCTGTATCACGCTCTCACTTTGGATTGTCCGACTTGGTAAAAAGAACATGTTGATTACCAAGCTTAAAACTATAAAAACTGTAGCTAATACTGCTGTAAATTTACTTAAAAAATCGGCAGTACGTCGTACACCGAACACAGTACCCATTTGAGCACCTCCAAATGTGCCTGCTAATCCGCCTCCTTTGCTTGATTGCATCAGGACAGCTACTATGATTACGATAGCCAATATTACTTCAATACCAATTAAAAACCAAAACATTTTTTATACCTTTTTAAATTTTTGCTGAAAAAGATAAGAAAATTTTGCCCAAATATCAAATTATCTTAATTTTACTAATTTATGGACCTGACTATTCACTTCGTTTTCAAATTTAGCTTTAATTTTATATAAATAAACACCGTTAGCTATCTCGTTACCATCGTTGTCCCGCCCATCCCAAACGATGCTGTTAAATCCAATATCTACGTTTGTGGCATTTAGTTCTTGCATCTGTCTGCCCGCAACCGAATAAATCAAAACCGTAACTCTCTCGACCACACTTTGGCCTGTTAATTCAAATGTGAATTGTGTGCCGGTAGTAAACGGATTCGGATAATTGAAGATATTCAAAATTTGCGGAGTGTTAGAAACTTTAAAATCGAAAGAAATTAAGGTTGAATTGTTCTTCCCACTAATTATCAACTTGTGATCGCCATCCTTAAGATTTGGTTTGAATTCGATATTCGTTGAGGTAGATGTTTTTTGTGAATAGCTTTGAGCGTCGTTAAGTTTATTTTCACCATTCAAATAAATTGCTGTAATGTCAGCCACCGGAAAATTTTCGGGCAATGAAACCTGGATCGTTGGCATCGCTGAAACGTAGTCGCCATTCCGTATTTCTTTACCATCGAAGGTAACAGTTACATTTTCTAATACCGATACACCTTGATCGATAAAGAATGGGTAGGATAAAACATTATTTTCTAAAATTAATTCATTCAGATCCGTTTTCGGTTCGAGAGATGTAATAAGTGTTTGCTCGCCGGTAAATTGCGAAACATCAAGAGATTTGCTAATCAATTTTGATTCGCCGGCGGGTATTGAATCTATCCATACATTATTCAATAAAGAATTTTGAGCTAGTGAAAAAGAAACATTTACGCTGTCAACAGTTTGATCGCTCAAATTGTGAACATTTACATCAACATTAAAAGGTTGTGTTCTATCCACACGTCGAGGTGCGTTAAACTCAGTAGGACTTGTAGCCAATTCAATCGGCGCAGTATAATTTACCCGCAAGCTCTTGAGGGTTGGAGTGGCTTCGCCGTCGGAGTTTCGGAGTATGCTTACCAATTGTATTTTGGGATAGAGAGAAGGATTGATATCAGAAATGTCTGCAAATTTTTCGCCCCCTAAAAAAGTTCGCAACGTATCTGTGGTAAAATCTTTTTTCATACCGACAAGTTTTAATTGTATATCGGTTTTAGTCGGAACGATGTTATTCCAGGAAAGTGTTCGCCACGATGTTACAGGTCCGATAAAAGGTGAACTTATTTCGCCAATCCCTGCACTGTAGTAACTTGGCATTTGATAATCTGTATCGGCAACCGCAGTAGGGCTGTAGGATTCGAGAGGAGGCATCATCGGAGTTGAAGAACCTTTTCGACTAATTAACGCCCACGATTGCCCCGCAGTTACAGTCCTAATTAATTGAGCGCCCAAACTTTCAAAAGCTTTATACAAGGTTTCTGTCATCCCACTTCTTCCATCTCTTACCACAGCTATAACAATATAATATCCAATGGGTGCAGTCTGAATGAAATTTAATAAACTGTCGGGTTGTCCGAGGGTTGATAGAGTATATCCCTTCGCTTCGAATCGTCCAGTTAGTGGATCGACACGGGCGGCAAGATAGCTATTCGCACCCGACCACCAATGTCCTAATACCGTCGTGGACCCAATTCGGATGATACTGTAATAATCGGAATCAGCGAGAGCCCGATGACCTAACGAGCGTACATAAATCGGAAGACCGTTTGTCCGTTGCATCGTTACACCATCGTCGCTAACCGATACTAACTTTTGTTGATTGAATGCGAATTGTTTAGGATGGGTTTGTTCCCATTTAACAATAGTCGAAGAATATGCTGTGTCACTTACTTTTAAAGTTGAATTAGCCCAAGCGCCAAAGTGTTTTCCATTAAAACTCCGTGCACGCCAAAAATAAATCTCCTCATCTAAAAGTGGAGGCGTAACCCAATTCGCAGCCACTGCCCCTGGTTGAATTGGAGGCGAAGACACTTTTGCAGGGCTGTCGAATGTATTTGAGGTATCAATTTCAAAATAAAAAGTATATGGTGATGTGATGTTGAGAGTATTTCTCGGAAATATAAGTGAATCAGATTTATCAGTTGTGGATGTTCGCGTTGAATCGAAGGTCATTGGTACTGAGACACTAAGAGATTGTATCCCGCTGTTCACAACGGAGAACGTTAAAGGTTTGATTGGATAAATAACATTTCTGTTTATATAAATATTAAGCTGAACTAAATTATTGCCCTCGTTCGATTCGGAAATCTGATTTAAAGGATCGATATGAATTGAAATTGTGTGGCTGCCAGCTTTGCCGCGTACATCCCACTCGATATTGATTGTGTCGGCATAAGCAATAGGTTTAACTCTAAAAGGAGGAACGAGGTCACTTTCCCCTCTATTTTTGCCCAACTCGTCGGTGTAATTATCTTTCACAGTTATCAAAATGCTGTCAACTGACATCAAACCAAAATTTTTAACAATTAATTTCAAAAAAACAAAATTATCCGATACAGGAGCGGGGGGTGAATAAGACACAGACTCTGTATCGATTAACAAATCGGGATTTTGTGGGAGTGCAAACTTCGAATACGGGTCGCCGATGAGTGGATAAAGATTAAATGTATGAATTACTGTTGGTGATGAAATATAACCGTTAATCATCCAAAAATAAATACGTGCGAGATGTGTTAACTCGCCAAATGTCCTCACAGATTCACGTGTTGCTGCATTTAAAAACTTTCTCGCAAGCCAATATCCAGTATTTGCCGAACCGACGTGCGAACTCGCCCAAGCTCCTATACCGCCACGATTATCTGCAAACAGAAAATCTTCCGATAACACATTTGCAAAGTGAGTATAAAAGGCTCCGATGTTACAGCTAACACTGCTTATGAATGGAAGTTTGCCGTTCGTATTTTGTAAATCGTTTGGGTTGCCGATATCTACATTCCAGATTCTACCCCCCGAATGCCCAATGAAATTAACGAACGATAAACCCTCGTTCACTAATCCTTGCATATAATATTTATAATCACCATCAATTATAGCTGAAGAAGTTTTATAGACTTTATAGGCAAGACCTCCCAACGGACTCGGAGTAATGCTCTCATTTATCAACATATCGGATAAAGTGTTGAACTGCCAGCGTTCGCTCGCATTCGTTCCACCTGTAATGAATAACGCACGCTTATTCCAAAAATCCATTGGCGGGTTATCATAATCAGTAATCTTTTGCACTACACGTGCCGCCTGTATTTGATTTTCAACAGGTATCCTACCGATTATTATTGCCGGTAAATAGTTGTAAACTGTATCAAAACTTACCAGAGCATTATCGCTCATTGGAATACCATAGCCGGGAACAAAATTCGTCTTCGTAGTAGTAGGAAATTTCTTTTTATAATCGATACAGGCATCCCCAAACATCGCAATGTAACTCGGCGACGGTGCAGTCCAAAAATTATGAATATATTGAAAAAATTTTTTAATGCTCAGAGGATCGATATGACCGCAATTGAACTCATCGTAAATATCCTGGACATCTACAACTGCCGTTCTCAAACCGAATGCACTTCTAGAATTGGCTAGAATTGTTGCGGAGTTTTTAAATAATGAATGAGTTACTACTAGATAATCAGCCCCATCAGGATTTGAACGGAGATTTTTAAAAGTGTGAGGAATAATCGCACTTGGTGTTAGCCGCTGATTTTTTGCAGTAACAATATACCGTTTAGAACTGAGCGACGAATCTAAAAAAGCCCAACCTTGAGCTTCCCTACTAGTGTTTACAATTTTTCGATAACTTGTTAAATCGAATACATCGATGCTGTCGGAAGTAACTTTTGTTATTCTAAATAGTGTAACTGCGTCAGTTGGCTGGGCTGGTGAAACAAAGTCGAGATAATTGTTTTGCACCGATATCGGAGAGCGGTAAGTAACCTGAAACCAATCGATATAAAATTTTGATAATTTTATCATCGTTGAATTTATCTGTAAAGTATTTGTCCCTTTTTTAAGCAATGTGTCGATGAAACCCACTGAAAATATCAACTCTTGATTTTGAGTCCAAAGTACTTCACCTAATACTCGACCATTCAGGGTTACTCTAACCTGATGCCTCGACCGATTAGTATCAGCATAAGCTGTCATCCCGTGGAATCGAGCTTTAAAAAACGCCGAATCAAACCTGCCCGGATTCAGTGTATCGATATTAAAAGTAATTGATTTCGAATTTGTTCCTACAAAATCTAACCAGTACCAACATTCTCCTTTAACATTATCGATCGTTCTGGTTTCGTCATCGTTATAACCGTAGTAGTAATTTGAATCTCTTTCAAAATGTCGAAATGCGGTGTACGAGTTTTCAGTATAAACAGGAGTAATTAGGTCGGCAGCCTGTTTGGTAAATCGTGTTGGTAATGGATCGTTCCAAGTTAACCAGTAGTAACTTGTATCTGTGTAAGGATCGAAGAAAGTTGAATCGCCGTACTTTCGTGTTCCGTAAAAGTCGATGTACCATTTTTGAACATCCGGGTTTTCTAAATTCACATCTATTGGTATTGATTTGCCTTGATAGTACATTGCCAACGTATTGGTAGGAATTGTTTGCAAATTTATTCCCGCATTCAAAAGATGTGAATATGTTAACCGATACATCCCGTCCTGGGCAATAAGAATTTTGTAATACTGGTTGTTAGTTTGCCACCAACTTAGCTTGAGATTTTCTTTTTCAGAGACGGCAAGTTTGTCCCTGAAACGCCATTTTCGGGCTTGCTCATAATTTAGAATCAACGATTTGTAAACCGGCTCGAATTCTTTATCAGCGGCTGAAATTAATGATACGTCGGTTTTCTTCAATTCCTCGATAAAACTTATTTTCAAAACTAGGTGGGTAAAATACTTCAACGTTTTGGTCGATGGAATATATTGAAGCGGATGTAGATTAATTTTTGCCACGTTGAAATCCCGAAGACGAATTGGTTGTTCAAGTTTGAATGTTTCCTTCGGATATAAATTTGTTTCGCGGTCATAAAATGTTCGGTCTATTTGGTACAATAAAGTTGCATTACCATCTTCATCAAAAACATCCAAAGGATAAGGTGCGATGTACTGGTTTTGTAAGAACAGGTATTTTGATTCGATTATTTCGACTTCTATTTTTGTATTCGGAGGAAGGGCGATTAATGTCCCTTCAACGGGCAGCGAAGGTTTCCCTGTTTCGTTGGTCAGACCGCTTTTATCGCCGATTGGGATTAAATAAGTTTCGCCTTCGATTTCAACAGGCTGCATTTTGTATTCTTGGGGAAGGTATCGGACAATTAGTCCTTTGTCGTTAGAGTTTTCAATTTTGATTACTGTGGATTCTTCTGAATGAGCAATAAATGTTATAAAAAACAGAAGCGACGAGAGAACTTTGAAATATTTATATGGGCTTAACATATTGTTTTACTATTTCCGTTTGAAAAAAATATAATAAAGAAATTTCGGATTACCAATTATATAACGGATAAAAAGCCGTAATGGCTCCTGACTCAAACGGAACAACCATTCGAAGCCGATATTCGACATCCACTGTGGGCAAACTTTTTTTACCCCCGCTATTATGTCGATACTACTCCCCGCGTTAAGTATGGCATTAACTTGCAAAGAACCGAAATTATCTTTTATCCATTTTTCCTGTAGAGGCATACCCATACCAACAAGTAATAAGTTAGGTTTGAGCGAATTGATGTAAGCAATAACTTCAGAGGATTTTTCCGCTGTTTTTTCAAAATACCCGTGATGATAACCAACGATTTTAACAAAACGATACTTGGTGCGAATGTTATTCACAGCTTTTTGAATTACTTCTTCACTGGCTCCGAGTATAAATATTTTATAATTATTCCTTGCGCAGAAATTTAGTAACTCCCAAGCCCACCGTGTTAGGTTTACTATCGGCGGAACGCGTTTGCGCAATAACCACGCTCCAAGCCGAACACCCTGACCGTCGGCATACGAAATTTCAGAATTATTCAAATATTCTTTGAACCAGTCTAACCGCTGTGCTAAATTAATAGCATGAGCATTGATGTAAGAAATACTTCCTTTATTATTTTCTTCTATCAAATTTTTAATACGGCTAAATATTTTACCCCCATCTACAATATCAACTTTTACACCCGCGAGAAATATATTTTCAGGCATTAACTTCTTTCAAGTCTAGTTTCGTTTTGATTAGCTGGAGTGTTTTTTGCGTAACTACTTCAACCAGTATTAGATCCATGCACGTATTATCAGGACGGATGCAATTAATTTGTTCGCACGGACTGCACTCAACTTTTTCATAGAAATAAAAATTTTGCTTGCTTTTGGGTGCAGTCAATTCGGGTGATGCCGGACCGAATAAGCCAATTGACTGAACACCTAATGCAGAAGCTAAATGGAGCGGACCAGAATCGTTGCCAATAAATAGCAACGCATTCGATAAATACTTCATTACGGTCTCTAACTTTGCTTCAAACACTGTCGTAATTTTCGTTTTATTTTTTATATGCTTTTTCAGTTCTTCACCAATTAATTTTTCTTCTTCGGAACCTATTATTACAATTTGAACCTGTGTAGTATCTATAATCCTGTTTATTAGCTCAGCATAATTTTGAATTTTCCAGTTCCGATATTTCCAACCTGATAAAGGGTGCAATACAATATACGGTTCATTGCTAAAAAACGGAAATGTTCTAGTATTTGAAATATCTTGGAATCTCAAATCCATACTTAATGCCGTACAAATTTTGTTACCCCTTTCCTCTATATTTTCGTTTTTAAAGCTAATAGAAGAGAAGTCTGAGATTCCATAAGCTTCAATTAGGTTATCGTCTAAAAATGGCGTATAAAGCGAATTTGCACGAAAAAAACCCACTTTATAAGGGGCCTTTAACCTCAATGCTAGGAAAGCGTTTCTGAAGGATGGGCTCATCGAGCAGACCAGATCGAAGTGTCGATTTTGTAAACCTTCTTCTGCTGATCTCAATCCATTTACCGTATCCGTTTTGTCGTTGGGTATTAATATAATATTCGCACCGTTAAGCAAACCTGTTGCGATGAAGAATGAAAATATCCCCGTATAATTTTTATCAACCGCAATCGAGAAATTGGAATCGGGAAAATTATACATCAGACATTTTAAAGCGGGGATTATTGCCACAACATCCCCCATACGCGATAACTCAATTAGCAGGATATTTTTTACAGATGACTTTTCAAACTTGGATTTGAGCTTGAAAGAATTTTTGAAATTCAAATAGTGTAGCCAAATATTTCCGATGTTGCGTTTCATTACTAATGAGGACTATCGGATTTTTGTTAAAAAAGGAATGTTCCGAGAAACACTCCCCCATTTATCATTAAGCCGTTACCTTTTAATTTTTCGGGTACACCAACAACGTCAAATTTTTCGTCAAGCTGCCAGCTCGGCGAAGCCATAGTAAGATAACTAACGCCTAAGCGAATGCCGAGCCAACGTAATACTGCATATTCAAAATTGACTGCCGGTTGGTAGATAAAAAAAGAACCCTCTAGTGTATAAGAAAAATCACCGGTGAGAGAGGTACCGCTTGCAGCCCAATTATCTACGAGGTTATCCCATTTTTTTATTCCCCAAGTATCACGCCGCAACTTAACATTCATCCCCCCCCAACCTACTATTCCACCAGCTACGATATCAAACCGTTCGGAAACGGGAAATACATAATCGATTGTTACACCTCCAAAATTGACTTTTGTTTCCAAATCGTAACGGGTATTCTGAATAACTAAACTTCTTGTTACACCACCTCCGGCGCCCATACCACCGATACGCAGGTTTTCTAAAAACATTATGTAACCGTAACCCTGACCGCCAAATAACACCAATGCTTTATCCGGAATTTTAGGGACATTAACACCTCTGAATGAGTTGTTAATATCCGAAACCTTCCAGTACAAAACATGCGAAGTAAAACCGCCAGCCCCACCCATTCGCAGGTAAGTTTTTTTAGGATGAGTAAGCGCTTCACTCTCATCTGGCTGGGCGCTCACATAATTCATTACAATAATGCTGAAAAATATGAGTAATATTTTTTTCATATTTATTTTTCCATTTTATACATTTCTTCAATTAAGTTTTGATATTTTTCTTCAATAACGTTCCGGCGCATTTTTAAAGTGGGAGTCATTTCTCCCCCTTCTAACGATAATGGTTTGCTAAGTAATACAAACTTACGGACACGTTCATAATTTGACAAATCTTTTTGGAGAGTTGCAACTTCTTTGTCGATTATATGATAGATTTCTTCTTTCGAAACCAAATCTTCATCGTTAGTGTACGAAATTTTATTTCTGTCGGCATATTCTCGGACGGCATCGAAATCAGGAACGATTAAAGCCGATAAAAACATACGACGGTCGCCGATGAGTACGAATTGATCGATGTACTTACTTTGCAAGAACATTCCTTCGATTGGCTGAGGATAAATATTTTTACCACCTGAACTTACAAACATATGTTTTTTTCTGTCGGTAATCACTAGGAAACCATCCGCATCGAAGATCCCGATATCACCGGTATGCAGCCATCCATCTTTATCTATGGCTTCCTCAGTAGCTTTTTTATTATTCCAATAACCGGTCATAATATTAGGCCCACGGGCTAAAATTTCGCCATCGGAGGCAATCTTCACCTCGACTCCAGGAATCGGTTTACCCACAGAGCCAAATTTATAATCATCCAATCGGTTTGCAGAAATTACGGGCGACGATTCAGTTAAACCATATCCTTCGATAATTTGTAAACCGACAGCTTCAAAAAATTCGCCGTACTCTCTTCCTAATGCAGCGCCGCCGGAAACAAAATATTTAATTCTACCACCTGTTGCAGTTTTTAGTTTATGAAAGACTATTTTATCGGCAATCCTGTGTTGTAAGGATAGGCTTATGGGAATCCGTCCCGATTTTTTGGCTCTTGCGTAATCGCTACCTACTTTAATTGCCCAATTAAAAATTTTTCGCCGGGCGGCAGGAGCTGATTCAACTTGATTTTTAATACGGTTATAAATTCGTTCAAACAAACGGGGAACAGAAGTCATTATTGTCGGGTGTACTTCTGCCAAATTATCCCGCACAGTTTCAACGCTTTCGGCATAAGCAATAGTCGCACCGCACGACATAGCAGTGTAATAACCAGCCATCCGCTCGAATGAATGGCACAATGGTAAGAACGATAGAAAAACATCATGGTCGTCGACTGGCATAAAGGATGCAGAGGAGGTAATGTTACTGACTAAATTAGAGTGTGTCAGAATTACACCTTTTGGGTTACCAGTAGTGCCGGAGGTATAAATGATAGTTAACATATCGTTTGGCGACACTTGCGTTTTGTTTTTCTTAAAATAGTCAGGATTTTTCTTTAAAAACTGACTTCCTGATTCGCGAACAGCGTTATAGCCCAATATTCGTTCATCAAACTCCACATTCTTATCGGATAAAACTATAACTTTTTCGAGTGTTTTTACTTCGCTAAATATTTTTTTAACTTTGTTCAATTGAAACTGATTCGATACAATCGCAAAACGGATATTCGCATCGTTGAAAATAAATTCGATTTGTTTGGCTGTAAGAGTTGGATATACAGGAACATCAACACCGCCTAAGGTATGTATCGCAATATCAGAGACTACCCATTCAGGTCGATTTTCAGATATTAAAGCTACTCGATCTCCTTTTTTTACACCCAAGTTCATCAGCCCGATAGCAAAATCGTGCGAGAGTTGTCTGAGTTCTGAGTACTTAATATCTACATATTTACCATCTACTTTGTGTTTTATAATTGGTCGATCGCTTGATGAATAGTTTTCAAGAACATTATCGAACATTTCTTTAATTGTTGAAAATTGCACTGAAAGTCCCATAAGAACACCTTTTGAGTTTGATTTATGATATATGATTTAAAAGATAATAATTTATCGAGTGATAATTTCATCTAAAAATACCTTAAGTTAAGATAAAAATCAAGCCTTACAAAAAATAACTGGGTAGATTCATGCCCTATTGGCTCGACAGGAAAATTTTCGAAAAAAATTTCCCAAAAATAATTTTTCTCCTTGCTTTATTGTTAGGAGGGCTTTATATTTGCACACAGAAAATTTACCAATATTTTTTTCAACGCAATGAGTAAGGGGAAAAACTCAATGACAAAAAAAGAGGCAAACGTCCTTGCCCGTAACATAGATAATTTTCTCTTTTCTGAATTAGCAATTCCAATTCAAAAAAGAGGATTAAAGATAAATAGATACCTTACAAAAGCAGAAACTCACCCATTCGATGAGATCGAGTGGGAACTTCGCACTGCAGCAATCACGAACGAGAAGGGCGAAGTGATATTCGAACAACAAAATGTTGAAGTGCCAAAAGCGTGGTCGATGACTGCGACTAATGTTGTTGTCTCAAAATATTTCAGCGGAAAAATTGGAACGCCCGAACGTGAACACAGCGTTAAACAACTCGTGGAGCGTGTCGCCAGAACTATCTCCGATTGGGGTTATCGTGATGGCTATTTTGATTCAGAGATTGAAGCTGAAAATTTTTACTCTGAACTCACTTACCTGTTAGTAAATCAACATTTAGCATTCAACAGCCCTGTTTGGTTTAACTGCGGCATCGAGCCAAAACCCCAATGTTCGGCTTGTTTTATCAATTCTATCCGTGATACTATGGAATCGATACTCGATTTAGCCAAAACTGAGGGGCTTTTATTCAAATGGGGATCAGGCACAGGAACAAACCTATCAATATTACGCTCATCTCGCGAACACCTTTCGGGTGGCGGAACTGCTTCGGGTCCTGTCTCATTTATGAAAGGTTACGATGCTTTTGCGGGTGTAATAAAATCGGGGGGTAAAACCCGCCGCGCCGCAAAAATGGTTATACTGAATATTGAGCACCCTGATGTTCTTGATTTTATCCGTTGCAAATCATCTGAAGAAAAGAAAGCTTGGGCATTAATTGAATCAGGATATGATGGCGGATTCAACGTTCCCGGCGGCGCTTACGATTCGGTTTCTTATCAAAACGCAAATCATTCTGTCCGGGTTACCGATGAGTTCATGGCTGCAACTGTCAAAGGTGGTAAATGGGTAACTAAATCTGTTTTGGACAACACTCCTGTTGATACGTACGATGCAAAATCGTTGATGAAGGAGATTGCCGAAGCAACATGGATATGTGGTGATCCAGGTTTACAATTTCATACAACAATAAATAAGTGGCACACTTGCCCAAACACTGCCCCTATTAATGCATCGAATCCATGCAGCGAGTATATGTTCCTGGATGATAGTGCCTGCAACCTCGCCTCATTAAACTTGATGAAATTCAGAACTAACGAAGGTGAGTTCGACGTACGCAAGTTCTGCCATGCAGTCAACATCGCAATAATTGCTCAGGAAGTTATAGTCGGAAATTCAAGCTATCCTACTAGAGCAATCGAAAAGAATAGCCACGACTTCAGACCGCTTGGTTTAGGTTATGCGAACTTAGGCGCTCTGCTTATGGCTCGAGGAATCCCTTACGATAGTAATGCCGGCCGCGCTTATGCCGCCGCAATAACTGCTTTGATGACAGGACAAGCATACAAACAATCAGCAATTATTTCGAAAACCAAAGGTACATTCGCCGGGTTTCCGTTTAACCGCGAATCGATGCTACGTGTGATTAAAATGCACGGTGTTGAAGCTGACCATATTTCTGACCGTTATGCACCAAGCGATCTGCTGATGGCTGCACGAAAAGTTTGGGACGATGCTTATGCAATCGGAAAAGAATTCGGATTCCGTAACTCACAAGTTACTGTCCTCGCTCCCACCGGAACAATCGGTTTTATGATGGACTGTGATACCACAGGAATTGAACCTGATATCGCTTTAGTGAAATATAAAAAGTTAGTAGGCGGCGGGTTTATGAAAATTGTGAATAATACTGTCCCCGAAGCTCTCCTCAGATTAAATTATGATGAGGAACAAATCGAGCATATACTTGCATACATACAAAAAAACGACACCATCGAAGGTGCTCCACATTTTAACGAAGAGCACTTACCGATTTTCGATTGCGCATTCAAACCGGCGAAAGGCAAACGATCTATTCAATATCTTGGACACATTCAGATGATGGCAGCCGCTCAGCCGTTCATTTCAGGTGCCATTTCAAAAACCGTGAATATGCCGAATGATGTAACCATTGATGATATTCAGAATGCTTACATCGAAGCGTGGCGATTAGGACTCAAATCGATCGCTGTTTACCGCGATGGATCGAAACGGACTCAACCACTAAACACCTCTCTGGATGGCGAGAATGTTAAAAAACAACAAGCATTCAGACGGCGCTTAGCAGATGAACGTCAAGCTATCACACACAAATTTTCGATCGCCGGGCACGAAGGTTACTTTACAGTTGGATTATATGACGATGGGCAACCGGGCGAAATATTTATAACAATGTCGAAGGAAGGTTCAACGATATCTGGATTGATGGATGCTTTTGCTACCTCAATATCGATGGCTTTGCAGTATGGTGTTCCTTTAAAAGTTCTGATTGATAAATTCAGTCACATGCGTTTCGAACCGAGCGGATTTACAAACAATAGAGACATTCCGATGGCCAAATCTATTTTAGATTACATATTCCGCTGGTTGAGTAAAAAGTTTTTTCTGAATCCCGATATTTCAATCACGATTTCACCTGAAGCCACATCGGAAATAGAATTCTCTTTAGAAAGCCAAAAAACAGCAGAAATAGAAGCCGAAGTGTACAAAGCGCAATCGGACGCTCCTCCCTGTCACGAATGTGGCAGCTTGATGGTTAGGAGCGGTAGTTGTTATAAATGTATGAACTGTGGTGCCACATCTGGTTGCTCTTAATTCTAATCCACAAATAATTCCTATTCTCTTAAGTGGCCACTGAAAAAATTAAAACTCCTAATTTTTTAACCGTAACAGTGGGTATTTTGGCTATCATATCCGCATCCGGATTTTCATATTTAATACATCAATTTGCCCACATAGAGGCAGCGGAATATTTTTGCGGCAGCAATCTATCGCTTATGAAAGGTATCCCAAATATTCACAACGATTGTATCCTCGATCATAATTGCGTGTTGTCGGTTCTGGCGGGACCCTTTTCTAATATATTTCTTACGATCATATCCTTATGGATGCTTACCAAATTTCCGTATAATCATTTTATAACCTCTTCAGCTTTAATTAATGCTTCGACTCGTATCGGCGAGGGATTCATATTACTTCTGCAGATGTTCTTGTTCCGTTATAAACCCACAATCGTGAATGATGAACGATATGTATTGGGATTCATCAACTTTCCCGATATGTCGAGTGCATTAGTTATACTTTTCTTTTACATTTTATTTTTTGGAGTTATGATAATTATCGGAATTCGGACTTTTGCCTGGAAGGGCTGGTGGAAATGGGTATTCGTATCGGCAACAATTATTTTACAAATTCCTCTTAATGCACTATTTCAAAAATATTTTCAGCTACTGTTCTGAATTAAATTTGCTTCTACATCTTATTTCCCCTGTTCACTTTTAACTAACCTC
Source organism: Ignavibacteriales bacterium (assembly GCA_037443545.1). Taxonomy (GTDB): domain Bacteria; phylum Bacteroidota; class Ignavibacteria; order UBA10030; family BY39; genus JASEGV01. The sequence continues at coordinate 2,417 of JBBIOD010000032.1, read as the reverse complement.
ACAAACTCATTGACTCGAATGCTCCCAATGGTTCACTTGATTCGTGACCAATTGTATTTACTAACCTGCCATTCGAAACTTTAGCAGAGGTTGGCGGAGAGGGAGAGATTCGAACTCTCGATACCCTTACGGGTACACCGGTTTTCGAGACCGGCTCTTTCAACCACTCAGACACCTCTCCTGCAGATATCAAATTAATTTTGCGGGCTTAATTTAGAAAATTTTTGACTCATTTGCAAAATTTGTAGAAATTACATCCATAATTTTACAAAACCGTAAAATTTTGGCGGTTAAGTTGGAGTATAGTTTTATGGAAATCCTTATATCTTAATGTCTTATATGGAGTTAGCAAGCTATCTAATTATTATCATCGGTTCTAAACAGTTTGGCATTACCATTGAGGAAATATCTATTGAATAAAAACAAATAGAAAAAGATCATGTATGTTTCATCAAACTGAAAAATTAGAAAATTTTAAGCCATCCGTCGCGAATATTTTCCACCCACGTCTTGCTTGGATGTTGTATTATAAACAAGTCCGGAGTGTTGCAAAAGTATGTGAAAAATTTGGAATCAGCAGAAAAACATTCTACAAGTGGTGGAACAGATATAGCAAATCAGGTTTTTCTCAAAACAGCTTAATAGATGAATCGCGAAAACCGCATACATCGCCACTTGCCACACCGAAAAATGTTGTAAAAAAAATAATCGAAGCAAAACTGTTAACAGGATATGGACAGCGCCGGCTCCGAAACTATTTAATCGATAAACATAATATTAATCTCTCTGAACATACAATTTGGAAACTACTAAAACAGAATTTAGTGAATGATGAATTATCTCTTCCAAAGATGCCTGATATTCCGCTGATCAGGCAGCCGGGGGATGTAGTAAATTTAGGTATAATCGATATCAAACCATATCATGCAAAATTACAGTATGTTTTATACACTGCTATCGACAGTGTAACTCATCTAAAAATTTCAAAAATATACGAACAACCATCATCAATAAATACACACGACTTCATTCAATTAATACTTGAAAAATTTCCGTTTACAATAAAAGAGTTGATTGTTCATGAACACCCTACCTTCAAAGAATTAAATTGGGAAAGATTCGCGATACACCTAACTTATCAAGAGCAACAAATTTCTGAAATATCTTTCGTCGATGAAATCTTTCAGACTGATTCAGAATATTCGTTCTCACAATTAGGTGAACTCTACATAAAATATCTGAATGAATATAACAATCACAAAATGCAACTGTCGTTAAACTACCTCACGCCGCTACAAATATTAAGAACTTTTTACGATTATAAGAGCGTTCAATATTTTGAACCTCTATGAGATTTATTTTTCTTTTAGATTAAGCGACATTCGAAGTAGGGGCAAGTCATCCGATATTTCGGATATTATCAAGCCAATAATTATCACTCCCCCACCTATTACCCCAATCCAACCGATAACTTCGTGTAGAAGATAATATGCGATGGCTGCCGCAAACACTGGTTCAACCGTAAAAATTACGGCAGCCTTCGTCGGCGTTGTCTCCTTTTGCCATTTTGTTTGTAAGTATAGAGTGAATGTTGTTGCCAACAACGAGAGATACAAAAAAGCAAATATCAAATTAGTGGAAATTTTGAAGAAGAAATCTTCGAAAATCAGTGCTGCCGAAATGCTAATTATAGCATTCGTTACAATCTGAATGTAAGTAATGTTGAATGGGTCGCCTTCTTGTGTTGCCATATCAAGGTACACGATGTACACTGCAAAAATAATTGCACATACGAGATTGAGTCCGTCACCAAAATTGAACTCAGCGCCTTTAGGCGACGTAAGAAGGTACAGCCCGCCGCTTACAATAATTACTCCGATCACGTTTCCAAGTTTTGGCGCGTGGCGTTCCATTATAAATTGAAATATCGGTGTGAAGATAACCATTGTGCCGGTTAGAAAAGCTGCTTTCGATGCACTTGTGTATTGTAAACCAATGGTTTGAGTAGCGAATCCGAAAAACAGTAGAATTCCTAGCACAGACGCTTTTTGTATTTCATCGATTGTTATAGTTTTAATCCTTGGAAAAAAGAGAAGAGTAAGAACGATGGCTGCGAATAAAAACCTTGTTCCAATAAATAAAAGAGGCGATATTTCATTCAACGATCCTTTCACTATCGCGAAAGTTCCACCCCAGATAACCGTTAACGAAAGAAGTATTATTTCAGCTTTGCGTTGCTTAGTCAATTCTATCTTTTAATTATCCATTAATTGATATTCATCTCTGGTTATTCGAGACTAATTCGTAATCCCGAAACAACTTTCCCCAAGCCGTTTCTTTTTTCCACTTTTCAAAAACATTTTTATCGACGAAGGGCCAGCGGTAGTAATCGTGATAAAGTTCTGAACCCAAAACAA
>JBBIOD010000031.1:16418-17958 GCA_037443545.1 Ignavibacteriales bacterium | reverse complement strand
TAAGTTCACTAAGAACACTAAGGAAAATTACTCTTTGGGCAAGCTCTGAATAATTTTAATCAAACAACATCAGGTGACTTATGGCTTCTAAAGTAACTAATATAATTGTAACTGCTACAATCAATGGAAAGCCACACAACTTGCGATTCGTAAATGCTAACGTGTGGCAATCACTTTTTTCGCATTGCACAATCCGCCTTGCACTCGGATTCGATGAAGCCGAATGCAATTCTGTCTTCGATAAAGCTGTTTCCACTTGGCTCGGAGAAAAATTAGAACTAACTGTTTCGGATCAATTAGATAACAGTATTTCTAAAAAATATATCGGCATTATTCACAACCTTTATCTCGAGACCGGTAATCTTATAGTCCATGCTCTGTCGGAAGATTATTCTCTCAACTTCGTCGAGAAACATAAATCATTCGTCGATGTGTCTGCATTCGATGTAGTGAATACAATTGTGAAAAATAAATCGTTTGCAAATTCATTGACGGGACCGGCGAACGGAGTGAAGTTTCGTTTCTTACACCAGTATGACGAAACTGATTACGAATTCTTAAAGCGACTTGCACGTTACGACGGCTGCGTTTTATATCATGACGGCGAGACATTTAGATACGAACCAAAACTGAGCGGAACGAAAGATGTTAAATTAGGATTGGAAAATATTTCGGATGTCCGCCTTAATTGTTTTTTGGGAGATACGAGATTCCATGGGGTTCCTTACGACTATCAAAAACATTCCGATTCGTCTCACTTAGTTGTAAATTCAGGAAGTTATCCAGCTCCTAATCATCCTTTCGGTTCAAAAATTTTCAAAAAATCGAATGACCTGCATCAAGAACCAACTGAAATTTACAAAGAGCCAATCGTACAAAAAAATGACTTCGAGAACTTTATTAAAAATCAGCAGGCATTTTACAACGGACTGCATATCAACGTAACGGGAACGACAAATCATCCGATGGTTACAATCGGGCGTACGATTGAAGCGCCCGACCATCCGATATTGAAGGATAAGTTTGTAGTAGTGGAATTAGAAGCAGAATTCAGAGGCAATGTTTACAGTGCTTCATTCAAAGCAGCCGTCAAAGATTCTATCCAACGAAAATTAGCCACCGACGAACGTGAGTATATGGGGCTTCTGCAACCGGCTGAAGTAATAGATAACAAAGACCCTGAAAATATTGGCAGGGTGCAAATTCGTTACCTTTGGGATACTGATGGCAACGCGCACGCTTGGGCTCGTGTATTAACATCTTTTGCCGGGTCTGACCACGGCTCACACTTGACTCCACGGATATCCGATCAAGTTTTGGTTGGTTGTGAACACGGCAATACATCGCTTCCAGTAGTCATAGGTTCACTCTACCACAGCGAAAACAAACCCGATTGCAAAACCGATAACGGTACAGAAGAAGTCTTGATTGCAAAAACATCTTCCGGTTCTGAAATTAGAGTTATTGAAAAACAAGGTTCTGAGCAAATTTTGATTACAATGCCCAACGGTGAAAACCTGATACGGATGGAACATAAAGG
>JBBIOD010000031.1:1757-16318 GCA_037443545.1 Ignavibacteriales bacterium | reverse complement strand
CAAGTCGAATCTTCAGCCGCCGCAACTAACGTAATCAAAGGTGCAATGGTGCAAATTAATTAATATGGCAGTCTTACATCTTCCATTTACATTATCGCCAATCGGTACTTTCCAAAGGGCAAGTACTGAAGAGAATATAGTCGGTTCACGACTTAGATTATTTGTTTTATCGGGTGCGGGCGAATATCTTAAATTACCTTCTCCCGGCATTCGTGCTATGTGGGTTCAATTCTACAATATGGGAATGAGCGCCCGCTTCTGCGATATCATGGAAGAAGACCGACGAAGATCGCTCGAACAAATAATTAAAACAGAAGTTAATAATTGGTTTAACGATATCGCTGAAATTCAGGATGTGAATTTGATTGGCGATGAACGGGAAGAAAATGGAATTAAGTTCCGCACCGAGAATAGAGAATATGTTTTCAAATTTAAAGTATCAAGAAGCGAAAAGGGACTGAAAGCAGGAACAGTAGGTCCGTGGAATATTATCGAGGAAACACATGACGTTTATTGATTTTAAATCACGTTTTATTAATCAGTATAGGGGAGACATAAAAGATCCCATACTTACTACCATCTTGCAAACTCTTGAAGCTTATCAGGGGGAAGTACAGGATCAACTCCTTTTATCAACCTATGCACAGCGCAGCGATCAGGTTTCCGACGGGTTGTTTGAAGTGCTTCGCCGTCATTTGTTCGGTCAGATGTTTCCTGGTCCCGCTTATGTCGTTTTACAATCTACCCTACGTGAAGTTAAAACTGCACAGCCAGTATTATTGGAACAAGCCCATTATTTCAACGTGCAAGATAAAGAAGGCGCAAAAGTGTTATTCGCTCCACAATATCCGACGTGGATTGTGCCTGCAAACACGAACGATGTTCGGATTGACAGCTACGGCGACGACCTGATGCTTGGCTTTAACATTTTTACTTCTAATCTTCAAGAGATAGAAAATGGCGAGGTAAGTATTTTCACCGGAGATATCGACCCCTTGCTGGTGGAAAGACTTCGCTGCCGAATCACACAAACTACCGGTTTCAAAGTTATCGAAAATAGTAGAAAGTCGGTTATCAGAACTAAATATCCTGGCAATTACAACATCATTGATGATTTCTTCCTCACACCTTATGATTCGCGCTTCATTAAAATTCCTTTCGATATTTTCATCGCCGCTTCATCAAGCAAGGGAAAAGATGAGTTGATATGGATTCCTTTTCCGGGTCTCGGTGAGTTTGCACAAGATCTGGAAAAGAAACTCACACTCAATTCTTTTCTTGCGTGGAATATGGTGGAGATGGAAGCTCTTGCTTTGCCCATCGATCAATTCAGGTACAACATTCCGATTACTGCACACAAGTCAAAGGAAACGATCATCACTTCGGTTACAGACCTTGGGGCAGAGCCGCCGATTGAATATATGCACGCTGCCACAGTTCTGGATCCGTGTTATCCGTTTCAATATACCACGTCGGTCGATATCCATAAGGATGAAATTGTTCTTGCATTTTCACCCCCCCCATCGGGCACGGTGAAAGTACAATATTGCCAATACGATATTGGAGATAATTGTATAAACATTGCTTCCGGCAGAAGCTTCGGGCTTTATCAAGGTATAGATGAAAGTGTTAAAAGTGCGCAGTCGATTACTCCGACACATCGTATTGAGGCGCTGAATAACAAAGAACACATCTGGAATTATTTCAGGTCGCTTCTTGCAAGCCGTCAACGCTGGCTAACTAAAGATGATTTACGTGCCGCTGTTGTTGGTTATCCTGCATTTAGCCAGAGAAGTGATATAGTTAAATCAAACAATATTTCATTCGAAGAAAAAGTCGGACGCGTTAAAGGGTTTTTAACTCCATTCACCGAAATTTCAGTCCCAGTTAACGACGTTGCACTCTTATCTGAACCCGATAAAAGCTACTTTGAAAAACTGCTTGGATTATATTTAAAAAGCAGAACAGTGAATGGTAATTTTCTCAGAATTAAACTTGTCTCCGTGGAAGACTAATGGATAGTGTAAAAAAAATAGATATACCGCTTCAGATTGCTTCGCTTGAAGACCTCCTGCCAATCGGATTACTCGATAAAGATGAATCGGTTGGAGCTTCAAACGCAGTAAAAGCTCTGAGCGTAATTGAACGCCTTATACGAGATGCGGGCTTGAACAGCATGGAGCATTCTCGTTATGCTCTTTTGCAATCGTTTCCTCGTTTGTTTGCAGATATAGGTGAACAATCGCAAACCTTCGAGACGCTGCACGAGAATATTCCTGATTATCATCGCCGATACACCACAGCTTTATGTCCTGAATCGTACTTAGAATTTATAACATCTCTATCCGATGACCAAGCAGAAGTATTTTTAAAAAATTATGTTCATGCTCATGAAACCTGGGGACATCCGGAGGGAATCGGAACTCTTGTTCGCACGATGTTAGAAAGTTCGACTCAATTTCCTGTACCTGTAGTAGTGAAAGAGTTAGAATCGCAAGAGCGACCAATCCCGGATGAACTTCAATCTAAATTAGGTATGAAGGAAAATTATTCAATAATCGGGACTAATTTTGTACTCGGAAAGAAATTCAAGTCGCGTCCTAAGTATTACAACATCGTAGTCGGGCCGATAAATGTTAGAACGCTCGAAAAACTTCAAGAAGCGGGTTGGGCTGAAGAAGCAAATGCAAGTAAAAAATTGTACCGACTCGTAGAATTTGCAGAGCCGTTCTATTTTCACGCACGAATTCAAATCTCGTTAGAAACAAGTGGGTTTGTTTTGGGACGAGCATCTTTAGGAAAAGACCGTTTGGGTATTATCGAAAGTGAATTTCATGAATATGTAGATACACTATTTGGAGTTACAAATTAATCTAATGTCTAAAATCCCTGTGGTGAGCGAATCGTTCCGATTTTTCGGAACAGTGAGCCGAACCAAAAAATCTAAAATCTTAAATTATGGGTCAACCAGCCGCACGAATAACTGATATGCACGTATGCCCGATGGTAACACCAGGCGTTCCACCAGTTCCACACGTTGGTGGTCCAATAACTGGACCAGGAGTTCCTAACGTACTTATCGGTGGTATGCCTGCCGCTGTAATGGGCGATATGGCAACCTGTGTTGGACCACCGGATACAATTCTTAAAGGTTCGGTCGGAGTTCTAATTGGAGGAAAGCCCGCCGCGCGTATGGGCGATACTTGTGCACACGGGGGCACAATCGTTCTTGGATGTCCGACCGTTATGATTGGCGAAGTGATGCCGGGTGCGCCACCTGTTATCGTTCCACCTTTTGCTGTGCCTGCTCAGCCGGAACTGAAATCAAGTGAGAAAAAAACTACAGCACCCCCTACGAAAAAATCTGAACAAAAATCGACTAAAAAAGAGGAAAAAAAGAAAACAGATTGGATTGAGGTCGAAGTAACAGACGAAGATGGTAAACCTATGGTCGGTGAAAAATACGAGATCGAGTTACCCGATGGTTCAGTTAAGCGCGGCGTTACAGACATGAAAGGTAAGGTTAAATTGCAGGGCATAGACCCCGGACAATGCAAAATTACATTCCCTGAGCGTAAGGATTCTGATAAACGATAATAATATAAAACACAGTTAATCCATGGCGGACAAAATTGTAAAAATAAGCGAGGGAGACTGCATTTCGAGCATCGCCTTCACTTATGGATTAACTGAATGGAAGAAACTCTACAATCATCAAGAACAGAAATTCAAAGACTCTCGGAAAAATCCTAACTCACTTGTTATTGGCGATCAGGTAAAAGTTCCTCAGGGTGCAGAATTATCTGATACGAAATCTACCGGTTCTAAAGTCAAGATCACTGTCGCAAAATCAAAAACAGTGCGTTTACGGCTTGTGGTAATCGATAGCATGGGCAATGCAATCAAGGATAAACCATACACATTGAAATGGGCTGTTGGAGTTTTGTCGTGGGGAACTAAGTCCGGTAAGACGAATTCTCAGGGTCTGATAGAAGCCGATATTCCGCCAAACTCAAGAATTGCCGAACTAAAATTAGATCTAACATCTCCGCCACCAGCAGTTGCTGCTGGGCCAGCACCGGCTAATGATCCAAAGCGTTATCCACCGTTGATTCAACCCGATGATTTTTGTAAAACCGGTGAAAATCAAAAGAGGGAATATGTTTATGAGTGGAAACTTTCAGTAGGTTCTCTACCCTCTGAAAGTACTGATAATGGAATCATAGCACGCCTTGGTAACCTCGGTTACATTTGTGTTGGAGGTGAATTAATTTCTGATGTCGTAAAAACATTTCAAAAAAATAATAAATTGAATGTGACGGGAAATTTGGCAGATGTGCGGAACAGTGTATGTGCAAACCATGATATTATTTAATAAATAGAATGGCAGTCGAACTTAAATCAAAAGTAATGCGTACAGCGGATGGCCTTGACCATGTTAACCATGTTTGCGTTCCGACTTTCGGCATTAAGGAATTCCGATTACAAAATCTTGACGCTTCAAGAAAATCAAAGTCTTATATGCCGGTAGCTTATAAAGCTCCTTCAGGCGGAAAAGACGACTTTCATTTTTGTCCTGAGAAAGAAAAAATCCATATTTACTACAAGATAGATGATCCGCTTGGATTAATTACAAAAGCAACTCTGGAGTTATTTTGTAGTTTCGACGATCAACCAATTTGGACAAACATATTAAAACGAGATGATTACACTGATGGAATACATAAAAAGGAATGGGATGGAAAATTAGTTAATGCTAAAAAGGAATTTTTTCCCGATGAATATATTACGATAGAACACTCGCCATACAAATTGCGCCTCGTAGTCGAAAGCGATAATCTCAAAGGTCAACCGGCGGGTTCTTGGACTTATTTTCACATTCTACTAAAGTCACTCAAAATTATAATGGGACCGAAGGAAGCAATTTCAGCGGCAACTGTCAACGATACAAGGCATAAATGGGATAAATTCTTGTACGATGAGTTAAAAAAATCCGGCGGTGTTCCTGCCCCGGGGAAAACCCGAAAGGTGTATTTAATCAGTAATCTTTTTAAAAAATCAAGCGCTGAAATGAATGATAACACTGCCTTCAATATTTATAAAAATCTATGGGAGAACGGACCGAAAATACCTTTAATTGCTCTAATTCGTTTAGCTGATTCTAAAGATAATGCTGTCAGTTTAGAAAAAGGACTCGGGGCAAAAGCGTTAGGGAAAGTGAAATTTTTATGGGATTGGGAAGATGGATGTTATGATGGCAGTACATATAATTGTAATTGTGTCGACCCGCATCAATCCCAAGCAAAGCCCAAAGCATTTATTAAAGCCGCAATCGATTATTATAGGGACAATACACTTGCGCATAATAAAACTTTAATGGGTATGATAAAACAGCCCAAAGGGGATAATTGCCACGTAGATAAAGGCGGCAAAAGAGGGGATGCTTCGAATATGGTTTTTCCGAATCAAGCAGGATATACACCGAAGAAAAGTTTAGACCAGGGTAAATTCCCATTTAAAGTTGAAGAATGTGGCACTCGGTTTTGGGCATCGTACAGTTATGCATGGACGAGTGGAAAGTTAGTTGGACAAACGGGTGCGCTCTTCCGTCCTGCCCGTATAGCGGGGGATTCTTACAAGATTTCCCTTTACCTCGCTTACGATAAAAAGAAACCCGACCTGACAGGAAAAAGAGAAGTCGTGTTGAATGTTACCGACGACGCTCCGTTGAAAGTTCCTAAACCTCTGGTTTATTCGACCGGGACCATTGAAATATGGCGCGAGCTTCATTTAGCAAGGTATATAAGAAAGAAAAATACAATCGCTGATTTTATTGCAGCGAACATCAACGGGATTCAATCTGCATACCGCGAGGCGTTTGTTGAAGTCCAGAATAAGATGGGAGCAAACGATAACTATGAGCTAAAGGATCATCGCAAATCCGGCGGCGGAGCTTTGGACTATAATAATATTTGTAAAGATGCTCTTGCTGCAACTGGAAATATTATGTTCACAAAAAACCTCGGAACAGATTCGAATGCAGATCATAAAAGCGATGCAGCTACGTTCGTTGTTCGCACATTTGCTGATTTTAGAACTGCTGTCCGTAATTGGTTCCAAACAGATAATCCCACTTGGACTGTTGCTCAACTTAATACTGCTACGACTAATTGGTTAAATATAAATAATCTAAATACTGATGTAAAGTATTGTAACTATCTGTCCGATATGTTACCCAATACAACCGTTCTAAATAACCTAAAATTAATTTCTGGTTCAAAGCAGGGTGTTAACAAAGCAGCGGTTGATGGAATTACCATAATACATTTTGAACATATTCACTCAATCTTAAAATCCTTAATTCCATCCGGGGTTAGTATTACTAATGGACAAGCAATAGATGTTGGGGACGCCACACGTAATAAGTGCGCATTTGTGTTTTGGAATGCACGGCTCGATACTTTTATACATGAAATCGGACATCATCTTTTCTTACCGCATGCAAAATACCCAACCGGCAGCCCGCCGGGTGGGAATCAACCAGAAAGACACGATGACGATGATGCGAATTGTATAATGAGTTACAATCGTCCCAGACCTGCCTTCTGCGGTTTGTGCCAATTGCGTCTTCGCGGCTGGAATGCAACTCAACTAAAAAAGAATGATGCTGATAATAAAAAGCCATAACTGACATGACGACTTCAAGTAAAAAGAAAAAATATTTATTTACTGCCTTCGCTCTAATTATAGTTTTTATAATTTGTGTAGTTTTTATAAAAACCGAATTAACATCTAACCAAGGAATTAATTCAATGATTACTCTAAAAGTATTTCCAGAACGTAACAGCTATATCGTAAGTGAGGAGATTCAGCTTGTTATGCAAATTACTAATAAAACTCAGGAAGCGATAGAAATTCCTGACCCTACAAAAATATTTAGTCGGCAACCCGAATATACTATCAAAGGACCTGATTATCCGTCGGGCAAAACATTTTCCCTATTTTCACTGTCGCAGGAAAAAGGGAAAATCAGCGATGACTTTCCAGTTTCGCCAATCATCGTAATTGAATCTGATTCTACTTGGGAAGACACAGTCCCTCTAAGTTCATTATTGTCAATCATTTCACCGGGTGAATATACAATTACATCATCGATAAAGTTAGATACAACCTCAGCTGAGAGCCCATCAACAAATTTCAAGATTTCAGAGTTAGATGTTCAAGCAGTACATCTTGGTTTAGGAATTCGGCCTCTTGAAGAAGGCGAAGGCGAGGGGGTATTCATCCAAAAATCTGATTATGTAAACTACTTGTATTCTTTTGTGTTTAAAGAGAAGAGGCCAGATATTTCTGAAACTGAGATTATAAGTTTGGTAAATCGTGGAACAGTATCTTCTAACGTAAATGAAATATTAGTCCCTTGGAGGAATGCTCCATTTTTTAATGAAATGATCCGATGGCTTATATGGCGAGAGGGTTCCACAATAAAAGCTTTAAACAGTATAATACTTGAGCCGCTTTCGTTCGAGTTAGGGGAAGAACCAGCATACATCGTTAAACCTAACCTAAAAGTTACAAATGAAGCAGTCGAAGTTTTAGTTATAGGCAAAGATGAAAAAAATATCTCACTGATTAGGATAAGTGATAATGTAAATGTGTCGGGGAAATCGGGCGAATTGGTTTGGAAGATTCAATTACCAGACAAACCAACCGAGATAAGTTGTGTATTGTCGTCACCGAACTTAAATAATAAACGTCATTTAGCATTCGTTGTTCACCGCTCTAATGAATTAGAGATATATTATACCCACTACAATCAATCATCTTTACCGGCACAATTTCAATCAATAAAAATTGAGAATTCAAAAATGCTGGTAAATTCCCCGCTTGCTATGTTCGTTGATGTTGATGGAAAAATTCTTATTTCAGTTATCGTCGTTACCGATGAAAAGTCGCATGCTTGCGCACTTGCAGAAGCAGAGATAGGTAACGAAGGAAAGCCGACTGGTAATATAAAAATAAGAAATATTGGTTCGATGCCCGACTTTCTCACAGGTGGTTCAATACTTTATGTGGAGAAAGAAGGAAGACTTGAAAGGCGGGATATTGTAATCGAAACTGAAAATCAAGGTCTCTATTGGTCGAACGCTGATGGCACAATACGCCCGATCTCTGTTGCGGGCAAGCCCACCAAACCGATCTTACTCTGTCCGGGAAAAGATGTAAGCTATATTTTGTACCAAGACCCGAAACGTGGTTTGTACTTTGAACCGTTATAAAACTGTTTAGGAGATTTCATTATGACCCTACAATTTAGGGGGTATAACACAGCCCCCACACCAGAAAAAGTGAGCGTAAGCGAGCTTCAGAGAATAATGCCTGATGAAGATAGGGGTTTATTCGATTATACCTGGGAAGCTGGCTTGCAAGATAATACCATTACGGTTTCATTTACGACAAGGATTATAATAAGTGAGGAACTCAACAATGCCGAAGCCGCAGAAGTGATAGCTCACGAGCGACGCCATTATGAAGATTTCCGCCGCCTTGCAAGAGAGTTAAAAGAAAATATAGAAGATGCTTTAGAGGCGAGTAAAGATCCTGAAATTCGTGCACGTTTAGAATGGTTCGACTACGATAATTGCGTAACGAGGCAGCATAGGCATAGCGAAGAAGGTATTATCGATATGTTACCCTGTATTCGACCTTTTTCCTCGAGACCTATGTAGTAAAAAAATTATTTGACAATAACTTAAAAAATGTTAAATTGTAATTGATATTATTGTAAAATAATCTGTAATAATGGCGAATTTAAACGAATAATTATGGAGAATACAAGTCAACAAAATCCGGAGGCAATATAAATCGTGAACATTTTTTTAATAATTGTATTTTTCGCATTACTTATTGCTATAGTAGCTGGCGTGTTTATTTTACTCAAACGTAAAAGCTTTGTCAAACTCACTACTGACGAATTTAATCTGTTAACCCGGAAATATTTCGACAGGTATGAGTTACGCTCTTTTCTGGTGCGCGGCGATTTCAATACAACGTATGAAGCATTCGATACTGAAAAAAATAAAACTGTACTGATTCGCGTACTACACAAAAAATTAATCTATAACGACAATGTTGTACAGCAATTTCAGTTTAAAGCTGAAATGTTAAAATATCTAGCGGAGCGTTTCCCTGGAAAACTATTCCTACAAAATATTCGTTTCGGTACAACCTACGTCGACGATGAACCGCGCCCGTTCATCGTTACCGATTTGATACACGGCGTTTCGTTAGCCGAAGTTCTCGATAAACAAAGCCGCCTGTCACCTAACGACGCAATAAAAATAATCAACCAAATCGGAAAAGCTATCTCGGCTGCTCATAGTCAGAGAATATGGATACGCGATTTAGCCCCCGGAAATATAATCTTAAGTTTAGATGACGGTGGGAATTTAGTGGCAACACTCGCCAATATAGGAGTTCCATTTAAAAATCTTCCTTCCGATGAAGCCGTACAATTCAAACAAGGTTTTTATTCTCCCGAGGACAAACGGGGAGAATCAGTTAATGAACAATCCGACGTCTATGCACTTGCTGCTTTAACATTTAGAATATTAGAAGGATATGACCTCTCTTATCGCAACGAAGGCGAACCGTGGTCGGGAATTACTTCAGTTTTAGAAAGCGCTTTGATGACTGACCCTCACAAACGTCCGTCATCGGTTGAAAACTTTTTAAAATCTATAAATTCAATTCTTACTTTCAAATCGAATGTGAAGGAGGCACGCTGGAGTATTCTTATTCCACAAATTTTAAAATCACATACAACAGTAAAAGTAAAGTCGTCCGGACAAGAAACCATTGTTCGAACAGCTCCGGGGCGAGGAGTTGGTATTCCAATGTCCAAGCAGACTAAAGAAAAAGTTGCAAGCTCTTTACTTACCGGCTTAGTAACGGCAATTATTTTTTGGATTGGTAAAAAAATTGAATCACTTTTATCAAGTCCTAAAAAATTTATTAAAGTTGCAATTTTTGGAATCGCAGCATTGGTAATAGGTCTGTGGTATTTTGTTTTTTCGCCTGACAAAACTACAATATCAGTTTTTTCCGAACCACCAGGAGCTGCTGTTACGGTGAACGATGCCCCAACCGGGAAAAACACACCTTTAGAAAAATTCACCGTTGATTTTGGTAAACTAGCAATAAAAGTTCATAAAAAAGATTTCTTCACAGCCGAAACTTCTATCGTTACCAGTGAGGGACAGCATACTGAGTTGAATTTTAAACTGAAACCATCGGGCACATTATCGATCTCGGTATTGCCTCCAGATGCAATTGTAGTTATAGGTAAAGATACAATCCCCGCTTTTCAACTTGGAAGTGTCGAAAAGTCAGTTGGAAAACATCGTGTAGCCGTCGTGCATCCTGTTTACGGCGAAAAAGTAGAAGAAGTAGAATTAAAGCAGGGAGAAAATAAAAACCTCCGGTATAATCTTGCCCCTTCGGGTGTAGCAGCGATGGTTGAAAGGTTAGTCATCAACTCTGAACCCTCAGGGGCGTCGGTATTCATCGGCGAAATGGAAATCGGTAAAACTCCATACAGGGATAGTCTCATACAACCTGGTTATCATAAAATTAAAATTGTAGTAGGACCGGATTTTGAAGACTACGAACAGGTTGTGAGGATAATTGGAAATAAACCTGTAACTATCGAAGCGAAATTATCTCCTGCCGGATTTATAAATATATCCACGCAACCGAGTGGTATTCCGGTCCTTATGGACGGAAAGGAAATAGGAGTTACTCCTATCACAAACCAGAAGGTAGCATCAGGCAGACATAGATATAAAATTCAAAAGGATGGATTTAAAGATTTCGACACAACTCTAAACATAGCGCAAAAACAAATTTACACAATAAGTAAAAATTTAATTCCGATGATTGGAAAGCTGAAGCTTCGTGCGAAACCTTACGGTTCGATTTATATAGACGACCAATTAAAAAAATCGGATACCGATGTTCCGCTAAATATTGAGGTACCATCCGGAACACGCAGAATAAAAATTACACACCCCAAATATGGAACTTGGGAAAAATCAATTAATATAAAAACTGAAGAATCGATAGATATTTTAGTCGATTTTGATAAAATCTTTACTCTAACAGTTACCGCCTTTGATGATGCCGGCAATCCACTCCGCGCAGAAATATTTGTAGATGATAAATCCGAGGGTAAACAAACTCCATCGCAAATTAAGGTACGGACCGGTTTGCATAAAATTGAAGTCCGTTTGGATGGTTATTCACTCATTGACGGCGCTAAGATTATAAACTTTGAAAAAGAATTAGATCAACCGTTAAAATTCACGCTGAAAAAAAGGTAAGTTAAAAAAAAATAAATTAATTGGAGGATGTATGATAAGTAAGTTGTTGCACAAATATCGGAATGTTTCCGCAGTAATAATAGGAGTTATTGTTTTTGCTTTTATCTTGCCAACCCTCAGTCCGATAATTGCTCAATCACAGAGTGGTTGCGATGAAAAAATTAAACAAGCCGAACAAAAGTTCTATGATGGACTGTTCGACGAGGCGATAACGCTTATAAACAACTGTTTAAAAGAGAGCAGCATAACTAAACAAGAGAGAGCCCGCGCCCACGAACTGCTTGCAAAAGTGTATCTCGGAAAAGACTATCAGGAACAAGCAGAAAATGCGATAAGAAAGCTAATAGAGTTAGTTCCAAATTACACACCCAACCCCGATAAAGATACACCGACGTATGTCGCGTTAGTAGAAAAAATAAAAAGTGAACAACCACCTGAGAAAGAACAGCCCAAAGAACAAGAAAAACAAGTTGAAAGTAAATCTTGGTATCAGAACACTTGGGTTATAGTAGGTGCTGGTGTTGCAGTTGTCGGGGCGGTGGTTGCAGTTCTTTTATTATCAAAGAAAGATGAAAAAAAAGACGAACCACCACCAAACTGGGATTAGGAACTCAGAAAAATTTAATATGGAAAATATCAAAATTATTAATGGAGATTATTTATGAAAAATATATTGACAATTTGCATTTCTTTATTAATGTTAGGAGCTATCTTTTTTGGATGTTCAAAAGATGAAGGACCTACTGCATCCGGACCAATTACTGTTAATGGTTTTGTAAAAGATATCTACGGAACACCGGTAAGCGGTGCTGCAGTCATAATTACCGGAAAAACTCCTACCACGACAGGTGCTGGTGGAACGTTTTCAATTCCCAATGTAACTACACCTTATGATATCGCTTTAATTGTTAGTTCTTCGAAAACAGCCGTAGTTTATAAGGGTTTAAGTCGTTCAGATCCAAAGCTCTTTTATCTCGGTGTCGGTGCTACGGTTGTAAATAATTCTGCTCAAATAAGCGGGACCGTACCAGCGGCTTCGGGTAAGATTACTAGAGTCCTTTTTGTGAGTGGCTCAAACTATTCTTCTACTACTGCCGATGCTACAACCGGTAACTATTCACTTAGTGTATACTGGAGGGGGACAGTAGATAGCTTGGCAGGTAAGATATACGTACTCAGATACACTACGAACACGGCAGGTTTACCTATTGATTACGATGCATATGGTACAAAAGCACTCACGGTTAAAAATGGGATAACTTACAGTAATCAAAATTTTTTAGTAGCTGACCTGTCAAATCCCGCAGAGACCACAATAGGTGGGGCGATTATACGTCCAACCGATTACACGTTAAATTATCGGACACTATATATTAAATTTGATGGTGCTTTAATTTATCTTGCCCAAGAATATACTAACCCTGTACCTGATAACTTTAGTTATATTGTGCCAACTATAACGGGTATAACATTAGCTGTATCAGCAAATGCAACTAAGATTAGTACTCCCAATAATCAATCTTCAAGTTTTACCAAAATGGGTATAACTCCCGGATCAAGCGGTGTTAACGTGAAACTCGAAAATGGCCCTCGTCTCGCTTTACCTTTACATAACTCAACTAATGTTGACACGTTAACAGATTTTACATGGAGTCAAGGTGGTGGTGAGGGTGTAAATTTAGTAGAATTCTTATCAGGGAGTTCAACAAACCCGACTTATTATATATTCACTATGGGTTCAAGTTTACGGATACCAAACTTCTCTGCCTTGGCTCTTGGTTTACCCCAAAATACTAACTACCAATGGAGAGTGTACAGATATTTACCCGTGAACACTATTAATAACGCAGCATCCGACACTTTTAGAAATTTATTGATGTATCAGACTTCAGATTATGGCAGTTCATCTTCTGAACGATTTAATTTTACAACTAAACCATAAAATATTAATTTTTAAACATATAAATATATGGAGAGATTAGAGGTCAATAGTTAACTAATTAATAAAAACATTTGGAGGAAGAATTATGTTTAAGAAATGTGTATTTAATCGTGGCGGTCCATTAGTGATTATTATATGGACAATAATTATCGCTCTGTTGTTTCAACCTATAACCGGAGCTTTTGCTCAGGTAAAGGGAGTTTGTGAGGAGAGGTTAAGAGAAGCAGAGAAAAAATTTTACGACGGCTTTTTTGACGATGCGATAACTCTGCTGAATCAATGCCTAAATGAACCAAATATCGCTCAACAGGAGAGGGTAAAAACCCACGAGCTTTTAGCAAAAGTGTACTTAGGTAAAGATTATCTTGACAAGGCAGAGAGTGCGCTTAAAAAATTACTTGAGTTAGTTCCCACTTATTCAGCTAATCCAGAAAGAGATACGCCAACGTTTGTTGCCTTGGTTGATAAAGTTAGAGCTGAACAACCCAAGACGCCAGAACCGGTCGAGAAAAAAGAAGAAAAAGGCGCTTGGTACACAAACACATGGGTGTTGGTAGGCGCCGGTGTTGCAGTTGCCGGAGGTGCCGCCTTATTACTCCTCAGTGGAAAAAAAGATACAAACGGCGGGCAGATAAATCCACTTCCTGCTCCACCGAATTTGCCTTAGTTGAGTTCAGTATAAAATTTAAAATATAAATTATTTTTAAGGAGAAATTTGTCATGAAAACATTTGCAATAATTTTATTAAGCCTTTTTTTAATCACAGTCTCATCCACTCAAGTCCCGCAACTAATTAATTACCAAGGCAAGTTGGATTCTGCGGGAGTTCCGCTGAGCGGGACAAGGAATCTTACATTTAGTATTTATAGCGTAGCTACAGCCGGAACCGCGTTGTGGACAGAAACCCAAACGGGTGTTACAATAACAGTCGGCATTTTTAATGTATTATTAGGCAGTGTAGCTCCATTCCCTGGAACACTATTTACAACAACAGGTGAGAGGTATTTAGGAATTACAGTCGGTACGGGAACCGAAATGGTGCCTCGATATCGCATTACAAGTACCGCATTTTCAATTCGTGCCGCGAATGCCGATAATGTAGCTGATAATATAATTACTTCGGCCAAGATAGCAGCAGGAGCTGTAGGCACGACACAGATTGCTGATAATTCTGTAACCTCTGCTAAGATTGTAGATGGTACAATTGTTGCGGCCGACTTAGCTTCTAATTCCGTTAC
>JBBIOD010000031.1:0-1657 GCA_037443545.1 Ignavibacteriales bacterium | reverse complement strand
CAAATAAAATTAGAAACATCAACTCAGTCCAATGCCGGTGGCGTTTCTCAAAGTGGAGCTCTTACACTAACTTCTACCCTTGGACAACCTTCGGCGATAGGCGTGGGAGTCAGCGGACAAATAAATTCTTCCAGCGGCTACATTTATCAAGCGGCATCAGACGCAACTGCACCGACTGTCTCGTTAGCTTCTATATCTCCTCCAGTTGCCGCACAACAGGTTACAGTCGTATTTACAGTAACTGATTTATCGGGCGTGGCAAGTGCAACATTGTACTATCGGCGGGGCGGCGATCAAACATTTACATCGCTTGCTTTAACTAAAACTGCGAATAACTATGATGGTGTTATTCCGGCAAACTCTGTTACTTCTCGCGGTTTAGAATTTTATATGACCGCTGCTGATGTGTACAATAACGTAGCTCGTTTTCCAACTTCTGATATTTATTCTGCACAGGTGGATGTTTTAAACGGAGTTGCCAAAACAACCGCCCAACCCGCAGGCAGCGAACAAAACGCATATCGGCTAATTTCTCTGCCAATTAACGCAACTAATAAAACACCCGCTGCAGTTTTGGAAGACGATTTAGGCGGCTACAATAATACAAAATGGCGGTTTTACGAGTTGAAGGGCGGAAAATTACCTTATGTTGAGTTTGGCAACACATCGCAAATGCTTCCGGGAAAATCATTCTGGCTGATTGTAAAGGACGCGGGAAAAATTATAACTACCGGCGCGGGTGTCTCGAATTTCACGCACACAACTTATCCCATTCCATTAGATACCGGCTGGACATTTATAGGCAATCCATTTAACTTTGACATTCCTCTTGGTAATTTAGTCCGGAAGAGCGGCGGTGCATTAGACCTGCGTAGTTACTCAGGAAGCTGGTCAAATTATTACAGTGCTTTAATACCATTTGAGGGGTATGCTGTTTCAAATTTATCGGGTTCTATTGATACTCTTTTTGTCAATCCGAAAATTGGAGTTGTACCCTTAAAACAGATTACTCAAAAGTCAGCAGATGTTCTCTGGAGAATAAAAATATCGGCAGAATGCAAGGACGCCAAAGATGATGACAACGAAATCGTTATATCTCAATCGGCAAAGGTTGATTATGATGAGCTGGATAAACCCGAACCTCCTGTTATCGGAGAATTTGTTTCAGTCTATTTTCCCCGTTCTAACTGGGGAAAGATATTAGATAAGTTCTGTGTAGATGCACGACCAAATCCTGTGGATGGTTCGGATTGGGAATTCGAAGTTCTCAGTAACATCGAAGATAAAATTGATTTAAAATTTGATGGATTAGAAAACATACCGCACGAAACAGAAGTCGTGTTGATAGATAATATAATAAAATCAACTCGTTATTTGAGACAATCGGAAAAATACTCTTTCACAAATTTATCCAAATCTAATCCAAGAAAAATGAACATATTGATTGGAAGCCAGACCTATATCCAAAACAAACTAACAGAAGTTGGGGCGATACCTTACGAATTTGAGCTGTCACAAAATTTCCCCAACCCGTTTAATCCGACTACTGTTATTCGATATGGCTTACCAAATGCTTCTCATGTTACAATTAAAATTTATGATTTACTGGGACAAGAAATAAAAACACTTATCGATGAAGCACAAGAAAATGGTTATC
>JBBIOD010000030.1:0-18429 GCA_037443545.1 Ignavibacteriales bacterium | reverse complement strand
TTTAAATGTTTTCGCACACTTTTTACTCACTTTTTTTCTTTGAGACAAGTCGGGAAATAGAGTGTCCCTAACTCGCCATCAACTGTACTGGTTGGAATCCGGCTGTTGAAGCCACATTTAAAATCTTACACCTCCATCGTGTAACCACACGATCAATCAAATCAGTTTCAAAATAATTTCCGACATTCTCCAATCCTGCGTTGTACACAAAAACGTATATCCGAGTTTGTTGGATACTGTTATAAACATCTTGGGCAGAAGTTGGGTCGTTTAAATCTTTTTAAATAATTTTAACTGATACTTTTTATTTTTTTTCTAACTCATTTTTTTAGTTTTTAAATTCATTCATTCTACTAGCAACTCGAACTAAATCATATCCCTTGCGTGCAAATAAACTGGCAAATTCTAAGCGAATACCGCGCGAGGCGCCTGTAATTAGGGCTGTCTTTCGTAACATATATTTTTTTAGACAACGTAAATTTTGTCCTTGATACGAAAACTTTTTGATTTCGATTATGATTTTCTTATTTTTCTACAAATTAAAACATACTTCCAACTAACAAAGGTGAACTGCATGATAACTCGTCGCGATTTCGTTAAACTCTTAAGTTTTAGCGGATTGGCATCAGTGGCTTTACCCGCTTCTTTCCAAAAAATACTTTCTCAAACTCCACAAGCTGATAAACCCAAAACAAACATAAGTGATGCTTTAAAATTCACAAGAAATATTAATTCGATGCCGGGTAAATTTCCAGGAAAGGTAGTCCAACTAGTCGATAAAAATAGTATCATCGACGATAAATTCAACTTCAACATAATTGACCGAATGATCGAACGTGGGATGTTGGATCTGACTGGCGCTAAAAATATTTCTGAAGCTTGGCTGATGTTCGTTTCACCTAACGACAAGATCGGCCTGAAAGTTAATCCAATCGGAGGTCCACTTCTTTCAACAAGCGTGGAGATTACGAAAGCGATAATCAAACAATTGGAAGCTGCCGGGATTCCGAAAAAAAATATTATAATTTGGGACAGAAGAGATTTTCAGTTAGCCGAAGCTGGTTTTACGAACGATAATTTTCCTAACGTCGGTATCATAGGGACTGAACAGAAAGACAAGAACGGTTCGTTCTACGATGACTCTGGTAATTTGTACAGCGATAAGATGATCGACAAAGATTGGTATTACTGGGCTGACATAGACGGAGTTTACGATGCCGAAACACTTCCGTTTATGATTAATTCAGGAAAATATTCTTACTTCACTAAAATAGTTACACAACAAGTAGATAAAATTATTAACATTCCAATTTTAAAAAATGCCGGTTCCTCGGTTACATTGTGTTTGAAAAATTTAGCATACGGAAGCATCTCAAACACAGGACGGTTACATAAACAATTATGGGCTGAAACTTCTGCCGAAGTTTGCTGTTTCCCTCCGCTTCGGGATAAGGTAGTGTTAAATATTGTTGATGGAATCAGAGGATGTTATGATGGCGGACCAGCTGCTAATCCTCAATTCTTCCATGAATACAAAACGATTTTGATAGGAACAGACCCTGTTGCTGTCGATAGAATCGGTTACGATATTATTTTAAAAAAGCGATTAGAAGAAAAAATCCAGAAAGAAGATTCTCCGAAAGGAAGGAAATTTTTGGAATTAGCTGAAAACATAGCGCTTGGCACTGCCGATTTGAATAAGATTAATTTTAAAATACTTAACTAAAACTAATTACTCAGCGTTGAATTTTTGTCATGTTGAGTAGTAAACCGATAGACGAAACATCTAATATAGGCTAAAAATATAACGACTGTTTTAAGGAACTTCAATTAACAAATCTGAATATGCATATTTTTGTAATTATATTATTTTTATTTTTGAACGTTACCATTTTCGCACAAGAAATAATCCCTGAAATATCATTCGACGATATTCCTAACGGAATCATCACGCGAAACGAAGTGATACCACAGAATGCACTTTGGGGATACATAAATGGCGGTGCTGATATTTTTATTGAGTACGGTTTCGATGCAGTGCGTGTTCAGGAAATAATTTGGAATAAATTTATTTTTAAAATTGATATATATTCGATGTCCGACGAGGAAGCAGCATTCGGTATATATTCAGTTTCACATCGCTCGTGTAAAAACACAGAATACCTTGCCGATTATCAATGTGCGACTAAACATCAGCTTCAACTTGTTAAAGGAAAGTTTTACATCTCAATAATTAACACGAATGGAACTGCCGAAGAGCAAAGTTTTTCCCGTTCGCTTGCAACAAAACTACTTAATAAAATTCAACACTATAGAAAAATAAAACTTCCGGACGTGCTGCAACAAGATGTATTTTTAAATTACCACAACAATATAATATTTGCTAAAGGGGAATTAGGATTACAAAACAGTTTCCCGGATTGGATAGGACTGGCCGACGAAATAATCGTGAATAGTATTTACATTCTCCCTATTCGAATTGAGAAGGGCGATTTAATTATTACAGCAATGCGTTTTAATGCAGAAAAAGATTTAGAAGAGTTTTGCAAGCGTGTGGAGACGAGACGAATAAAGAATAAAATAAGGAGCGGATTGATAAAACAAGCCAACAACGAAATTATTTATTATGAATCGACATTAGAATTTAAGTATTCAGAAAAACTTATTAACGCGATTGAATCGGCAAAGCCAAAACAAAAACCCTGCGGAGAATAGAGTTTTGGTTGGAAGAGATTGTAAAGTGATGCCGTAAAAAAATTTACCTCTGGTTAATTACTTCGTAAAGAATTATCCCCGCTGCTACCGAAGCATTCAGCGATTCGATTTTACCGAAGAGCGGAATCTTTACTAAGAAGTCGCACTTCTCTTTCACTAGCCGCCGCATTCCCCGCCCTTCGCTGCCTACTACTAATGCCAGCGGTATTTTGTAATCAAGCTCAGTATACTTTTTATTGGCGCTGCTGTCGGTTCCCACAATCCATACTCCATTTTCTTTTAACTCATCAATTGTTTGTGCAATGTTTGTAACTCGCGCCATTGCAACGTATTCGACCGCGCCTGCTGAAGCTTTAGTAACTGTCGATGTTACAGGGGCTGCGTTATGTTTCGGAATAATTACACCGTGCACACCGGCACACTCGGCCGTCCGGATTATGGCTCCGAAATTTTGCGGATCCTGAATTTCATCTAAAATCAAAATTAACGGAAGTTCTTCTTTCGTTAATGCAATTTCAAGTATGTCGTCCACATCTACAAATTTTTTCTCTTCGATTATTGCAGCAACCCCTTGATTAACATTACCGTAAGTTAATTCTTCAAATTTATTGCGATTGATTTCGATGCAGGGAATGTTTCTCTCCTTCGCGAGACTGTGAATTGTTTCGATGTTTCCGCCTCTAATACCGTGCAAGAGGAAAATTTTTAGTATGGGAGTAGCGGCGCGAAGTGCCTCGATGACGGGATTCCTACCAACAATCAAGTTGTGTGAAGTTTTACTTTTTTCTCGCATTTTTTCTTTTCAAATAAAAAATACCTAAACCTCCGATAGTAACTAATGCGATAGAAATAATTTGTGCTTCAGAAAGACCGAATAAAATTTTGGGGTTTAGTCGTATGAACTCCACAAAGAAACGTTCCGCACCTGAAAAGGTAAGATAAATCATAAACAGCACTCCGTCGGGTGCAATTTTTTTACGGAGTTTCCAGAGGATTAAAAATAAAAAGGCTGCGGCAATCAGTTCGTACAACGGTGCTGGATGAACCAATATACTATCAGGAACAATTCCGTTAACGCCATATTTTTCAACGATTTCTGGGAAATCGCGGAATGCTACCGATGGCGGGTAAGTTCCGTTTTCATAACTCATTGCCCAGGGCAGGTCGGTTGGCAGTCCGTAATCGCCGTCGCCCGATAAGTGACAACCGATACGAGCAATTCCGTATCCGATCATCAAACCTGGAGCTGCCGCATCGGTGATTTTTAATACTGGAACTTTCTTTTGCCGTAAATAAAAAACTATAACAATCGTAGCAAGTATGAACCCACCATAAAATGTAAGTCCGCCTGCTGAAAACATCATCTCGATTGGTGATCGCATAAAGTGGTCAAAATTTTCGATCAGGTGAAATAATTTAGCGCCAACGATTCCACAGATAACTGCAAACATTGTAATTGTAGAACCTAAATTCGTATCTAATTTTTTCCGTTTCAACTCACTTGTTAGTATATAGCTTGCAGTTAGGAATGCTATGCCAAGCATCAAGCCGTAACTGTAAACTGTGAGCGGTCCTATTTTAAAAAGTTCTGGATACATATATTTACAAATTTTTCTTCAGGAGTTTTAATAACTTTAATTTTATATTTTGATATATTTATTTCAAAAACATTTTCTCGTTTATCTATTCCGATTATTTCAACGATGTAATTTCCTTTCAACGACGCATATTTTTTTTCAAATGCAGCCGGACCACCTCCGGGGATAAGTAACGTCGGTGTTTTGATTCCGATCAATTTAAAAGTGATTTGATTGTCGTGAAAGGTTTCTTCTACATCGATCTCGTATCTGAATGTCGTGAATACTTGAGATGTTTCTAACCGAAAAGTAGTTACATATTTGCTTGTTAGTTCATCGTAGTTTGAGGAAAGAAACAGGTTCAATTCATTCGCTTGATCTGTTTTCCCGACTTTTTTTTTCATTTTTTTGGTGTCAGAAAATTTACGAGTTCATCGAATGATAACTTATTCTGGTTTCCGGATTTCATTTCTTTAAGTACGACAGCGTTCGTTTTGATTTCTTCCTCGCCAATCACTACCACAAAATCAGCTTGCTGGCGGTCGGCTTCACGCATTTGTGCTTTTAAACTGCGGCGCAACCAATCAATTTCGCAGGCAATGCCAGCACCGCGCATTCGGGCTGCTTCGAAAAGTACTTTTTTATGAGATAATTCGTCGGCTGATGCTATAAACAATTTAGGATGCTGCTTATCGGCTTTCAAGTTTTTACGTTTTTCCAAAACCATTAATAAACGTTCCATACCAGCAGCAAAACCGACTGCCGGCGTCGATTTACCGCCCAACTCTTTTACGAGAATATCGTACCTGCCTCCACCTACGAGAGCATTTTGGGAACCGAGTTCATTGCTCGTTATTTCGTACGCAGTTTTTGTGTAATAATCCAAACCGCGAACAATTCTTCCATCTACTTCGTATCGAATACCTAAAATGTTCAAAGCTTCCTGCAATTTTTCAAAATGATTCTTACATTCGTCGCAGAGATTGTGCATCATCAGCGGTGCATCGTGCGTCAAAATTTTATCGTTCTCATCTTTCGAGTCCAATATCCGCATCGGATTAGTTTCCAGACGTTTTTGGCTCTCGATACTGAGTTTATCAGAAACATTTGTTAAGTGTTCCTTTAATTTTTTCTTATACTCGTTTCTGCAAATGGGACAGCCTACAGAATTAATTTTTATCTGAAATTCCTGAATGCCCGACTTCGTGTAAATCGCCGCCGATAGTGCGATTATCTCAGCATCGATTTCAGGATTGGAACCGCCTATTGCCTCAGCGCCGAATTGATGAAATTGCCGTAACCTTCCTGCTTGCGGCCTCTCCTGCCGAAACGCCGGACTTATGTAATACACTTTTGTCAGTGGTTGTTTCTCTCCCAAGTTATGTTGGATATAAGCACGAACAACCGAAGCGGTCATTTCTGGTTTTAGTGTTAAACTGTCGCCGCTGCGGTCGATGAACGAATACATTTCTTTACCCACTATGTCTGTCAGTTCACCGATGCTCCGTGCAAACAGAGATGTTTCTTCAAAAACAGGGGTTCTGATTTCTTGGTAGTTGAACAACTCCATCGTTTCGCGAATAATTTGTTCGATCATCTGCCAAAGGTGAGTTTCATTTGGCAGAATATCCTTCGTACCTTTTATCGATTTGAATTTCAAGTGAATGCCTGAATTTTTTCCTCAATCAGATGTCGAAGTAGGATGACTCTTCTGTTTTGAAGGCTTCTATTACTTCAGCAGGATTGGATAAATTAAGAAGTTTCTGACGGAATTCTTCTTTGTTCATTAAACGCGAAATGCGGCTTAAAAGTTTTATATGGGGTCCCACCATATTATCGCGAGCGACTAATAAAAACACTAAACGAACGGGCTTTTCATCGAGCGATTGATAATCTATCGGTTTAGCCGCAATTCCGAACGCTGCGATTATGTCGGATACCGCATCGGTTTTACCATGCGGGATTGCGAAACCATTGCCCACACCGGTGGACATAATTTTCTCGCGCTCAAAAATGCACGACCGCACCTTTTCTTTGTCCAATATTTTCGTTGAAACATTTGAAGATATAAGTAAATCTATCATCTCGTTGATGATTTCTTCTTTTGTATTTCCGATCAGATTTATTTTTACAAGATTTTCATTTAAGATATCGATGATCTTCATCCGAATTTCCTTCTAAATTTGAAATATTATTCCTACATGTCGCGCCATTCGATTACTTTTTCCATATACTCATCTGCCAGACGAATCGCTGCCGATTCGGTATTAGCTTCGGAGCGTATGTGGAAAAATGGTCTTTCTCTATCCGGTATAATTTGAACGGAGATATCGTCTTGATACGAGGTATTGAATTTTATTTTTACACCGTCTACAAGTTCTCTGTCGGCATTTTCTGTGGCTTTGTTTAAATGTCGCATTACCTGCCCTTTCCTGTCCCACGGGCACATTACATCGCGTTTAACGCTGGTATATTTCACAATGTTCTTATCGAGCAAGCCGAATTTTGCACCGCTAACAGCTAACAATTCAATTATTTTAGCCGCCGAATACATTGCGTCGGAAGCGAAAAAAAATTCTGTGAAAATGAAACCGCCTTTTGTTCCTCCTACAAATGCAACCGATTTGTCGAATGCAGCTTCCATCATTGCGAGGTGCGAGTTTTTTGTTTTAGTGATTGAACAATCTTTGCTCAAACCATCAATCTCTGACGGTGCGACTATGGGAACAGCAATCCGTTTTGTATACGGATAAACATCCAGGAATAATTTAACCACCATAGTCAGTAAACGTTCGCCGTCGAGAATATTGCCGAGTTCGTCAATAATAATAATCCGTTCCGATCCTGCATCTATCATAATACCGAGGTCGTATTTTAGAGAAGTAACAATATGGGCAAGCTGTTTAAGCGATTCTGAAATCTCCAATTCATCGCGGGTTAACTTGTTCGGATCGAGGTGCGAATTCAAGGCAACTGATTGAAGGTTAAACGAACCCAAAAGCGTCGGGAAAATTGTCGCTGCAACTCCGTATGAATAATCCAATACTATTTTAAATTTGGCTTTCCTGATTGCTTCGAGGTTTAAGGAGGATAAAAACTTTTGGCGATAAACTTCGGATGTCCTTTCAGCAAAATTTATACTCCCAACCTTCGTAGCGGTTGCACGCAGATAATCTTCACCGAAGAAAATCCTTTCGACAGATTTAGTTTTCCGGATTGGTAAATCTTTTCCGTTGGAATCGAAAAAAATTATATCAGTCATCGCTTTATTGTAAGGAGATTTCCTCACGTGAATGCCGGCCGCTTCGTTACCTGTGCTGAGTTCGTGACGTACGAGGGGAATTGGCATAGCTCGTAGGTCGTTCACGCTGACGCCCGCAGAAAGCAAACCACATATCATTGCACGATTCAACATTCTCGAAACGTTATCGGCATCGCGGCTTGTAGCTACTATTTTCCCAACGCCTAAATATGTGCCTAATGCCGCACCGAGCCGGGCACCGAATTCAGGATTCATCTCAAGATTCGAAAGTCCCGTTACCCTTGCATCGGTGAATAGTTCTTTCAGCCATCGGTCTTCCAATACTAAACTACGATTCAGAACAGCCGAATTTTCTACAATCTTCTCGGGCCAGAGTTTAATATTAGCTATTAACTTTGCTTTGTTGCCTACAATACATTTGTCGCTTATAAAAACATTATCGCCGACAATCACACCATCTTGGATATCGCAATCGAAACCGACAACATCGGCTGATAGTTCCGAATTTCTTCCAATCTTGGTGCCGCTCCAAACAACGCTGTTCTTGATAATCGAGCCCGCACCTATCGTGCAGTGATCCCCGATGACCGAATTTGAAATAACAACATGCTCATCAATCAAGGAATTCTTACCAATCAAATTATTTCCTGAAATATTTTCTGAGGCAGTTTTGATAACAGTTTTTTCGCCCGACACAAAATTTTTATTTTGGGTACCGTCGGTTTTAATATTTACTTTTCCGCCCAGGAAATCCAAATGGGCTTCTTGATAATCATAAAGATTCCCGATATCCCGCCAGTAACAATCGGCAATGTATCCGTAAAGATCCATTTTTTGTTCGAGCATTAAAGGGAACAAATCCTTGCTGAAGTCGAATTCCTCCCGATATGGGATAAGCTTTAGTATTTCAGGCTCTAAAATATAAATACCTGTATTTATTGTATCCGAAAAAACTTCACCCCATGTCGGTTTTTCGAGGAAACGGGTGATCCTTCCATCGTCCTGCGTAATCACGACACCAAATTGCAGCGGATTGTTGGCACGAGTCAATATGAGGGTGGCTTTTGATTTTTTTGAATTATGAAATTCGATTGCCTGAGTTAAATCGACATCCGTTAAAACATCGCCGCTGATAATTAGTACCTGATCGTTCGGAAAACCCAACGAAACGACAGCATTTTTGACGCTGCCGGCAGTTCCGTAGTCGGCATCTGCTCGAACGTAATTCATCGTTACACCGAATTTTTCACCGTTTCCGAAATAACTTGAAATAGCATCCGGTTGATAAAACAACGATGATATAATATTATCGATGTTGTGGTTTTTTAACAAGCTGACGATATGCTGCATCATCGGCTTATTCACCATTGGAACCATTGGTTTTGGTATATTTGCGGTAAGAGGCCTGAGTCGTGTCCCAAAACCCCCTGCCATTATGATGGCTTTCATATTGAAAATTTAATAAAATTTAGTTTACATTGCAATAGTTTTTACATTTTTATTTTTGCTTTAAGACGATTTTTTAATGGTGTGGAACGGTTGGCTCAATCGACCTTAATTCCGTAGCGTTTGATTTTTAAGTAAAGAGCCTTCTGACTTATTTTTAGAACTTCGGCTGTTTTAGTCCTATTGCCTTTCATCATTCTCAAAACGTTTTCGATATGTATTTTTTCGACTTCATCAATAGAAAGAGTCTGGTGATTGAAATTTTTATGTTGAAGTCCATTTTCTGCAAATTGTTCATTGGAATTCTCTCTGATACCGATGTGCATTTTTAAATCGGTCGGTTGGATGATATAATCAGGAGCAAGTAAAACGGCTCCTTCGATTACGTGTTCTAACTCCCGAACATTACCGGGCCAGCTATAATTCATCAAGACCTCAAGGGCTTCGGGACTAATAATTTTTGGTTCTTTAACCTTTGCTTTTTTTTGCAAAAAATATTCGGTCAAGAGCGGTATATCCTCTGGGCGATTACGTAATGGCGGCATAAGTAACGTAACCACGTTCAGACGGTATAGCAAATCTTCCCGAAACTTTCCGTTACGAACCTCTTCGTTTAAATCCTTATTGGTTGCCGAAATCACCCTCACATCGACGTGAATTTCGTGTGTCCCTCCTACTCTCCTGAAATTACCTGTTTCTAAAAAGCGGAGAAGTTTGGGTTGGATTTGTAAACTGATATCTCCCGTTTCATCGAGGAATAGCGTTCCGCCATTGGCTACTTCTACTAAACCCTGCTTAACAGAGTATGCATTTGTAAATGCGCCTTTCTCGTAACCGAACAATTCACTTTCTAAAAGTGTATCAGGAATCGAAGCACTATTGAGAGCAACAAATGGATAATCTTTACGCGGACTACTTTTGTGTATCAGGTGGGCAACTAATTCTTTTCCTGTTCCGCTGGCTCCCTGTATTAAAACGAACGAATCGCTATCGGCAATTCTTCGGGCATCATCAAGGACCCGCGCGAAAGCAGGGCTCTTTCCAATTATTTCGGTACTCGAAATTTTGGAGAGCTCATTTTCCAGCAATTTACTCTTGATTAAAAGTTTTTTTCTCTCGATTGCGCGTTCAAGTACATTCAGAAGTTCATCGATGTCGTAAGGTTTTCCAATGAAATCGTAGGCACCAAGTTTCATCGTTTGGACAACTGTTTTTACATCACCATAACGGGATAAAATTATTACTTGTGAGTCGGGCGACTTTTCCTGTATAAATTGCAAAACCTCGAACCCGCCCACACGTGGTAACTTAATATCAAGGAGGATAACATCATAAAGATTGTTTTGAATTAAATTGATAGCCTCCACACCATCAAACGCAAGGTCAACTATATAGCGGTTCGTTTCCTGTAGTTCGGCTTGAAGAAGATTACTTAATTGAATCTCATCGTCAACAATAAGAATCTTATCTCGTTGAACCATTTACTCACTTAAAACTCTTTCGATGGTGGTTAGTAAATCGACCAAGTCGTAAGGTTTACTAACAAAATCTTCTGCTCCCAATTTTTTTGATTCGATTGCATTCTTAAGGTCGGCGAAACCTGTCAACATAATAATTTTTAAATCATTGTGGTTTTGTTTGATATACTTCAAAACCTCGAAACCATCCATGTTGGGCATCTTGATATCCAACAGCACTAGATCAAATTTATTTTGTTTAATCGCATCTAAAGCGAGTAACCCGTCGGCCGCAGTCTCAACTTCATAGCCTTCACCTTTTAACTCCTGACTAAGAACTGTACGAAGTGTATCTTCATCATCAACCACTAAAATTTTACTTTTTTCAGACATGTTTAACTCCTAATTTATATTACTTGAATTAACGAATTAAATTCGACCTTATTCTAATTCATGTTTTTGTGTTATTAAGTTAAGGAAATGATTTAATAAAATCAACTCCTATAGCAATTAAAAAAAAATACTTGTAAATTATGAAAGCAAATACTATAATAATTCTAAAAATAGGCAAAATGATGGATTTCGATACAATCAACATCCTACTAATTGACGATGACGCGGCTTATGTTAGTGTAGCAAGGCATCTTTTAAATAAATTCCCCGGTAGGAGATTCAATTTAATTTGGAAGGAAAATGGTCAGAAAGCAATTGCTGAACTTAAAACCAACCCGAACATACAATTAATTTTGGTAGATTATTATCTTCCCAACCAAAACGGTTTAGAGATCGTAAAAGAAATTTCCGAACAAGGTATATCGGTACCCATCATATTTTTAACTACTCACAAAAATTTCAAATTAGCTATTGAAGCTATGAGGTATAACGTTGAAGATTATCTCATCAAAGACGAAGCAGTTGATACTTTATTGCCGCGTGCAATAATAACTGTTTTGGAACGGGTTAAAATAAAAAGACAGATTGAAACTGCCGAGAAGGCAAAAATGATTTCTGAGAAAAAAACGGAGGCTATCCGTGAACTTATAGTTACAATCTGCCACGAATTTAATAACCCGCTGGCAGCCATCAGGATAAGCACCGATATTATTTCGCGCCAGAAGCTAACCGCCGAGGCTGACAAAATATTGCAGGAATTGGTTAAAAACCTTAAAATAATTGAAAAGGAAATCTTAACATTGCGTGATATCGATGTTTCTGATGCATTAAAGTAACTTGCATTTATGAACGGATATTTCTATATTAAGCCAGATATGATAATGCGTGTTCAAACATTTTCTCTTAAAACTGAAAGAATTTTTCCGATTATCGAGGGTATCAAAAAGAACAATACCCTCAACTCAAAAATCTGTATAGACAACAAAAAATTTACATAAAGTTTTCCTAAAAAAGTCCTGCTGATAAATCAGGACTTTTTTTTATTCCATAATGACGATTAAAGAAATAAATAGCCTAATATCTGAATGGGCGCCCAAAGAATTAGCGTGGGAAAAAGACCACATCGGTTTGCAGGTCGGCAGTTACGAAAAACCTGTTCATAAAATATTAGTCGCATTAGATGTTACCATCGATGTAGTTGACGAGTGTGTATCCAAGAACATTGATTTACTCATAGTTCATCATCCTCTGATCTTCACTCCAATCAAATCCATTAACTCTAATGATAGAATCGGAGAATTAATATTTAAGCTAATCGAAAACCGAATTTCGATAATCGCTGCCCATACTAATCTAGATTTTACGAAGTACGGTGTAAGCTATACCCTTGCTCAAAAACTGGAATTAAATAACATCAAAATTTTGAAGCCGGCAGAATCGCATTTCAAAAAAATAGCAGTGTTTGTTCCATCCGATTACACCGAAAAAGTTGCCGAGAGTATGTCAAACGCCGGCGCTGGGGTCATTGGGAATTACGATTATTGTTCTTTCCGCACTTCTGGAATCGGTACATTCAAAGGGGGCAACGAGACAAAACCATTTATCGGCACTCCAGGAGAATTCGAAAAGGTAGAAGAAATTAGATTAGAAATGATCGTACCAGTTTGGAAATTGTCCGACGTTACGAACGCCCTTCGTAGCTCGCATCCTTATGAAAAACCGGCCTTCGATATCTATCCGTTGGAAATCGAAACCGAATATTATGGCAGCGGGGCAATCGGAACTTTTGAAGAAGCAGTAACTCAAAAAAAATTTTTGCAGCATATAAAAGAAAAATTAAATTCCGAAAATATTAAATTCGTCGAAGGGAGTCAGAACAAAATTAAAACAGTTGCTGTCTGCGGCGGTTCTGGAAGCAACTTAATCCCCGATGCGATAGCTGCTAAAGCCGATGCATTTATTACCGGCGATGTGGGATACCATTCATTCTTGGAAGCTGGTGGAAAAATTCTACTCGCCGATGCCGGACATTTCGAAACCGAAGTAGTAATTGTTGAATCTATTGTGAATTATTTAAAAAACAAGTTTATCGCCCTGAAGGAAAATATTCAGATTTCAGCTGCAACACAGATAAAAAATCCAATTCAAAACATATAAAAATTTTGGAGCAATTATTGGAAACCAAATTACGTTTTCTATACGCACTACAACAAGTCGATTCTCAGCTTGACGAGCTTGAGGATTTTAAAGGCGAACTTCCGGAGATAGTGAATCGACTTACTGAAGCTGTGAACTCACTAAAAACAACGATTCCAGAACTCGAAACAGAAATTCAGAACAACAAGAAAAAAAGTGATGAGGCGGATGTGGAGCAAATCAGCTTATCCGAAAAAATTACAAAATACAGAAAGCAGCAGTACGAAGTTAAAACCAATAAACAATACGATGCACTGACTCACGAAATTGAAAATTCGGAAAAGAAAATTGAACAACTGACGAATGACGCCATAATTTTAGAAGGTATGATCAAGCTCGGAAAAGAGGATCTCGAAAAACTGAGAGAAGAACTTAAAACTGCTGAACAGGAATTGGAAGAAAAACAAGCCGAGCTCGATGTGATTTTGAAAGAAAACGAAGAAGAAGAATTAAAAGTACAACATGAACGCTCAAAATTGGTAGCACGTATTAGTGAACAAGATTTGGCAACTTACAGTCGTATTCGGAAGGCAAAAAATGGATTAGCTGTGGTTTCTGTTAAGCGTAATGCATGCGGCGGATGTTATAATAGTTTACCTCCTCAGAAAATTCAGGAACTTCGGCAAAATACAAACTTGTTTACTTGTGAACGCTGCGGCAGAATATTAGTGTCCGATTCGATTGTTGAAGGAAGTAAAAACCTTTTATGAAAATTAACGCCTTCATTGACGGAGCCTCACGAGGCAACCCGGGCGAAAGTGGTATCGGCGTTCTATTGATAGACGAGGCAGGCAATACACTTGCTTCGATTAATGGATACATCGGCAAGGCAACAAATAATATTGCTGAATACACTGCACTGATCGCCTGCCTGAAAAAAGCTAAAGATTTTAATTGTACTATGATTACAATCCATTCTGACAGCGAACTATTAGTCCGACAAATGAACGGGCAATATCGGGTAAAGAATGAGGGTATAAAAGAGATATTTGAACGCGTACACCGTGTTTTACGGAAGGCAGCTTTTATGTACGAAATAAAGCATATCAAGCGTGAACAGAACCGCGATGCTGACCTTCTTGCTAATGCTGGAATCGACAGCAAGCAACCCATAAAAATTTAATTAACATAATACCAATTGGTGGATAATAGAATTGGACGACGAACGTAAATCGTGCAATCGCGTCGCCTTAGGGCGTCGAGGAAAGTCCGAACTCCGCAGGACAGGACACCTCGTGAAAACGAGGGGGCTGCAAACGAAAGGATACAGCCACGGAAAGTGCCACAGAAAAAATACCGCCCCGCTTTTGGTGGGGTAAGGGTGAAAAGGCGAGTTAAGAGCTCACCGCTTCGTCAGTAATGGCGGAGGTCCCGAAAGGGATGGCGTTTCTGGTGCCACACGGCAAACCCTATCCGGAGCAAGACCAAGTAAGAAACGAATGGTGCTGTCCGTACCGCCTTCGCCTCGGCGGAGATAGTTTTGGGTAGGTCGCATTAGAGAAATGATTGCAGCCCCGGTACCCCGCTTCTTGCGGGAGAACGGGAAACAAAATTCGGCTTATAGATTTACGTTTTGTCGTCGTTTCCGTTATCTTTCCAATTCAACTTTTAAAGAATAAATAATATATGATAAGAGAACACCGATGGACTTTAACGAACGAGCCCCTAATCGAAAAAATTGAGAAGCTGTCAAAAGATATAAATGTTCCTGATGTTATTGCAAAAATATTAGTCAATCGGGGGATTGAAGATTACGATTCAGCAAAGCAGTATTTCAGACCTAAATTTGAGCACTTGCACGATCCGTTCCTGATGAGTGGAATGGATAAAGCAGTGAGCAGAATTCTTACCGCTATCGATACAAAAGAAAAAATTATGATCTACGGCGATTACGATGTTGATGGAACCAGCGGTATCGCAATGCTATTTCTATTCTTTAAAAAATTTAATGATAATACCAGATATCACGTTCCTGACCGTGTGAAAGAAGGGTATGGCATTTCGAACCACGGAGTCGATTTGGCTAAAGATTTCGGAGCCACACTGTTAATCGCTATCGATTGTGGAATCACCGCCAACGAACAAGTTGACTATGCTAATTCATTAGGCATTGATGTAATAATTGCCGACCACCACGAACCAACCGTTGACGTTCCAAATGCTTATGCTGTCCTCGACCCGTTATTGCCAAACTGTAACTACCCTTTTAAATCGTTATGCGGTTGTGGAGTTGGCTTCAAACTTATTCAAGCCGTCGGGCAAAAAATCGGAGCGGAAGATTTTGCTTTTTCATTTATCGACTTCGTTACGTTGGCAACAACCGCCGACATCGTCCCGTTAGTCGGCGAGAATCGGACAATTGTAAAATTGGGACTACAGAAAATTAATGAAAATCCGAGACCCGGCATAAGGGCACTCATGGATAACGCAGGAATTAGGACCGAGGCCTTAAGTTCATCTCAAATTGTATTCATACTTGCCCCCCGCATCAATGCCGTCGGCCGACTCGGCGATGCAGCCAGAGCTGTAGAATTGTTAATCAGCAACGATTATCAGGATGCATTAAAAATAGCTAAAGTTTTAGAAACAGAAAATCAAAATCGAAGAAAAATTGACGAAGATACTTTCGCCAACGCCCAACAAATTGTTGATAATTACGGGAATGAGGCAAACGATTTATCAATTATTTTACATCAAGAAGATTGGCACCCGGGTGTGATAGGTATTGTTGCTTCACGTTTAGTCGAAAAATATTACTTACCCACAATTATGATGACCACCATCGACGGCGTTGCAAAAGGTTCCGCGCGAAGCATTGCTGGCTTCGATATTTATCAGGCACTGAAGAGGGTTGAAGATACGTTATTACAGTTTGGCGGACACAAGTATGCCGCAGGTGTATCCGTTGAGTTGGAACGGCTCGAAGAATTCAAATCTGCATTCAATGTAGCGGTTAAAGAATTGCTCAGCGAAGAATTGCTTAAACCTGAAATCAAGATTGATTCCGAAATTCAACTTACCGAAATTACTCCACGGTTTCAGAAAATATTAAGAGAATTTGCACCATTCGGACCGGGTAACTTGCGTCCCATATTTTTAGTATCAAAAGTTCAAGCTTCCGCACCTCCAAAAATTGTAGGCAAAAATCATTTACGTTTAAAAATTAAGCAAAACCATTTTGTCTTCGATGCAATTGGTTTTAACCTAGGACATTTGAAGGATAAAGTTTCTGCATCTATCAGCAGCGAAAAAAATTTTGACCTTGTATTTTCGATCAACGAGTCGGATTGGCAAGGTGGTGCACCGGCTGGCGATGCGTTTCCACAACTTAAAATCAGAGATTTACGCTGAAACTAATTTTACAAAGGAGAATAACATATGTCAGGACATTCAAAATGGGCAACCATAAAACGCAAAAAAGCTTCCACCGATGCAAAACGAGGAAAAATTTTTACACAAATTATTAAAGAAATAACTATTGCCGCAAAGCTGGGCGGCGGCGACTTAAACGGAAACCCTCGTTTACGTTTAGCCGTCGATAAAGCTAAGGCAAGTAATATGCCCTCCGATAATATCAAACGCGCAATTATGAAAGGCACCGGCGAACTCCCCGGTGTTTCATACGAAGATGTTACATACGAAGCATACGCTGCCGGTGGTGTTGCTTTGATAATCGAATCGGTAACTGATAATAAAAACAGAACTGTTTCTGAACTCCGACACCTGCTAGAACGTAACAACGGTAAATTAGCAACAGCAGGCTCAGTTGCGTGGAGCTTTCATCGCAAAGGTGTAATTCAAATTCCAAAATCAAATTATACCGAAGACGATATACTCGCAATTATTTTAGATGCGGGCGCCGATGATTTAAAAGTAGAGGACGACTTCTACGAAGTTAAAACTACACCCGAAACATTTGAAAATGTTAAAAAAGCTCTCGAAGAAAACAAAATCACTATCGAGTCAGCGGAACTTTCCTTGCTCCCTGAAAATCTAGTGAAGGTCGAAGGTAAAGATGCTGAACAAGTTCTTAAACTAATGGACGCTCTCGAAGAAAACGAAGATGTTCAGAATGTTTATCCTAATTTCGATATCGACGAAAAGGTTTTGGCTAACTATCAAGATTAACCAAACGAGTTTCGATGAAAGGCTTAAAAAATAAACGAATTATTTTGGGAATCGACCCCGGCTCGTTGATTACAGGTTTTGGAATCATCGAAACGAACAACGGAAAATTTAGTCTGGTTAAGTGCGACGCTATCGTGAATAAAAGTAACACCGAATTACCAATACGGCTGGGAGTTATATTCCAAACATTAGATAGTGTAATTAAAAAATACAAGCCCGACGAAATAGCGATCGAAACATCTTACTATGGTAAGAATGCACAGTCGGCTTTAAAATTGGGCCAAGCACGCGGTGTGGCGATGCTCTCGGCAGTTATCAACAAAATCGCATTATCCGAATACTCGCCACGCGAGGTTAAAAAAGCTGTTGTAGGTAACGGCGCCGCTTCAAAAAATCAGGTTCAATGTATGGTAAAAACGATTCTGAAACTCCAGAGCGTTCCAACGTATTACGATATTACCGATGCTCTCGCCGTTGCCATCTGCCACTCGTTCCGTTCAGTCAATTCTCTCATTATTCCCAAAAAACAATTTCGACCGAACAACCGAAGATATAAAGATTGGAAAAGCTATGTTATCATATCTAACAGGAAAGTTAATTTACAAAACTCCAACTGATATTGTGATCGACGTAAACGGAGTAGGATATAGTCTACATATATCGCTGACAACATACGAGCAATTAAGTTCGGTAGATGATCAGATAAAAGTTTTTACATATCTGCACGTCCGCGAAGTTGCTTTGCAATTGTTCGGTTTCGCTTCAGAAACGGAACGAGAGATGTTTAAACTTTTAATTTCAGTTTCGGGCATCGGTCCAAAAATAGCTCAGGGAATGCTTTCGGGGATGACCGCCGAAGGATTGAAATCGGCGATACAAACCGGCGACATTGCTGAGTTAACTTCGTTGCAAGGAGTCGGAAGGAAAACAGCCGAGCGGTTGATATTAGAACTCCGCGAAAAAATCGGAAAATCGGAAATTGAATCTCTCTCCTTCACAGCAACTTCACATCAAATAAATACCAGGAACGATGCGCTTAACGCTCTTGTATCGCTGGGTTACAATCGCAACACAGCCGAAAATGCAATCCGAGAAGTATTAAAAGAAAATATAGATTTACCGGTCGAAGAATTAATAAGGCGGGCGCTGAGGCATACTTCGAAGTAAGACTGATGATTTAGAAAAGTTGAAACGCTGAAACAGCGTAAGGAAGAAGCTGTGAGAAAAACGAATCGTGGAGATAAATAAGAATTAT